>CAMRBL010000023.1 GCA_947040435.1 uncultured Rikenellaceae bacterium
ATAAAGGTTGTCGCCGAGGGCAGTTCCCTGCGTCACGTAATGTCATCCCCAAACTCCTCATTAAAAATTTGGTCAAACTTTATAAAGTTTGTCGCCGAGGGCAGTTCCCTGCGTCATGTAATGTCATGCCAAACTCCCCATTAAATACCCCCTTTTCTTGCTTATAGCACCTCTTTGGATGTAGTTGATGCTCTTGCGTATTTAATTGCCAAGAAAGCTCTGTATAAATATTGCAACACTGCTTGTAGTAATGATAGATACTAAAGTATTCTCAATATATATTAAATACAAAAAAGGAGACCTAGTAAAACTAGATCTCCTTTTTTATGAGTGAAAATAAGTATATAAAACTACTACTCTTCGCCTCTATCTTTTTTATTCATCAATGCGTATGCAACTGGAGTTGCAACGAAAATAGATGAGAATGTTCCAACAACAACACCAAACATAAGAGCGAATACAAATCCTCTAATAACATCTCCACCAAATAGGAAGATAGCAAGTAGAGTTACGAATGTAGAACCTGCTGTATTTACAGTACGAGCAAGTGTGCTATTAATTGCATGGTTAATATTCACCTTTAAAGATCGTTTAGGGAATAATTCATGGTTTTCACGAATCCTATCGAAGATAATTACAGTATCATTGATTGAGTAACCAATAATAGTAAGAATCGCCGCTATGAATGCTTGGTTCACCTCAAGACTAAATGGAAGAACCTGGTAGAATATTGAGAATACACCGATTGTAAGTAGCGCGTCATGTGCAACAGAAACAACACCACCAATACCCCATTGCCATTTCTTGAATCTAATGAAGATGTATAGACCAATTGCAATTAAACTAAATAGAGTCGCAATCATCGATGCTATCTTAATGTCGTTTGCAACACTAGCGCCAACCTTCTCAGAAGAAATAATACCGAATAGACTTTTATCCGTTGTTACAAACTCTTGCTCGCTAATTTTTGTTATGTATAGAGGAATTAATGCTTCGTAAATCATTCCCTCAATCTGAGAAGATACACCTTCAGTATCGTCGTTATATTTGTATTGAGTAACAATACGCATTTGCTGGTCACTACCAAATTGTTTTACCTCAAAACTTTCATTAGCACCACCCGTTTCAAATGCATCGTCTAGTGCAGAACGAACATTAGTCGCAGTTACTGGAGCGTCAAAACCAACTATATAAGATCTACCTCCAGTGAATTCAACACCGTAGTTTAATCCTTGGTATGCAAATGAAGCAATAGAGATAAGTATAAGAGCACCTGAAATTATATAAGTATATTTTCTAAGTCCAACAAAGTCAATGTTAGTCTTTCCAAGGAAATTTTCTGTGTATTTGTTTGAGAATTTAATTTTAGTTCCTTTATCAAGTAGAGTAACAAAAATCATTCTTGTGATGAATACAGCAGAGAACATTGATGTAAGGATACCGATGATAAGAGTTGTAGCAAAACCTTGAACTGGACCTGTTCCGAATGAGAATAGAACGATACCAGTAATAAGAGTTGTTACCTGACCATCAACAATTGCAGAGTATGCATTCTTATAACCATCTGCGATAGCAAGGCTAACTGTTTTTCCAGCTCGAAGCTCCTCTTTAATACGCTCATATATAATAACGTTTGCGTCAACCGCCATACCCATTGTAAGAACGATACCAGCAATACCAGGAAGAGTAAGAACTGCTCCAAAAGATACAAGTACTCCAAATAGGAAGAATACGTTAGAAACAAGCGCGATATTTGCAACGATACCAGCAGTACTGTAGAAGAACCACATGTATAGAAGAACTAATACGAATGCGATAATAAATGACATCATACCCGCATCAATAGACTCTTGACCCAATGATGGACCAACAACGATATCTTGAATAATTCTAGCAGGAGCAGGTAATTTACCAGACTCTAGAACATTTGCAAGGTCTTGTGCTTCAACGATTGTAAAGTCGCCACTAATAGATGATCTACCACCAGTAATCTCCTCTTTTACAGTTGGAGCTGAGTATACATATCCGTCAAGAACAATAGCAACATTTCCACCACTAGGAGCTGCTTTTGCGTTGTCAGCAGTAAGTCTAGCCCAAGTTCTAGCTCCACTTGCGTTCATTGTCATACTAACTTCTGCAGACGAACCTCTCTCTGCATAGTTTTCTTGTGCATTGACAATAGAACCCCCATCTAAAGGTGCTTTACCATCACGTGTATTAGCTTTGATTGCATATAGTGCGAATACATTATTCTTTTCATCCATTGCTTTTATACCCCAGTATAGCTTTAGATCTCTAGGTAGAAGAGCTTTAACTTGTGGGTATGAGAAGTATGTATTGATAATTGATGTGTCACTTGCTAATGCACGTCCAACAACTGCTCCTGGAGCGATTTGTCCTTGTGCAGACATTAGTGGAGTCAATTTAGAGAATAGTGGGAATTGCTTCGCCATATCTACTTGATTTGCTGACTCTGGAGTCACCTCAAGTTGATCAATAATACTCTCATCTGAAGTACTATCTACTACAATTGTCTCATCTACAATAACCTCTTCAGTAGGGGTTGTTTCGATGTTTTTTGCTGTCTCTAACTCTTTGATAACATCGTTAGCCTGCACCAAGAAAGGATATACCTCTTGGTTATTGTATGTTGACCAAAACTCTAGAGATGCTGTTCCTTGAAGAAGTTTACGAACACGTTCTGGATCTTTAACTCCAGGAAGTTCAACTAATATACGATCAGAGTTCTCTAAACGTTGTATATTTGGTTGTGTTACGCCAAATCTATCAATACGATTACGAAGTACTTTGAATGAGTTTTCAATTGCACTCTCCGCTTGTTTGCGAAGTACTTTTACAACTTCATCATTGCTACTTGTTGAAGATACAAGATCTTTTAGCTCTGGTGTGTTAAAGATTTGAGCTAAAGGAGCATCTCCTGATATTTTCTTGTATGACTCAACGAATAGAGAGATGAAATCTGCATCTGCTGTACTGTTTTTTTGTTTATTTACAGCGTCAGATAATGCTTGAGTGAAATTTGGGTCTTTGCTGTCGTTTGCAAGAGCTTTAACGACATCAACAACTGAAATCTCTAATGTTACATTCATTCCACCCTTTAGGTCTAGACCTAAATTGATCTCTTTATCTTGACACTCTTTGTAGGTGTATTCGATAAAACCAAGATTGTAAACTACCTCAGATCTCATTGAGTCTAGGTATTTTGCCTCCATATTCGCATTTCCTGCGGCATATTCGGCTGCTTTGCTTTCAACTCTTTTTGTTACAAAAGTAAATGAAAGCTGGTAAGCACAAGCAATCGCAAATACAATTGCCAGTAGTTTTAGTGCTCCTTTGTTCTGCATGTTGAATTAATTTTATGTTTTATATTTGATTACTTTATTTAACTCGACTCAAAAAATATACGGAATGCAAAGTTATAATTTTTTTTTGAAAAATATACCTGTTTAGCACCTAAAGTAGTTTGTTTTTAGGTAGATATACCAATTTAAACTACTTTTTGCAGCCTTAAATCACAAAAATGTTAAAACGGTATAAATTTAGGACTTATTTTTTTTATTATATTTTCCTATTGGCTTTGTTCTCAAGCTAACTACTATAATCGTGAGTGTAGATAGGGGGAGTGCAAATAGAATTGGGTCAATGGCGTACCACGGATAGACATCTATTAGAACCTCTTGTCCAAATATCATCTGGCAAAGTCCCATTGGAACAGCCTCGGCTTTATGTATAAAAGCCATAGCTAATAGGCTTGTAAGTACACCAACCCACAAACTTGCTATAGCTCCTTGGCGAGTTGCTCGCTTCCAGTATAGCGCACAAAAATAGGTTGGCAGGAACGTTGCTGCACACACGCCCATGAATAGGGCAGTACCTCGTGCAATGATACTATCGCTCAATATATAGCAGATCATGTAACTTAGGACAATTGCACACAACACTCCGAATCGTACACCCATTGTTGAGTTTGGAGATTTTTTCTTTCCTAATTTTGGGAAGGCGTCAGCTCCAAACGCTGCTCCCATAGTGTGGAACTGTGCACTTAGCGTTGACATACTTGCGGATAAAATACAGAGCATAAATACTGCTCCAAACCAATCGGGCATCGCTCGTTTGATAAATAAAGGTATGATTTTATCCATATCCTTTACCGATTCTGAGGCAACAACTCCATCTGCTTTCAAGAAGAAGAGGTTTGAAAGTGCGCCAACATGGTATATCGCACCCACTGTTACGATTAGGAATAGACAACCAATCAGTACTCCACGATTGAGTTGTTTTGTACTCTCCACCATCATAAAACGTACAACTAATTGTGGCTGGGCTAAACATCCAATACCAACGCCAAGAATAAGTGATGTTACGAGGGTATACCATTGAGGTGAGCCCGTAATCGGCATTGCAGTCCATCCTTGGTGTCCCAATTCTCGCAGATGTTCCGGAACAAGAGGGGCTATTGCAGTCAACTGTTCATTTGCCTCTGTAAAGCCGAGGTCCATAACGTTGTAGAACCAAAATAGCATAAATAGCATACAAACAAACATGATTATTGCCTGCATAGCATCTGTATACATAACTCCTTTAATACCTCCAGTAATCACATACGTTGCAACAATGATCGTAAATAGAAGGAGTGCGAGGTCTAGGTCTATATCAAACATCTGTTCAATAAATACAGCTCCTCCCTTCATAACGACTGCGGCGTATATTGGCATTCCGATAAATATAACAACAGCTACAAATACTTGAATGGTTCGTGAACCGTAGTGTGTTCCCAGTAGTTGGGCAAAGGTTCGTGAACTATACTTTGCGCCCAGTTGGCGAGTGCGACGCCCAAAAAATATGAACGCAATAACCACTCCAACTAACATATTCAAAAGACATAGCCATTGAATACCCATTCCATAGGTTGCAGCAACACCTCCAAAACCTACAATTGCAGAGGCGGATATAAATGTGGCACCATACGAAAGTGCCATAATAATAGGGTTGGTTTTACCTCCACCTAAAAGATAGTCACTTGCACTGTTTGTCTTTTTGTACCCTAAGTAACCTAGATATGCGATTAAAAATATGTATATTATTACTATAATACCAAGTGTTAATGTGCTCATAGCTTGTCTGATTTAGAGGAGTTATCATCATGGTTCCAGTACTTAATACCAAACCAAATTGAAAAGCCTAAGCAAAGAAATGACATTAGGTAGATTATCCAAATTCCGGGGTCGTTTATTCCAAACATAAAGTAGTAGGTTAGCTCTATTCGCTGCGATCACCCAACATTGCTGTATACATGCTTTTGTTGGTTTATTTATGATATGCAGGGAATAAATTAAATTTATAAGTTGATTAAGTCGCTCTCAGTAATAGATTCAAGACTCTTTTGTTTAATTACGTCACGAGTAAGGTCTTGATTATTAGTCCTTAAAATAATAATTGATTTCTCTTTAAGTGAGAAGCAGTACATATATTCGATACTCAAACCAACGGTTGTAAAAGACTCCATCACTCGGGATAAACTATCCGTCTGAGAGTTTATTGTTAGTGCAAATACCTCAGTAAGATTGGCACTAACATTGTTGTCTTTTAAAATTTTATACGCTTTTTGTGGCTCACTAACAATGATACGAAGGATACCATAATCTGATGTATCTGCAATAGTAGCAGCAATAATACGTATGTTTTGATCTGTAATTAGAGCCATTATTTCGCTCAACTTACCATATTTATTCTCTAGGAATATTGAAATCTGATTGACTGTCATATCTTGAATGGTTATGAAAACTCAAAAGAGAAAAACGTAGTTTTCCTCTTTGAATTTTATATGTATGATTAATTGAACTTACGTAGATCTTTAACTCTAACTGCCTTGCCCTCTTGAACAGGTAGTGAGCCTTTAGCAACTAATTTAAGACGAGGAGTCAATAGAAGTTCATCTTTTAATTGACGAGTAATTGTTTTACTTAATGTCTGTAAAACGCCATAATCATCAGTAAATAGATCGCTCAACTCCACCTCGATAAGCATTTCATCGCTATTTTTTACGGTATCAATTGTAATTAGATAGTTATTTCCGAGCTCTTTAAATTGCATCAAAACAGTCTCAATTTGTATCGGAAATAGATTAACACCTTTAAGTATAATCATATCGTCGCTACGTCCTTGGAAACGAGCCAGTCGACGGTGTGTACGTCCGCAAGGGCAATCTCCTGGTATGATCGAGGTTAGGTCTCTAGTACGATAGCGCAATAGAGGCATAGCCTCTCTATTAAGTGTTGTAAGAACTAACTCTCCGACCTCTCCATCTGGAACTGGCTTTAGAGTGATTGGATCTATAATCTCAATAATTGTGTAGTCTTCCCAGATATGTAGTCCATTCTGCTCTTTGCACTCAAAGGCAACACCTGGTCCATTCATTTCAGACATTCCGAAACAGTTGTAGGCTTTTACTCCGAGTAGCTCTTCAATTCTTTTGCGCTGCTCTTCGCTATGTGGCTCAGCTCCGATACATATTGTGTGTAGCTTCGTGTCTTTACGAGGATCTATACCCTCGTCAGACATAACTTCTGCCAAACGTGTAGCGTAGCTAGGTATAATATGTAGACAGGTAGTGCCAAAATCCTTAATGAATTTTAGTTGACGTCTACTATTTCCAGCTGCGGCAGGAACAGTTAATGCTCCTAACTTCTCTGCACCATATTGGAATCCTAATCCGCCAGTAAACATTCCGTAACCACTAGTGTTTTGGAAAATATCTTCATCTCTAATACCAACCATGTACATACATCTAGCTACTTGGTTAGCCCACTGATCTAAATCTTTTGCAGAGTGAAGAATAACAGTTGGATCTCCCGTTGTTCCGCTACTAGAGTGTAGTCTCGTACACTGACGTAGTGGAATCGCTGCCATGTTAAATGGATAATTCGAGCGCAGGTCTTCTTTGGTTGTGAATGGGATTTTTTGTAAATCATCTAATGAGTCTATATCTTCAATAGATATATTACTATCCGATAATACTTTTTTATAGAAGGGCGAGTTCATCGCTGAATGCAAAGTCTCTTTTAAGCGTTTAAGCTGAAATTCAACTAACTCTTTGTGAGGCATTGTCTCAATTTCTTTTTGCCAATATTGCATAAAATTATTTTTAGTCTTATTATATACACTAGTAGTTGCAATCCATTTTACAACCAACAAAATTATATATAAATTTTGATTCATGCAAACTCAAAGAGGAAAACAAAATTTTCTGTCGTATTGAGTCTATATAGTAATTTAACCTTTCTCTACCGATTTGAGTGGGAACAGGTGTGGATATAGAGAATAAAAAAGGCTCTCTTCACGAAGAAGAGAGCCTTTGTATATATCTTAATATTAAGATCTTAGCTTATAGTGCAAGCTTCAATCCATCAACTTTATCCCAAGCTCCACGAGTGAAATCAGGAACAGCTACTGGAGCTGATTGATTCTCGATAGAGATTTTAGATAACTCGATAAGTGAACACCACTCAGCAAGGTCATAAACGTCCATATCTAATGGAAGACCGTTTTGTAGACAGTAGATAAGTCTGTAATCCATGATATAATCCATACCACCGTGTCCACCAACTTTCTTAGCAGTTTCCTCTAGTTCAGCGTTTACGATTGGGTGCTTGTATTTAGCCATAAGTTCAGCTTTAACAGCTCCAGAAACGAAATCATGTCCGCTAAGGTTCTCGTGGTTCTTAGTGATTGTAGAGTCAACTTGAGAAGCCTCAAGAGCATAACCTTCAACAGGATATTTGTTAGCAAAACCTTTAGTTCCAGTTAGTTGGTACATACGATCGTATGGTCTTGGAGTTGCAACGTTGTGTTGAATGTTGATAGTCTTACCTTTTTCAGTGTTGATAAGTGTTGTTGTGTGGTCTCCATTTCTGAAGTCCTTAGATACATCACGACCAGTTGTTTTTTTGATAAACTCAGGAATACATACAGTTTTTGTCTGCATAGATACTAGAGTGTTCATTTTATCACCTCTGTGCATGTTAAGAACTTGACAAACAGGTCCGATTCCATGAGTAGGATAAAGGTCACCGTAGTGCTCGATATTGTACTCTAGTCTCCAGTTGTTCCAGTAGCTATTCCAGAAAGGCTCTAGGTTGTGGATATATGCTCCCTCTGTGTGAAGAACTTCTCCAAATAGACCTTGTTGAGCCATGTTAAGAGTTGTAAGTTCGTAGAAATCATATACACAGTTCTCTAGTTGCATACAGTGCTTACGAGTAGCCTCTGAAGTGTTAACAAGATCCCAAATCTCTTGAAGGTTCATTGCAGCAGGAACTTCGATTGCTACGTGCTTACCATCTTTCATAGCTTGAACACCCATTGTTGCGTGAGAAGCCCATGGAGTTGCAACGTAAACTAAGTCTACATTAGGAAGTTTTGTTACTTCTCTCCAAACTGCTGTATCGCCAAAAAACTCTTGAGCTTTAGGTTTGCCTGCAGCTACAAGTGAAGCGTTAACTCTTTTTGTATTGCTTTCCAATACGTCACAAAGAGCTACAACTTCAACTCCTGGGATATGTGCAAAACGGTGAGCAGCACCTGGTCCACGCATACCTAGTCCGATTATCGCAACACGTACGTTAGGGATAGGAGCACAAGTTAATTGTAGTACATCTGTTTGACCAGCTGGTCTTACAGGAATTTCTGTTTTGATTACTCTGTCCTCTGCTGATTGTGCAGGTGTGCATCCTACGAATACTAGGAGCGCCATCATCATTGATAATGATAAGTGTAGTGCTTTTTTCATTTTAGGTTTTGATTGATTAAAAGTTATTAATATTTGAATTTAATTAGTTGTAGTTTAATGTATTAATAAAAAATTATATTAACACATACATCGCAAAATTAGACAAAAAAAAGTAAATTAACAATAAATATAGGATTATTGTTAATTTACTTTTCTACTAAAATCCATTTATTTACTCTAACTCGTGTAATAAAACACTTAGGATAACTATATATATGGACTCAGTCGCTATTCGAACTATTGGCTAATAGCTAGTTGATATTTTTATTCTCTTTAATTGCTTTGTTTGCGCTATATCCCATCTTGCTAATCTTTTTAACAATAGCAGGATGTTGATCTGCAATATTATTTTTCTCCCCTAAATCTACTTCGAGGTTGTATAATTCAAATGGTTTGTTTTTGTCGTTTGAATATACTAGCTTCCAATTGTCATATCTCACACTTCGAATTCCCCCTTTAGGTGCGAATCCGTAGATAGCCTTATGAGGAGATTTTGCTCCCTTTTCACCTTTGATAAGCGGCATAATATCTCGTCCATCTATAACTATATCTGAAGGAACTTCGACATCTGCAACCTGCGCAAATAGGTCAAATAGGTCGAATGATGCAACAAGTTCGTTACATTCGCTATTTGCGGGGGTAACTCCAGGCCACACAACAATACAAGGAACTCTTATACCTCCATCATATTTCTCTTGATATTTTCCTCCACGTAATACGTGTTCTCTACTTGGGTCAGTCTCTCCGAACCTGCCATAGCATTTCTCTAGCTCCGTATCTTTGTGGATTAATGGTCCATTATCTGAAGTGAAGACAATAATTGTGTTATTCTCTATCTTTAGACGTTTAACCATATCCATTATGATACCGACACATACATCCATATACTCAACTGCATCTCCAAAAGCACCAGCTTCACTCTTTCCTTCAAATCCTCTAGGAATGAAGTATGGTGTGTGGGTCTCAATATTTGAGTATTGTAGATAGAATGGAGTTTTGTTTTTTACGGCATCATACATGAAACGGCACGATTCACGTACAAACATTGGAGGTAATTCGCCCAAGTCATTATTATCACACTCCTTCACAACTTCGGTCTGCCTTATTAGTGGTATTGGTGGGTCTATTACACCAGAGGGTCTGATTCCTGTACCACCCAATCTTTCGGGTCCATGGTCGTTAGGGTAGGGGATTCCTACAAATTTGTCTATTCCGAACTCTGTGGGTAGAAATTGAGGAAGGTGACCCAAATGCCACTTACCAAATAGTGCTGTTGAGTACCCTTTTGTCTTGAGTAGTTGAGTAATCGTAACCTCTTGCTTGGGATCTAAGCCTGTTGTCGAACTAGGGAATAGAACATATAATCCCGTTCCGTTGTTAACTCTAGGTGCGTAACGCCCCGTAAGAAGTGTTGCACGAGATGGTGTACTTGTTCCGTGCGGAGCATAGAAGTCCGTAAATCGCATACCCTTGCTAGCTAAAATATCAAGGTTTGGAGTCTTAATATCCTTAGAGCCAAAGCAGCTTATATCATCGTAGCCAACATCATCAACTAATATGTGTATTATATTAGGTGCAGAAGTTGGGGTAACTTGTGCTTGAGCCCCTATTGCTGGAACTAGAAGTGAAGATGCTAGAATCCCTGTTTTAAATTTGTGAATATTTTCAATCATTATATAAGTTTTAGGTTACATGTTTTTCAATACTATTAAGAGTTTTGTTAGTAAGTTTACAATGTAGGTATAATAAATGATAATGTAAATATAAAATTAACTTACTTCTATTTGTATTGCAACTCTAGACTATAAATTACGATCATTTGTCTGAGTAGTTTTGTCGAAGTCAATAATATTTTTTGTAATACACTCAATTAATCTTGATAATGCTTCCTTTGTTGACCATGAGGAGTGGGGAGTTAATATAATTCTCTTCGGGTCATTAATGTGAAGTAGTGGATTGTCTCGTTTTATAGGTTCACGACTATATACGTCACTGTATGCACCTGCAATTGATCCGTTGTTTAGTGCATCGGCCAATGCTTGTTCGTTGATGATTGTGCCACGAGCTACATTGATGATAATGCAGTTTGGTTTCATTGCCTTAAACTCACTTTCGGAGATTAGATCTCTAGTTTGATCGTTTAGTGGGGCGTGAATTGATATAACGTCTGAAGTTTTAAGGAGCTCCTCTAATGATATGCATTTAATTTTCTCCTCTCTGATAGCTCCTGATGTTGAGGCGTAGCAAACCTCACATCCGAAAGCCTCGGCAAGAGTAGCAACTCGACGTCCAATATTTCCAAGACCTATTATTCCCCAGCGTTTTCCATCTAGCTCACAAGTTGAACGACCAAAGTCAAAGAGATATGATGAAGAGGCGTATTTGCCGCTCTTTACGAACTCATCATAATATGCTATCTGTTTCATTAAAGATAATACACCACAAATTGTTGACTCTGCAACGGAAGATGTTGAGTAGTTGACCGCATTGCGAACCTCAATTCCAAACTCTTTTGCTGCATCAATATCTATATTGTTCATCCCTGTGGCTGCAATACATACTAACTTTAACTTTGGTAGTTGAGATAGAGTCTCCCTTTTGAGTGGAGTTTTATTCGTGACGATTATATCTGCATCTTTGCATCTATCTACTATATCTTGGACTTCGGTGTAGTGGTACTCGACGTAATCTCCTAGTTTTTCAATTGCGCTCGTGTCTACATTATCGACAGAGTACTTGTCTAAAAAAATAATATTATGTTTCATAGTTTTCTCTTTTAGTTAATGACTCTGCTCATATTGCGTTGTAAAATTGTAGTGAGCAGATATTTATAGTTCGTTTAATAGACCTCTGATTACAACAGAGGCACAAGCACAACCAAATATTGCTGGCATATAAGATATTGTCCCGACATTAGATTGTTTGTTCTCTTCGTCACACAACACCATTGAGCCCTCTCTTACTGGTTCAGCCGAGAATACAGAGTGGAATCCACTTCTAATACCAATTCTATATAGTCGTTTTCTTAGCATGTGTGCCAATGGGCAGTGATGACTCTTCGAGATATCTGTAATTTCTAGTAGAGTAGGGTCTGTTTTCGCACCAGCTCCCATTGAGCTAACTAGTGGGATAGCTCTCTCTAGAGTCCCTTTTATTAGGTTTACTTTTGGTGATAGCGTATCTATTGCATCGACTACGTAGTCATATTTTGCACTGTCTAGTAGGTTTGAGATCTCTTCATCTCTAAGATACTGTTGAACAACAATAAGGTCAATGTTTGGGTTTATATCTCTTAGTCTCGTCTCTAGTATTGTAGCCTTTACCTCGCCAACTGTGGAGTGAAGAGCTACGAGTTGTCGGTTGATATTACTAGCGGATACAGTATCTGCATCTACAATTGTCATCTTGCCAACACCACTGCGGGCGATCATCTCTGCGGCATAAGCACCAACGCCTCCTAGTCCAACAACTAGTACGTGTGAGTTGCAAAGTTTACTTAATTTTTCATCTCCAAGGAGTAAGTTTGTTCTCTCTAACCAATCGGCCATAATTGAATATATATATATATTATTATAAAAGGGAATAATGTGTGCTCACTGTGATAGCACGGTCACCTCATCAATAGGACTATTCTCTTAAATACGTTGTATATTAGGTGGATTTAGAGAGAATATCTAATGAAAAAGTATTAACTTTACATTATAAATGCAAAAATAAAAAAAAACATTTAATAATGTATACTAAACACAATATTATAGAGATGCTCAATAGCCAATCATCAGATATGGAGAGGTTATTTGCGAGGGGTGTTGAGGTGAGAAATAGTGCTATTGGAGATGGTGTCTACCTGCGTGGGTTGATTGAGTATAGTAATATATGTTCAAAGGATTGTTTGTACTGTGGCATACGGAGTAGTAACCGAGAGGTTGAACGGTATGTGCTCACGGAGACGCAGGTGTTAGATGCTGCTAAGTTTGCGTATGAATCAAATTACGGATCTGTTGTGTTGCAGTGTGGAGAGGTGAAGTCAGAGAGACACATTACTCTCATTGAACATCTGGTAAAAGAGATGAAAAAGTTGTCTAATGGCACTCTCGGTATTACGCTCTCAATGGGTGAGCAAACTTTGGAGTGCTATCAGCGATGGTTTGATGCTGGAGCTCACCGTTATCTGCTACGTATAGAGAGTTCGAATAGAGATTTATATAATAAAATACATCCCAATAACCCGCAGCATAGCTATGATGAGCGTATTATGGCGATTGAAAATCTTAGGTCTGTCGGATTTCAAGTTGGTTCGGGTGTTATGATTGGTCTTCCATATCAGAGTGTTGAGGATTTGGCTGATGACCTGCTTTGGATGAAGCGTATGGATATAGATATGTGTGGAATGGGTCCATATCTTATTAGTGAGGGAGCTCCATTTGGTTTGGAGAGTGCTCATCTTTTAAAGTCGGAGCAGTGGCGATTTGAAACATCACTTAAAATGATAGCTATTTTGAGGATTTTGATGCCTAAGATAAATATTGCAGCATCTACGGCTCTTCAAGCAATTAACCCTATGGGTAGAATAAAGGCTATTGAGTGTGGTGCAAATATTATAATGCCTAATATATCTCCCGAAAATATACGTGCTAACTATAATCTATATAATAATAAGCCTCGTTCGTTCGATAGTAAGATAATTGAAGATAGAGTTCATTATGGAGAGTGGGGAGATTCGTCTCACTTCAACTCTAAAAAGAGATAGTGCAACTCAATAATTTATTTTTTTTCACAAAACTGCCCTTAGCGTTTAGCAGTGCTTGATCGCTCAGGGCAGTTTTTAATAACTTAAAAAATTAATGTCTATTTTCGTTTAGGATTTTCATTGCACAATCAAGAATAATTGTGTCATTAAGAGTTACCACTCCACCGTCAGGACCTTTTTCGTAGTGAGTTCCAATTGGCACTCCAATATCGAAGTGCTGACTTCCAAAATAATTCCTTACAGTATTAACATCCATGTTTAATTCCTCTGCGATGCGTTTCGAGCTACCACTTGGTAGTTTGTCCTTGATACGACGCAACTCGTTAAATGTAATAATCATAATCAACTAATTTTATGGTTAATAATATATTTACTTATATTTAGTTTTATATTAAATGTTTTCAGTAAAGTTAGTGTTCTTAATGTGTTGTATTTTTTAATGAGTGATGTATGTTGAGTTTATTTGTTAATGCAATTGGTTTTAACTATAAAGTTGTCGCCTATAAAGATACTGAATTACTTTTTAATTACAAATAAAAAAGCATATAAAAGTTCCATAATGTCATTTTGCTGTCGGTCAATATGGCAGGTCGTATGACAAAATAGAAATTTTGGCAGGCTGTTTGTGATAATACGTCGTATATTTTGAGTTGGCATAAAGATTGATATTTATAGTTCATGAATTCAGAAATGAGTTTATTAATTGAAAAAATGAAATAATTAATATAAACTAAATAATATAAAAATTAAAATTATGGGAAAAATTATTGGTATTGACTTAGGTACAACAAACTCATGTGTTTCAGTAATGGAGGGAAATGAGCCAGTTGTTATTCCAAACAGTGAAGGACATCGTACGACTCCATCAATCGTAGCATTTACATCTGATGGCGAGCGTAAGGTTGGAGAGCCTGCTAAGCGTCAAGCAATCACAAATCCAAGAAACACTATTTTCTCTATTAAGAGATTTATGGGTGAGACTTACTCGGCAGTAGAGAACGACATTAAGCGTGTTTCATATAGCGTTGTTCGTGGAGAAAATAATACTCCTCGTGTTGATATTGATTCTCGTCAATACACTGCACAAGAGATCTCTGCAATGGTTCTTCAAAAAATGAAGAAAACTGCTGAAGATTACTTAGGAACAGAGGTTACTGAGGCAGTTGTTACTGTGCCAGCATATTTCTCTGATTCTCAGCGTCAAGCTACAAAAGAGGCGGGTGAAATCGCTGGACTTAAAGTTAGTCGTATTATCAATGAGCCTACTGCTTCGGCATTAGCTTATGGACTAGACAAGAAAAATAGTGATATGAAAATTGCTGTTTATGACCTTGGTGGTGGTACTTTTGATATCTCTATCCTAGAGCTTGGAGATGGAGTATTTGAAGTGAAATCAACAAATGGTGATACACATCTAGGTGGTGATGACTTTGACCACGTTATTATTGACTGGTTAGCTGAGGAGTTCAAAAACCAACATAACATCGATCTTAGAAGAGACCCAATGGCACTTCAGCGTTTGAAAGAGGCTGCTGAGAAGGCTAAAGTTGAGTTGTCAAGTTCTACTAGTACAGAGATTAACTTGCCATATATCATGCCAGTTGATGGAATTCCACAACATCTTGTTGTTACATTAACTCGTGCGAAGTTTGAGCAGTTAGCTGACACTTTGATTCGTGCTACAATTGAGCCTTGTCGTCAAGCTCTTAAAGATTCAGGTTTCTCTGCAAGTCAAATTGATGAGGTTATTCTTGTTGGTGGATCTACTCGTATTCCTGCAATCCAAAAAGTTGTTGAAGATTTCTTTGGTAAAGCTCCATCTAAGGGTGTTAATCCAGATGAGGTTGTTGCAGTTGGTGCAGCTATCCAAGGAGGTGTTCTTACAGGAGAGGTTAAGGATGTACTACTTCTTGACGTTACTCCTCTTAGCTTAGGTATCGAAACTATGGGTGGTGTATTTACTCGTTTGATTGATTCTAACACTACTATTCCTTCTCGTAAGAGTGAAACATTCTCTACTGCGGCAGATAACCAGCCTTCAGTTGAGATTCACATCCTACAAGGAGAGCGTCAGTTGGCAAGAGACAACAAGACTATTGGTCGTTTCCACCTTGACGGACTTCCACCTGCACAACGTGGAGTACCTCAAATTGAAGTAACTTTTGATATTGATGCAAATGGTATCTTAAATGTATCTGCAAAAGATAAGGGAACTGGACGTGAGCACAACATTCGTATCGAGGCTTCTTCTGGATTGACAGATCAAGAGATCCAACGTATGCGTGATGAGGCGAAAGCAAATGAGGCGAAAGATAACGAGGAGCGTGAGCGTATCGACAAGGTTAATGCTGCGGACTCTTTAATCTTCTCAACAGAGAAGCAATTGGCTGAGTACGGTGATAAAGTTCCTGCTGATAAGAGAGCTGTAATTGACACTGCTTTGACTAAGCTTAAAGAGGCTCATAAGAGTGCTGTTCTTGCTGATATTGAGGCTGCAACAAAAGAGCTTAATGATGCTTGGCAAGCTGCTTCTCAAGATATTTATGCTGCACAGCAACAAGATCAAGGTGCTGCAAACCCTGAGGCTGAACAACAGCAACAAGGTGCGCCTAATCCTGGAGCTGGACAGAAGGGATCTGATGCTAATGTTACAGACGTTGAGTTTGAAGAGGTTAAGTAACCTATAATATATATACAAAAAAGATTGCCCTGAAACGAAAGTTTCAGGGCAATCTTTTTTTTGTTTCCTATTTCTTAAATAGGTTTTCCATATCTTCGAGTGACTTACCCTTGGTTTCAGGAACAAATTTCCACATGAATAGTGCCGACAAGATACCCATTACGGCATAAACCCAATATGAGAACCCGCCGTGGAACATATCTGTTAAGTATGTAGATTTATCCATCATTGGGAATGTCCACGAGACAAGATAGTTTGCAACCCATTGAGATGCAACAGCAATAGCCATGGCTTTACCTCTAATTTTATTCGGGAATATTTCTGATAGTAGTACCCAACAAACAGGACCCCAACTCATTGCAAAAGATGCAACATAACAGAGCATAGCTACTAAAGATAGTACTCCTTTACTCTCCACAAAAAATGTTGATCCCAGAGTAAACATACTCACTGCCATTCCAATACTACCAATAATCATTAGTGGTTTACGTCCAAATTTATCTACGGTAAATATTGCAAGAGTTGTGAACGATAGATTTATAAGACCAACGATTATTGTCTGTAAAAGAGCTGCATCCGTTCCCATGCCCATGTTGCGGAATATTTCAGGAGCGTAGTACAGTACGACGTTAATACCTACAAATTGTTGAAATACTGAGAGTGCGATACCTATTGCTATGACAGCTATGCCATAAGTTGTAAGTTTTGAGCTAGCACTACCTTTAAGAGACTCTTTGATACTTGACACCTCCTCAGTAACACCAATTCCATTATTAACTTTTTCAATTATTGATGTCGCTTCTCTCTCTCTATTGTTCATCATCAGCCAACGAGGACTTTCAGGAATAAAGAATAATAGGGACAAAAGAGAGACGGCAGGGATAACTTCAGATAGGAACATTAATCTCCAGCCTGTTGTGCTCAGCCACTCCTCGCTACCTTGGAGTGATATGAAGTAGTTGACAAAATATACGATCAACATACCAAATATTACTGCGAATTGATTCCACGATACTAGGCTTCCCCTTCTCTCTGCGGGAGCCATCTCTGCGATATACATTGGAGATAGCATTGATGCTAATCCGACGCCAATCCCACCAATAATTCTATATATAATAAATTGGGTTATGAATTCATGTGTATTACCGCCGCTGAAACCCATCTCAGGGTAACTAGAGCCGATAGCAGATATGATAAATAGAATTGCTGCAATCATAAGGCTTTTACGCCGTCCGAATCTTGATGCCATATACCCGCCAATCATACCTCCAATAACACACCCTATTAGTGCACTAGAGACAAGGAATCCGAGCAGTGAATTTGCCGCAGCCTCTCCAAGTTCCAGTGGAGCTACGAAACTTAGGTCTAGATATTTTACTGTCCCCGATATAACTGCTGTGTCATATCCGAACAGTAGCCCACCCAGTGTTGCCACCAGAGTGAGGAACATTAAATAACTACTGTTTTTTTTCATTGTGATAGATTTCGTTGTTTCATTTTCGAACTCGCAGGGAGTAATTCCATTAAATATACATATTTACAATCGCTTCGTATAGCTCTTGTTTTCCGCTTATTGTTGCAGGCTCTCCCATCCCCTTAGAGTATGTCGCAAGATCCTCTAAGCTTAATTCCCCTGCTTCAAATTCTGCCCCTTTTCCTCCATCAAACGATGAGTAACGCTCAGTAACCATTTTGTTATATGGTGAATCTTCAAGAATTGCCGCTGCTGTTTCAAGCGCACGTGCAAAAATATCCATGCCGCTAATATGAGCGATAAATATATCCTCCATATCCGTAGAGTTGCGGCGTGTTCTAGCATCAAAGTTTGTTCCACCACCTTGGATTCCGCCCCCCTTGATGATTACCATCATCGCCTGAGTCAACTCATAAATATCTATTGGGAATTGGTCCGTATCCCATCCATTTTGGTAGTCTCCTCTGTTTGCATCAATAGATCCAAGCATCCCAGCATCAACAGCACATTGTAGTTCGTGTTCAAATGTATGTCCTGCGAGTGTTGCGTGGTTAACTTCAATGTTTACTTTGAAATCTCTCTCCAGACCATGCTCCTTTAGAAACCCGATTACAGTCTCTGTATCTACATCATATTGATGTTTCATTGGCTCCATTGGCTTAGGCTCAATAAGGAAGTTTCCTTTAAATCCTTTTGAACGTGCATAGTCACGAGCTTTGGTAAGGATCATCGCTAGATGCTCTTTCTCTCGCTTCATATCGCTATTCAGTAGGGTCATATAGCCCTCACGACCACCCCAAAATACATAGTTCTCACCACCTAATTCGATTGTAGCATCTATTGCACACTTGATTTGAACTGCGGCACGAGCAACCGTATCAAAGTTTGGATTTGTAGCTGCACCATTCATATAGCGACCATTGCTAAATACATTGGCTGTTCCCCAAAGTAACTTAATCCCACTCTCCTCTTGGCGTTGTTTTGCGTATGCGACAATCTCCTTCATGTTTGCTTCATACTCCTCAATTGTGTTACCCTCATCTACAAGATCTATGTCGTGGAAGCAGTAGTATTCAATGCCACACTTCTGCATAAATTCAAATCCTGCATCAAGTTTTGCTTTTGCTGCGTCGATGGGATTTGTGTGGGAGTTCCACTCAAACGTCTTAGTGCTAGATCCAAATTGATCGCCACCTTCAGCGCATAGTGTATGCCAATATGCCATTGAAAATTTAAACCAGTCTTTCATTTTTCGACCGTGTACAACCTTTTCAGGGTTGTAGTAGCGGAATGCCATTGGATTCTTACTCTCTTTACCTTCAAATTTTACTTTTGAAACTCCTGGAAAATACTCTCTCTTTGTCATAATTTTATTTTTTATAATTAAATATATATGTCATGTCAAACTAAGCCGCTAGTAGTTTGTTGCCTAAGGCAGTTCGCAGACTAGTTTGACTATACTGTTTGTGTTGTTTGCATTTTTGATTCTAACTCTTTTTTCCACTCTTGGTATCTCTCTTCGAGTACCTCTTTCATCTCTATATTTGGCTCAATAACCTCAAGTTTGCGAAGCGATTTAAAAGCCTCTTCTCGACTTTTGTATATTCCTGCTCCCAATGCTGCCCCACGTGCTGCGCCGAGTGCACCATCTGTGTTGTACAGTTCAATTTTAACCCCGCATATAGTAGCCAATGTCTCTCTAAATAGCGGACTTAAAAATAGATTTGCCTTTCCTGCTCTAATTAGCTCAGGTGCAAGTCCAACCTCTTTCATGATCTCAATGCCATATTTGAATGCGAAAGCGATACCCTCTTGCGCCGCTCTTAGTATGTGGGCTTTTGTGTGGCGGTTAAGGTCAATCCCCGAAATCTGACTCCCCGTATATTGGTTCTGTAACATCCGTTCGGCACCATTTCCAAATGGTAAAACAATAACACCGTCACTACCTGCTGGAGCATCTTTACATATTTCATTCACCTGCTCATAACTCAACTCAGAGGCTACCAACCTCTTCATCCATGCATTGAGGATTCCTGTTCCATTGATACACAACAGAACACCATATCTATGCTTCTGCAGAGTGTGGTTTACATGTAGGAAAGTATTTACTCGTGAGTGTATGTCAGCTTTTGGAAGGTCGGTTACACCGTACACCGTACCCGAAGTGCCTCCCGTAGCGGCAATCTCACCTGGATTCATAACATTTAATGAGAATGCGTTGTTTGGCTGATCTCCCGCTCTGTAACATATCGGAGTCCCAGAACTTAATCCTAGTTCATTGGCAACACTCTCGCACACTCTAGCTTGTAATCCTATTGAAGGCTCTGCATTGGGTATTTTATCCAGAGATATATCGTAGTGATTTGCAACAAACTCAGCCATTTTACCCTCTTTGAAATCCCATAGTATCTGCTCCGAAAGCCCACTCTGTGTAGTTGACATATCCCCTGAAAGCTTGTACATGATGTAGTCGCCAGGTAGCATAAATTTATATGTTTGCTCATATATTAAAGGTTCATTCTCTTTTACCCAAGCTAATTTTGAGGCAGTAAAATTCCCTGGAGAGTTCAGAAGTGCCCCTAGACATCGCTCATTGCCAATCTCTTTGAGAGCTTTATCTCCAATGTCAACAGCTCGACTATCACACCATATAATAGATTTGCGCAGAGGATTACCTTCTCT
>CAMRBL010000024.1 GCA_947040435.1 uncultured Rikenellaceae bacterium
AGGCATTCCAACGATTGGAGAGGTTAAATCTTAGCGAAAACTCCTTAGCAATAGTAGCCGCAATGAGCATTGGAGATAAAAGTCATCTATCACCCGATCTAAAACTATCATACTCTAAAAGTGGTGCATCACATATTCTCGCCGTATCAGGTCTACACGTCGGCATCGTCTTCCTACTTATCAATATAATACTATCTATACTCCCAGTATTCATCCACAAAGGGTTCTTCTTTAAAAGTCTAATCGGTGTTGTAGTTATATGGCTCTTTGCAATAGTATCGGGACTCTCTCCCTCTGTAATAAGAGCAGCATCCATGTTCTCAATCGCTCATATTGCATACGCAACGAGTCAAACATATAACTCATTTAATATCATTGCCGCAACGGCAACTATAATGCTCTGCATTAACCCTATGTGGCTATTTGACATAAGTTTCCAACTCTCATTCGTTGCAACTGCATCACTATCACTAATGGTATCACCAATATACTCCAAACTAAAAAGATCAAATAAGTATACAAATAAGCTACTCTCTGCCATCCTCACCAGCACAGTGGCAACAGTGGGCACAGCTCCTCTCGTAGCCTACTATTTTAGCATAATACCTCTATTTGCATTTATAGTCAACATCCCTATTATCTTACTATCATACATCGTAGTGCAAACTGCCTTAATATGGATAATTATCCCATTCAAATGGCTCACACTACCAGTATTCTATACTCTAAGTCTCTCGACAGATAGCATTAATTATATTGTAGAATTTGTCGCCTCACTTCCCTACTCTACTGTAAGTAGTCAACCATCAATCCTACAAGTATCATTGTGCTATATATTACTTTTAGTTTCCATAGTGTTATTAAAAACAAAAGAGGAGACCAAAATTTTCAAAAAAATTTGATCTCCTCTTTTTAAGTTATCTTTTAGCTCTACTTGCGAGTCGATACTCTATCAAAGAAAGGACTTTTACCGCTACAACTCAATACAATTGCAAATGCAGCTTGACAATCTCCAACAAAACCAAGTTTCATAGCTACACTAGCCACAGACCACATCACTCTACTATCAACCCTATTGTCCGCAGCAATAGATACTGCCGATCCAATAGCGATACCTAAGTCATTCATATTAAATGCACAAGGCACAGGCTCATTAGTCAACTTCTCTGCACACGTAGCATATCCACAGTATCCACAGTTTAAACCAAAGACCCCGATACGAGTTCCAATAATCACAACAGCATCACTAGCCTGAAGATTCCCTGCGTCACGAATAAAAAACTTTCGTGCCTCCTCTTTCTCGCCTATATCACTCATTAACTCCACGATAGAGTCAATCTCCGCTCGGTCAACAATAGTTACAATCTCCAAATTATCAACCCCCTTGCCCTTAGGCGCAGTACGAGCTGCAGTCATCATAGACTTAGCAACATCAAGTACCTGCTCTTGTCTCGATTGTTTTTCGTTTATAGCCATTATTTATTTCTTATATATTCATCAATAGCCTTCGCAGCCTTACGACCAGCACCCATCGCTAATATCACCGTTGCAGCTCCCGTAACAACATCACCTCCAGCAAATATCCCCGGACGAGTTGTAGCTCCAGTCTCTTCGTTAGCAACTAAACATCCCCAACGATTTGCATCAAGTCCCTCAGTAGTCGAAACGATAAGAGGATTTGGTGACGTACCGAGTGCCATAATAACAACATCACACTCAATCTCAAACTCAGATCCAGCAACAACAACAGGAGAACGACGACCCGAAGCATCTGGCTCACCAAGCTCCATTTGAACACATTTTATAGATTTAACCCAACCTTTTTCATCACCAATAACCTCAATAGGGTTTGTCAACATCTGAAAGTTAATCCCCTCCTCTTTAGCGTGGTGTACCTCCTCAACACGTGCAGGAAGTTCTGCTTCAGATCTTCTATAAACGATATGAGCATCTGCACCTAGACGCTTAGCTGTTCTCACAGCATCCATTGCAACATTACCTCCACCAATCACAACAACTCTATTTCCTACGTAAATAGGTGTATCATACTCATCATCATAAGCCTTCATAAGGTTGGCTCTAGTCAAAAACTCATTCGCCGATACAACACCATTGTAGTTCTCACCATTGATACCCATAAATTTAGGTAATCCAGCACCAGAACCAACAAAAACAGCACCATATCCCTCGTCATCTATCAACTCATCGATTGTGACTGTACGTCCAACAATAGTATCAGTTTCAATCTCAACGCCTAGTCTCTTGACATTCTCAACCTCTTTAGCAACAATTTTATCTTTTGGAAGGCGGAATTCAGGAATACCATACTCCAATACTCCACCAACTTTATGTAATGCTTCAAATATCTTCACTCCGTAGCCCAATTTTGCAAGGTCACTAGCACAAGCCAACCCAGCTGGTCCACTACCAACAATCGCCACTTTATAGCCATTATCAGGAGCTTTTTCACACTTCACTCCACCATTTTCGATACTCCAATCACCCACAAATCGCTCTAACTTACCAATCGCAACGGGCTCTTTTTTTATACCTAAAATACAAGCACCCTCACACTGCACCTCTTGAGGGCACACACGTCCACAAACCGAAGGAAGTGAGCTATCTCTAGCTATAATAGATGCCGCTTCAGCAAAGTTACCCTTCGCTACCTCATCTATGAAAGATGGAATATCTATCGAAACGGGACACATATCTACACACTTAGGATTCTTACAAGTCAAACACCTTGACGCCTCTAATTGAGCCTCTTCAATGTTATAACCGTAGCAAACCTCTTCAAAATTTGTTGCTCTAACTTTAGCGTCCTGCTCTCTAACAGGTACTCTTGGGATTTTATTTGCCATCTTTAATCTCTAATTCTATTTACCTAACCCTATTTTACACGTATGATCCGCATGCTCATTTGCTCTTGCCTCAAGGCTTTTGTACATACCTTGGCGACGCATAGCCTCGTCAAAATCAACAAGATGTCCATCAAACTCAGGTCCATCAACACATGCAAAAAGAGTCTTACCTCCAACTGTCACTCTACAAGCTCCACACATACCTGTTCCATCAACCATCAATGTATTTAGACTAACGATAGTTTTAATATTATATTTCTTAGTTGTAAGTGTAACGAACTTCATCATAATCATTGGTCCTATTGCGATAACCTCATCATACACCTTACCTTGGTTCTCTATAAGGTCAGCAATCAGATTAGTAACAAGTCCATGAAACCCAACACTACCATCATCAGTAGCGATATATAGGTTACCTGCAACAGCTCTCAACTCATCCTCCATTATAAGCATTTCACCACTCTTTGCACCAACTATCACATCGGCCTCAACTCCATTCTCATGTAGCCATTTAACCTGTGGATATACAGGAGCAGCTCCAACCCCTCCAGCTACAAAAAGAATCCTCTTTTTACGTAGCTCTTCAATATCTTCTTTTATAAATTCACTTGGAAGACCTAGTGGTCCAGCAAATGCATGAAGGTATTCACCCTCATTTAGTGCACATATCTTCTTCGTAGATACACCTATTGTTTGCGTAACAATTGTCACACTTCCTCTCTCCTTATCATAGTCCGATATAGTCAAAGGCACTCTTTCACCTTTATCTCCGACTCTAACTATTACAAATTGTCCTGGCTGTGCCGAACGTGCAACTCTTGGCGCTTCGATCGCCATTTTATAAATATTTGGCGCAATCTCTTGCTTCTCTAAAATCTTAAACATCTTAAATTATATATTATTAAAATTCATCTATTACTCTATATATGCTACCGTACGAATCTCACGAAATGGTCTCAAAGGATCATTCATTGTTATGTATACATTCGCAAAAACTCGCCCCAAATTATACTGCGCAGCATCTAATCCAACCTCAAAGGTAATACTCTCACCTGGTTTTATAACCATATTCTTATCCAAAGTACACATAACGCCCTTTGCACGTTGTATATTATGAATCACTAAATCACTTTTTCCCTCATTTTTAAGCGTAAAATCATGACTTAGAACATCATCAAAATCTACATTACCAAAGGATTTAAACGTTGCATCAAACTCCGCTTTAGGTGCTTTTGAGCTATCTATATTCTGAAAATTTGGTGTCCCAATAGCCATAACTGAGGAGTTAGGTCTCTGTAATACTCCATCAACATAGTACTCAACAATCAATGTCTGCGTACCCCACATTATACGATTTCTCAAATCACAAGAGATTGTAAAATCACCTTTCCCTTTTGGTTCAATCACATACTTCTCAGTTGCACTACTACTCTTATCCTCGGTATAACTCTTCACAACCACTTCAATCGGCTTAGGGGATACATTGATATATGATATTGCGGTACTAGATATGGTTCCTTGCTCAACATAACCAACACTCTTAGTAAGCATATCAACTCTTAAACCTTTATTCCCAATTACAAACGGATACGCCTCCTCAACCGACAAAGGTCTCCCGTTAACATACCCCTTTATAACTATAACATCCCTATTCGCACTATTATTGCTAACAATAACAATATCATTCACAAACAATCCTGGACGACCAGTTGGGTCAAATGTAATTGTTATAGCTCCACTCTTCCCTGGTAGAATTGGTTCTTTAGAGAATAGAGGCTTCGTACAACCGCACGAAACAGATACCTTCTCTACAACAAAAGGTTTATCTCCATCATTAACAAAAGAAAATTTATGACTAACAGCTCCATCAACTTCATTGATATCACCAAAATCACAAACCATACTATCAAATTTCATTGTTGATTTACCCTGCTGTGCATAACAACACAGACTCCAGAAAGAGGCAATAAATATCAATAAGTACTTCATAATATATCAGAAACTAACTTAAATTTATATTTTCAAACCCATTTTCTCAAACATCAGCTTATCTGAATCAATATCACACCCAACAGTAGTAAGCATATCCCCAACAATAGAGGCACTCACACCTGACTGTAATAACTGAGTCATTAGGTGATTTATTTCAGCTCTTCCACCAGCTAATCTGATATGCGCCTTTGGATTCAAAATTTTAAAGATAGCAATGGTACGGATAATCTCCTCGTCCTCCAGTGGCGGAGTAGCCTCAAGAAGAGTACCTTTTATTGGATTAAGCACATTTATAGGAATAGATAATATATTATTATCTCTCAATATCATAGCAAGTTCAACTCTCTGCTCCATAGTCTCACCCATTCCAATAATACCTCCACTACACACCGCCATACCCAAGTCCTGAGCTGCATGTATAGTTTTCAATTTATCTTCAATAGTATGAGTGGTACACAAATCGGGGAAATATGTTGGTGCTGTCTCTAAATTACAGTGATAACGCCCCACTCCACTATGTTGCAACTTCTCTAATTGGGATCTATTCAACAAGCCCATTGATGCACAAAGTTTGATATTACTCACTTTTTCTATCTCACGATATATGTCACAACACTGGTCTATCTCGCTATCAGACATTGCACGACCACTAGTCACCAAAGAGAAACGTCTAACACCCTTAGATTCATTGTATTTTGCAGCCTCCACAGCCTCCACAGCTCCGAGGAGAGGGTATATATTAACATCAGTCTTATGGAATTTAGATTGCGAGCACCATTTACAATCCTCACTACACCTTCCACTACGTGCATTCAAAATAGAGCACATATCAAAAGTATCTCCATGACTTTCGACTCTAAGTTCATTTGCTAATTGGCATATAGATTCAAGAGTACTCTCTTTAACAATCTCTACTGCCTCTTCAAAAGATAGTAAATAACCATCTTTAACTCGACCCATCAGGTCTTCCACTCTTTTCATAAATAAAAAATTTGCGATATATCCACAAAGATACTACTTTTACAAGATAAATAAAGAATTGTTTAAATTATCAACATAAACTATTTGATTTTTTCTCACTACCACCGCCCTAAGCTACCAACAAAGAGCAGTTAAGCGAGGAGATCAAACTAAAAAACAAAGAAAATGACTAATTTAAAAAGAAAATATTTCATCAGCGGTATCGATACAGATGCAGGAAAGAGCTATGCAACAGGCTATCTTGCTAAGTTATGGCAAGAACAGGGCTATAAGGTGATAACACATAAACTTATCCAGACAGGGTGTCCTTATGGCGATCTTTCGGAAGATATTATCCTCCACAGAAAGATTATGAACCAACCACTCCTTCCTGAGGATTTAGACCACACGACCTGCCCACTTAGATTTACATATCCATGCTCACCTGATGTAGCTGCAAAGATAGATAGTAGGAGCATAGATCTATCCCTAGCGACAGATAGCATAGATGAACTAAGTAACCGCTACGACATTGTTCTTATAGAGGGAGCTGGAGGACTTATGGTTCCTATTATAGACTATTACACCATGATTGACTTCGCTGCGGAACACTCTCTACCAGTTATACTTGTCACAAACCCTAAACTTGGAAGTATAAACCATACCCTACTTAGTCTTAGTGCTTGCAAAGCAAAGGGTGTGATAGTGGATTATCTAATCTATAACAACTATGGCGGAACATCTGAGCTTATAACAGAAGAGACATCTCTCTTTTTACAGAAGTATATTAATGATTTTCTTCCTAATTGTAAATTTATTGAGATTCCCGAAATTATTATCGAATAAAACACATATACACAACTATCTGATAATTAGAATTATGTATAAAACAGCTAAAGAAAAATTAAAAAAAAGTGATTTTTTTATCAAATATATTTGCATAAATAAAAAAGTTGCCCTATCTTTGCATCGCTAAACAGTAGAAACAACGCTGTTAAGCAAACATAATTTATTCCTCAATAGCTCAGTTGGTTAGAGCACCTGACTGTTAATCAGGGGGTCCCAGGTTCAAGTCCTTGTTGAGGAGCACAAAAAAAAGCGATAATCTTTTGATTATCGCTTTTTTATTATACTACTTTAATGGAGCACCCTCATAATGGATCAATCTGAATATTAGGTGGAGTAATTATTTTTATATTTTATATCTTTGTGTCATAGATACATCCGATTTTATAAGTTTAGTTCTACCTAGTTTTGTATTGTCTCATTTCGATTCCATTAAATACGACATTTCAGATTCATGTATTTATCTCTACTTGGATGAAAATCTATGCTCCCATTAGGTGGCTGCCAATATCATTCAAAAGGATTCACGCCAGCCACTACTATTCAAGATTTTCCGATTCGAGGAAAGGGAGTCTATCTACACATACGTCGTCGTAAATGGCAGAATATTATCACTAAAGAGATTGTTAGTCATAAGTACGATCTAACGTATAAAGGAATTGATTTACCGAAGAGTTCGTGTTTTTAGTAAATGCTAAGAATTGAATCTACTACCATACTTCATTTTTAGACTAGCGAAAATATTTGCTTAAAATAATCACTCCACCTAGAATTCAGATTGATCCAAAAATTCAGATTGATCCAAAAAATCACCACCAACAAGAGATTCTGATTGATCCGAATTCAGATTGATCCTAGAATTAGATTTTTTAAAAATTTCACTATACAGCTATAAAACAAAAACCACCGAAACATTTAAGTTTCGGTGGTTAACGCTGATGTTTCCATCTTTTCAGTGATCCCGCTGGGGCTCGAACCCAGGACCCCAACATTAAAAGTGTTGTGCTCTACCAGCTGAGCTACGAAATCAATAGTATAAAATTAAGTAATATTGTGTAGTGAATAACCTTATTCCTTAATTGCGATACAAAGATAGGTTATCTTATTTAAACATCCAAATTTTTATTGAAAAAAAGTGCAAATTTGCTCCTTTTTTTTCAATTAAGACCAAATTTGGCTATAAATTACCCTCAAATGCCATAATTTGATACTATTTATTGGTTAAATACTCTCTCCCATGACCTGAAAATAATTTTGCAACAGCCCTAAAGAACAATTCAAGACTCAAAGATCCTTTGCAGCCAACATATATTCCCATAATTACAACTTGATTTAACAACGAGTACCTAACGTATTTTACGATACTAAATTTTACACTATTATAATATTACACTATAGTAAGGAGAAATAAGTGGTGGAGTTTTCAAATTTCATATAAAAAAAACTACCAAATATAATAATTTGCACGCAATTTGTAATAGTACCGTTAATTGATATTTAGTATTTTATGAATAGTACATTAATTATGGTATTCTAGCTTAGTCTATATAATATAGATACGAATAATTGATTACTTAATATTGAAGGCAAAAAATACAGTTAACTATTTCATGTGTATATTTTTAAATTATACACGAATGATATATTTAAACAATAGTACTTACAAATCATATTAATAATTATGAAACGAATTTTATTTATAATAGTATTCTGCTTAACGGCACTGTCCGTCTCGGCATACAGTACCGTAGCAAATAGAGTTAATCTTTCTGGCTATCCACCTTTGGACACGATAAAGAGAGATATTAATAAAATTATATTTTATTTTAGATTTGATAATGCAGATTTCGACACACTATATATGTCTAATCTTCAATCATTAGAAAAATTAGATAAAATACTCTATTACAAAGGTAAGTTACTTGATATTGACACTCTAAAAGTAAGTGCTACATCATCTCCTGAAGGTAATTACAACTACAATCTAAGACTTGCTAAATTGCGAGCACTATCATTTAAAGAGGTGCTAAACAAGCGGTATAACTTTTCTGATAGTACAGTAATAGAGACAAATTCGTATGTTACAAGTTGGGATAAACTAGGTGCAATGATTGAAGGAGGTAATAAAATACCAATGGAAAATAGTGTGCTAGACATCATAAATTCAGATAATACACATAATGTAATTGGTTGGAAACTAAAGAAAGTTGGTAATGGTAGACCATGGAGATATATCAATGTATATTACTTGCCTTATCTGAGAAACAACGCTTTCTACATTGATATTAAAGTTAAGGAAGCGATAATTAAAAATATTAAAGCAGTAGAAAAAGCAGCACTACTTCGTGACACTATCAAACATAAGAGTGATACTATTATCAAAGAGGATACAGTTGCAACTCCAATAACTCAACACAAAGTTGAACGAAGAAATTTATTTGCAATTAAAACAAATCTATTATTTGATGCTCTAACATTGATTAACCTTGAACTTGAAGTCCCAATCGGAAAGCGATGGTCGATAGCAGGTGAGTGGATCTTCCCTTGGTGGACATGGGACAACGATCAAGCCGATAGTAAACGCAATCGCATACAGATGTTAAATGGCAACTTAGAGGGTCGTTATTGGTTTGGGAAGCGAGAGAAACGTCCACAAATGACGGGATGGTTTGCTGGAGTATATGTAGGCGGAGGATTATACGACTTTGAGTACAAGGCAAAGGGTTATCAAGGTGAGGCATTTATAATGGCTGGATTGAGTGGAGGATATGCTCACACTATAAATAAAAAAGGGTCTCTTCGCATGGAGTACTCTCTAGGTATTGGTTACGTAGAGACAAATTACAAATATTATGAATCTTGCTTCAACTTAGAGCATATGTGGCACGCTATTCGCAGGGAGGATGGTCGATACTCATATATAGGTCCAACGAGAGCTAAGGTATCGTTGGTTTGGATGTTAAACCGCAAAGTAAAGAGTGGAGGAGTACGATGAAAAACAGACATATATATATCCTAATGCTATTAGCCTTAATCTTCAATGGATCTTGCAAACGTCAAGATTTCAAGGATGGGTGTTATGCCACAGCACGCATATTTGTAGAGGTAAACTGGGACAATTCTGGTATTAATCCAGATAAGAGTGCTGAAAGTTATAATGTAGTCCATAGGGTTTCGCTACGTTTTTTTCCTAAAGATGGTTCTGAACCATTTGAGCGATATTTAGAGACAAGTGTGTATAGTGGGTTTATAGAGCTTCCTGTTGGAGAATACTCGATAATGGCTATGAATGAGTCTGTAAAAGATGTCTATTGGAATGAGCGTTTAAAGTTTACAGATATTAATGACTACAATAAAATCGCTGCAACTGTTGTTTCGGACAATCCTTCTCTTTACCGTTTTTACACACCAACACAAGGTGAACTATTTATGAAAGAGGCTCATAAACTAGCTTCGTGGAGTATGAACGATTTTAGTGTCACACCGAATATGGTTACTCGTACTCATGCAGATGCATCAACGCCAGAGCACCAAGATGTAACCATAAAAGTAAATATGCGTAGATTGACTTACGATACTAGAATCTTAGTTACAGTAAAGAATCTGAAATCTGCACATACAATACAGGGAGCACTTAGAGGTTTCTCCCCAAAAGTATATCTGGCTTCAGCAGAGAGCGAAGATATGCCTTCGACTCAATTTTTCAAACTTAGGACGTTTGCATATGATGAAGGTTCAACGCTTAATGGTATGGCTGAGACAACATTTCAATCATTTGGAAAACTACCTGAAAGTGCAGAAGCAGAGTACACAATGGGACTGGATGTTATACTGATCGATGGATCTAGCTATGTCCCAGGTGGACCTTACGATTATAATGTAACAGATGTTGTAAGACCACAAAATGACACGCTAATAACGATAGCGGTATCCATTGAGTTGCCAGAAAGAGATGGTGATGAAAATATTACCGTAGGAGATTGGGAAGATGAAGAACACATAGATCTCTAATCTATATAAAACTAATATCTTAAATAAATTCATATAAATAATTATCTAATAATAATCACGTATTAAAATTTAAAAATTATGACTAAATCAATCCTATGGTTCGCTACGTGCGGACTGATTCTTGCAAGTTGCTCTAAAAATGACGTGGAGACTACTGATCCCGGAACAGACGGTACAAATCAGATTAATTTTCTAACATCAACATCAAGGGCTTCTATCAACGACCTTACGGCATTACAACACCCTACAAATGGTGGTTTCCATGTATACGCTGCAAATAACAGCACAACGGGATGGCACCAAAACATTGGTGGAATGGAGTATAAGTATGTTTCTGGAGCGTGGGTATGGGCAAATACAACACCTACATGGCCAATCGGCGGAGAGCACTATCCAATGAAGTTTTATGCTCACCACCCTAAAACAGCAGCAGGATTTACACCAACAGCTACGGCAACAACAGCAGCAGCAGCAAACTCTTCTGTAACTGGTGCTATCGCAATTCAAGCTACAGCTGGAACACAAATCGATTTTTTAGGAACAACAAACACAACAACAACTAAACCACCTACTGGTAAGTTGACGATTGTATTTGACCACATCACTTCTAAAATTAACTTTGGTATAATTACAGGTCTTGATGTTACTGCTTTTGTAAATGAGGTAAATATCAATGCCCTAGTTGATGCAGGTACATATAATTATGGAGATAAAACATGGGATTTAGGAACTACCCTAGCGGATGCTGATTATGTATATTTTGATGAGTCTGGTTCAGCAAATGACTTTAGTAATACAGCAACTACTCTAGAGTTGAAATCACCTATATATAGTGTTGGTCACTCTAACCACCTTATGTTGATGCCACAGAACGCAACACAAGTTTGGGACGGAACAGCAACTGAAGATGCAGATGGTAACGCAACGGGTGTAGTCGGTGCTTACATTGGAATGAACTATCGTGCAGAGACAGCAACACCACTAGATGAGAATGCGGTTGGTTACAAACTAAGATCAAATTGCCCTGAAAATACAGAGTGGGCAGCAGGTTCGGCAGGAAATACAGCATATAACAGTACTAACGGAACATACGACGGTCCTCTATATGTAAAAGTAGGTTTCCCAATGGGAACTGCTCCAATCACTTGGAATAAAGGTAAAGGATATACATATAATATGAAGATCGGTACTACAGATGCTACTGGCGGATTATATCTATCTAAATACTATTATGATGAGGCAGGTAATAACACAAAGATTTTAATTGATGAAACTCCAGACATCACAGATCCAGTAGCTAGTGGAGATATCCACTTCAGCGTTAGTGTTGACGAGTGGGAAGATGAAGCAGATACAGATCTTTAATCACATTTTTTTTAGAGTTATGGGGGTTGATCCCCCCATAACTCACTATTTTACTAAATAAGAGGACGAATATGAGCAGAATAATAGCATTATTGATAGTTGTATCTTCATTTTTTTCGTGTCAGAAAGAGATTGTAGAGTCAGCACCTATTCCAAGTGAGGATAGAATAACATTTTCAGTAGATAGTGTATCAACTAGAGGGAGTGTGATAACAAGTAGTAATATATCCTCTATGGTTACGTTTTGCTACACTTCTGCGGGAGTCTTTGATCCAACACTACTTCCGAATCACATGTATAAAGCAGAGGTGCAATATACGGCTGGTAATGAATGGGTTATTCAATCTGCATCAGGTAATGCTATTGCCAATACGACATGGGATGGAGGTGCGTATCACTCTTTCTTCTCTATTGCTCCTTACGAAATAATAGCAGATGGAAATTCAATATTTTCTAGCCCAACTACGTCTGGCTCTCCAACACTTGACTATCAAATTCCGCAAAATCCACTAGACCATAAAGACCTATTGTATAGCTCACGCATTGATGCAATAGATTATGATATAAGTAATAGACCTGTTAATTTAAAATTTAAACACGCTCTCTCTAAAATTAGTTTTTCTGCTAGTAAGAGCGATTATGAAGCTCCTGGAGCAGTTGTTGAGCAAGTTACTGTAAAGGCATTTAACTTTTCAAATATTTGGAATGCTGCAACTTTCACCTTTGAAGAGGGTGTTTCAGATGAGTATATTGGAGTGTGGGACTATACTAATAGTGGTCCTAAAGTACAAGATATGGAGACAACCATTATTAATGGAGGGATAAATAGTAATACACTTAGTAGTGTAATGACTAACATTACCACTACAAATGGAGTAGTAATGCCTCTTCCTCAGGGATTTGCGACAGAAGCAGTGATGACAGTGGTTATGGACATCACCAAAAGTGTCACTATTGATGGCAATCTTACAACAGTTACAAATGAGTATATAAAGCAGTTTCCTTTAGAAACAGTATCTCCACAAGGCTGGGAGATGGGGAAATCATACCATTATAAGTTTATGTATAATGGAGATGGTAATCTACCTTCAAGTGTAGAGGTTGTTATGACCAACTGGAACGAAGAGATTGTTGATGGTGATATCTCAGGCACATATTTAGATGTTGTAAATAAAGTGTATGTAGCTAGTGACAACATAAAAATATATTATAATACTAACTCAACAGAACCTATTGCGTGGTCTGGAAACTCATCTGGAACAATTACAGCAGGAGCAGGTTATTTGGAGTATGATCCACACTCTGTTGGAATAGACAATATAACAATTACAGCGGGTAATTTAAGCCGTACTATCAATCTTACATCATTAGGTGTTGACCCTTCAACGGTGACTCCCAATCCGTTTACTGGTGATACTTATGTTGGAGCTTTTTGGAAAGCATCCGAAACACAAGAGCGACTTATTGATATGAAACACAACAATACTAGCTGGACAGCTAAGGTTCTGTGGATTGATGGGCGTTGGGAGCCAGGAGATGTTGTACTCGACATGAACTATCCAACGACATTTCCTGTAAACACAGTTACACCAGTAGATCTTACAAGCACTTTGGGTAGTGTTGGTGGGAGTGGAGATATTAAATTTCGCATTGGCTTAAAAAGCACATATACTCCAACTAGTGATTATCCCGCACGCTATGCATTAATTTTAGTTGAAAGTGGTGCAAATAAGCAGTTTCTTTACCTACGCCAAGGTGAAAACCCTGATTATTTAATGCGCCAAGGCGAGAGTGATGAGAATGGTAATGCTGTCGTAAATAATAGAGATTATGCACGACAATTTGCTGTGTACAATTTAAGTGCATTAGACCTTAAAAATGGTACTGCAACGGGGGGTACTACGGCAACAAATAGTGCTCAACATCCACAATTAGGCGCTAGTGAATCAGCTGTTTTTGTGGATTATCCAACTCAAGCTGGGGCATATTGGCAACATATGGTACAGCCATCTCAATTTAATAATTATGGTCGTCGTGCCTACCATCCCGTAAACCCAGCAACTGGAGCAGTCGGATCTTGGGGTAGTACTGGAATGGCTTTTACGATATACTGGAATACTTTAGAAGCCACACAGAAAGTCTCTCCATCTCTTCCGAATCTTAACGGCTTTTCTTATAATTTCCGCCGTCCTAACGATGGAACTATTAGTGGAGACAATACAGCAGGAGCAATTACAGCTTCAGAGATGCGACAATCGTTATGGGTAAACCCACCTTCAGGAGGAGGTGTAACCAATAATGACAACATAACTTGGGGGTATTATGCTGATGGTTTTTTTGACCGTAGGACAATTGGAGCTTCAGAAGATGCCTCCGCTTATCCTAACTCTACTGTTGCACAAGGGAGCCAAGATGTCGCTTATATTGGTAGTGTCTTTTTTAACCCAACTACTCATGCATCTCTATTTTTACCTGCATCGGGCTTTAGACTATATACTAATGGAACACTTACGAGAACTGGATCTGGTGGTGGCTACTGGACGAGTACTACGCGAAATAGTCCTAATGGATGGTGTTTTTATCCCCACAAAAATACAACGACTAACGTATACACTGCTGGTCAATTCCCTGCTGCTCGTGGTTATGGATTTGCTATACGTGCGGTTGTACACGAATAATAATATAGTCTAGTTTGATAATCGAATAAGTAAAATTTTTAATATAAGCATATGAAAAATATATTGCAATTACTCATAGTCCTTCTGACCTTAGGAAGTTGTCATAGAGGTGAAATTACACCTCCAAAGATAGATGTGCTACCTGAAGGTATGGTTCGTGTACCAATAACTTTAACTCTGCCAAATCCTTCTCAGATTACTACACGTGCAGCGGTAGACCTGCTCCCTGATTTAGAGAAGCGGATAGAAAGGGTGTGTATTGCTGTTTTTGCAGCCCCTACTGCCACGGCAAACACATCAGATATTCTATTGCAGTTGGCAGATGGAGCACAAACTATAATAGATGACAATAATGCATATGTTTTACTCGATGAATATACGGGTGATTATCGGTTGATGGCAATTGTTAACTATTCAGATAACTTTGATGCTCAGTTAACCACCTTGAAAAGTGACCTAGCGAATGGCACAGCTACATACGGTCAATTTATCTCTTTAACTGAGGATTTAACAGCACTATATGCTGGTGGAGATTTGACGGCTGGACAGATTGAGATTGGAGCTACTCAAAATTTAACAGGTCCGTTGCCTATGTATTCAGATTTGACGGCGGGTACAGATATAGTACCTAGTACTCAGATAACACTAAATTTATCAAATAACTACTCTCGAATTACAGTTGATGCATCAACTGTTGCCACAGCTAATTATACAATTTTGGGCGCGACACTGTTACAAGGTGCCGTAAATATTACTTACGACCCAGCAGCAGCTCTCTCTACATCTACTATTGGTAGTGGTGCGATTAGCTATAAGGAGACAGAAGCACAACATAAAATACCAAATACATTGGTAAATCACGTCTCCCCTATATATCTATTTCCTAACAATGGAGATGGAGGAGCTAATCCAACTAATATTATTATTAGGGGTGATTACACTGATGCTAAAGGTAATACATATAGTGGATTTCATAAAATTAGCATAAAGCATAACAGCGCACCAAATACCATTACTTACGATATTGTTAATAATAACTTATATAGGGTTCTAATTACAAAGGTAAACAGCTCGGGGTATAGTACGTTTACTGGCGCAGAGTTGGCAGAGCCAAATTCGGATATTATATATGACATCGTAGTTGACGATGATACTTCACTAGATATTGTTACAGGTAATGGGGCGTATTATATTGGGGTATCCAATAGTGATTATATTGTTTATGATGACGATGCACTAACCGATCTCGCTGCTACAACATTTAATTACAATCTATCTCCTGGGGCGATAACAGATGGAGTTATATTACCAACGCCCACAATCACCGCTACGGGAGGTGGTTTAAGCTTGACCAATCCATCTGCATCGTATACGGCAGGAGTATCCAACGACGTAGAGATTAACCTCGCAGCAAGTTTCACCTCAGGCGATATAACTCTCCGCTTGGGCAATATTGCTCATCGTATAAATATAGTAAGGGGTGCAACTCAAAGTTCAGCAAGTTCTACACTAAATGATTTCGCAACGAACGAATATGTTTATGGTCTATTTGACGGTTTACCAACCTCCAATTGGTTGACATTTACAAATGCTCCGAGCAGTAGTGAGGTCTCCAGTGACCTCGGAGGAGTACCGTTAGATTTGAGTGCTAACACAAGTGGTGTGAAGCGAACATATATTCCGATATATATATCTAGTAAAGATGGGAAAGGTCGCACTAAGGTTATTATTTCGCAAAATTAGAGCTATAATGACTCTAATTTGTCTTAATTAACACCTATTTTGTATATTTTTAATCTTTTTTAGCTTTTTTAGCTTTAAAATTTGCAATTGAATAAATTTTACCTACCTTTGTGAATGAAACGTGTACCCTTAGTGTAGTTGTAATTGCTATGCAGGAATCTATCCAGATTTCTCCACAATAGGTAGTACACGTTTTTTTTGTACCCAATACTTTGGTAATATAGTTGAGATGAAATTTATTTATTGGACTTCGCCTATTTTAGCACAGATAATACAGTTCTTTATAATTGCATCAGGATTATTGTTTATAAATCACAATCACGATGTAAAAGCAGTAATCCTGATGCCATTCTTATTATCTGTAATTATTCCACCCCTATTACTCATACCTATTTTTAATACTTTATCGGGATATATCTACATAATGTATCTAGCTAAGCATAAAAATCATATGGCAAAAATACTTGCAACAAGACTCTTATGGTTGAGTTGGGCTATTATTTTCATCATTGTTTATGTAACGATACCAACTCCTACATCTTGGGTCGTTGGATTTTTCATCTCAATAATAGTATATTTACTACCGCTAACTATTATTGGATCAACTCTGCACCAATATAAAGCAATCTAAAATCAAAGGGAGCTTCTATTTAAAAGAGTGTAATTAATAAATTAATACATCTTTTCGTACATTTACATAACATACCTGCTAGGCGTGTTCAAAATGTGTGCACCGCCACATTTTAGGGCACAAAAAAAAGCAGCTACATTTTACATGTAACTGCTTCGTTTCTAAATTGGTAGCGGGACCGGGACTTGAACCCGGGACCTCATGATTATGAATCATGTGCTCTAACCAGCTGAGCTATCCCGCCGCTTAATTTCTAAAGCTGTGCAAAGGTAAGCAAAAAATATATTTATACAAAAAAAATCTATTCATTTTTTACAAACTATTTGATTTTTGCCCGAAAAGAGGGATAACACTGTGTTATATTGCCATAAAATCACTTAATATTAATCACAAATTATTATTAGATAAACATAAACTCCTCTTTGGGTTGGAGCTCAATGAAGAACATAGTGTCTGAATTTAAATAATTCATAACGTAAATTAGTGTAAGTTTCAAAAAAAACTTGTTAGAACATAATAAAATTTAGTATTTTTGCAGAACTCAATTATTTAATTTCAAAACAAGTGTCTGAAAAAAAACATATAGCCAAGCCAGATTGGCTAAAGATTAAGCTACATCAAAGCAAAGAGTTCTCATTTGTGTCAAATGTAGTTAAAGAGCATGGATTACACACTATATGTAGTAGTGGTAAATGCCCAAACATGAGCGAATGTTGGAGTCGAGGAACTGCAACATTTATGATTCTTGGAAACATATGTACACGAGCGTGTAAGTTCTGCGCGACCGAGACAGGGAAGCCTCTAGAAGTAGATCTAAATGAACCTACAAAATTAGGTCGCTCAATTAGACTAATGAAACTAAAACACTGCGTTATAACCTCAGTGGATAGAGATGACTTAGAAGATGGCGGTGCAGAGATATGGAAACAAACTATTTTAGCTATACGCAGCGAATCTCCTGAGACGACAATTGAAGTTCTGATTCCCGATTTCGATGGGAAACATGAACTCCTAGATATTGTCCTATCTGCAAAGCCAGACATTATAGGACATAATATAGAGACCGTTAGAAGACTAACCCCTAGTGTACGAAGTCGCGCAAAATATGATTTAAGTCTATCTGTAATCCGCTATCTAAAAGATAACGGAGCTACAACAAAAAGTGGACTAATGTTAGGCATTGGAGAGAGTGATGCTGAAATTTTGGAGACTCTACACGATCTAAACGAAAATGGGTGTGAGTTATTAACAATTGGTCAATATCTTAGACCAACGCTCAAACAGCTTCCAGTAGAGGAGTATGTTACACCTGAACGATTTGCAAAATACAAAGAAGAGGGGCTCAAGATGGGGTTCTGCTACGTAGAGTCAAATCCTCTTGTGCGCTCATCATATATGGCAGAAAATGCAATACTAAGCACAAAACGAAAAATAAATCTACGAGGAGAAGAGATATAATAATCACCCTGTGAGATTACTACAAATACCTTCACCTTTTACAAACATATAGCATGAAAGAAATTAGCGTTATAGATAAAGGAATCATCGAGTACGGAGCAGCATTAGAGGTTCAACACTCATATTTAGACAGTGTTATAGCGGGCAGAGAGAGCAATACCAATAATAATGTACTATTATATTGTGAGCATCCGCACGTATACACACTTGGAAAAAGTGGTGTAGATACCAATCTACTTATATCTGATGAAAATCTCAAACGAATTAAAGCGACTTTCTTCAGAACAGATAGAGGGGGAGATATAACATATCATGGATATGGTCAAGTTGTTGGCTACCCCATAATCGACCTACACAACTTTAATCTTGGAATACGTGAGTATATATATAGACTAGAGGAGTGTGTAATCAAAACTATCGCTGAGTATGACATCTGTGGGGTAAGAATTGACTCCGCAACTGGCGTATGGGTCAATACTCCCGTTGGAGAGCGCAAGATATGTGCTATTGGTGTAAAAGTATCTCGCCATGTAACGATGCATGGATTTGCACTCAATGTAAATACAGACCTATCGTATTTCAGTTATATTAACCCTTGTGGATTCACAGAGAAAGGAGTTACTTCTATACAAGAGTTACTTGGCAGAGAGATTGACATGGATGAGGTGAAGCTGAAGCTAAGCAACCACTTCAGAGAACTTTTCAAAGTTTAACGTCGTAGACAGTTTGCTAGAAGCAGGGAACTGTCCTCCGCGGGCTGCGGTGCGTGATCGCACTCAACCATATCCACAGAAAACGAAGTTTTCACGAAAGTTTGATTAAACTTTTCAAAGTTTA
>CAMRBL010000025.1 GCA_947040435.1 uncultured Rikenellaceae bacterium
TAAAAATAGTACTTTCAAAAATTTTGAAATCGACTTCAAAAATCCTCACATTGCTCAATCTACAATTATCTCAAGTGACGAAAATGGAATTGTTTTCAAACCTGCTCCTTGGGTGGAATATAAGGTAGAAAATGGCGCTTTTATTACATCTGGAGAGGGGTGGACTGGTAAGGTATCTAGCGGTATCGCATTTGACCATAAAACTCGCCGAATTATATATAACACTAGCGACATTGGTTTGAATTTAACTGACTTGGTACAAAATACAGATGGAACAATCGTTGCTCCAAACTGGAAAGACAACAGATTAAAAGATGGAAATGTTATCGCCATGAGACAGTGGAAAAGACCTACTCCAGGTATATTTATCTCTCATAACAAAGATACTCACATATTAAATGTCAAAGTGCACTACTCTGAAGGCATGGGGCTATTAGCTCAAATGTCTGAAAATATAACCCTTGATGGATTCGGAACGTGCTTGCGCTCAGATGATGATCCAAGGTATTTTACAACACAAGCAGATGCAACTCATTTCTCTGGGTGTAAAGGTAAAATATTATCTATAAATGGTCTATATGAAGGTATGATGGATGACGCAATTAATGTGCATGGAACATATCTTAAAATTGTGAAAATTATTGACAGAAATACTGTAATAGCTCGATATATGCACTCGCAATCATGGGGATTTGAGTGGGGAATGGTCGGAGATAAAGTCCAGTTCGTTGAGTCTAAAAAAATGGAACTCATTGATGGCCAAAATTTAGTAGACGCAATTACGCCTCATGATATTCCGCAAATTAAAGGAGCTAAAGAGTATAAAATTACATTTAAAGATGAAATTCCTACTGCAATAGTCGAAGGTGGTGCATATGGAATAGAGAACTTAACTTGGACAGCGAAAGTGCGCTTTGAAAATAATATAATCAGAAATAATAGAGCTAGAGGCTCTCTTTTTAGTACTCCGAAAAGAGTCGTAGTGAAAAATAACTTATTTGACCACACTTCTGGTAGTGCAATTCTTCTATGTGGTGACTGTAATGGTTGGTATGAGACTGGGGCGTGTAGAAACATTGTAATCAAAAAAAATAAGTTTATTAACGCACTAACTAGTATGTTCCAATTTACAAATGCTGTAATTTCAATATACCCTGAGATCCCTAACTTAAAAGAGCAAGTTAAGTATTTTCATGGTGGTACAAAAAAAGCAGTGCGTATAAGAAATAACTACTTCTATACATTTGATAACCCTATCTTATATGCGAAGTCAATAGATGGTCTAGTATTTAAATATAACACTATTGAAAAAAATAATGACTTCCCTAGTTTCCACTGGAACGAAAGAAAAGTTTTGTTAGAGAGAGTAAATCGTGCTCAAGTGAAAAAGAATAAGTTTATGTAAAAAAAAGTTTTATCATATATATAAGCGTATAATAGAGAGATCTATTATACGCTTTTTTTTGCAATTATTGGAGATGTATCGCAGCAAAGTAGCATCCACAATCTATGAAAACAAATAATACGCAGCATAATAGAGTATATATCCTATATAATATCAAGTAATAAGAGTTATTTTAGTAGTTTAAACTTTAAATAAATTATAAATTATTAAATTTACCTGTAACTTTTTGAGTGTCTCAAACGTCTTAGTAGTAAATTACACTAAACTTATGAAAATGAAAATAAAATATACTGTATTACTAGCATTAATCCTAACTTTTAGCTCAACCGTTTTTGCTGAAGATGGAAAGTTTTATATCTATGGAAAGTGTACGCTTGTAGAGAATACCGAACTAGAGGGATTCATTAGCATTAAAGGTGACAAATTATGGATTTCTCAATTTATATCAACTAAATTAGATAATCCTTATGCCAAATTATTTCCTACTGATGGCTCAATACGTTTCGGCGAAAATAGAAACTACTTACCCGCAACTCATAGCTTTATTTGCAGATACAACGACATAAAGCAATTACGACCAATTGCAAAGGATCGACTTGAAATTACAATTAAGAATAACCGTTCTATTGACGTAGAGTATAACTTCGAAAACACAATAACGATACAACTACCTGACGGAACAACAAAGATATTGAATTGGGAAACAATTGCTAAACTATCTTTCATGCAAGCGCCACAGATTAACCCTCGCAACTACCCCAAACTGAAAATTGGTAGCGTAGAGTCTACTCAAGGTATATACTTTGGTGTTATTCAAGGCCTAAACTACTCAAACCAAATCGTCCCAATTCAGATTACGCAGGGACCAGATGAGAATATTGACTTTAGTGAAATAGATAAATTAGAGTGTAATAAAGATCGCCAAGTTAACATTACAATAGATAACATACTACTAAATGCAGATAACTTTAGAGTGAAAAAGTCGCTAACTAAAATTCGAGTTAATCTCTCAACAATGGGAAGCATAGATGTACCTTGGGAGAGAATAAAATCTATCAAAAGATCTGACCTAAACGAATTTCAGGGGGCAACTTATGAGAGTTCAATAGAACCTAAACGACTTAATGGAGAGGTTAAGTTAAACTACAAACAAAACAAGGTTATTGTAAAACCAAATGAAGTGGATGTAGAAGCAGTATATGCGACTCATATAGGACCTCTCGCATACGACCTCGATGAGGCTCTAAACATTGAGTTCATAGAGGGGAGAAATGATGGTATAATATACAGATTAATGTTGGACGGAATAAAATCGATAGAGCCTAAAAATTACAACTACTCCCTAATACATATGAAAAATGGAAGCAAATTGAGCCTCGGAGCAGATCATGATGTATCGTTTAAAAACGATGGCATCCTAATGCTTAATACAAAATCATATATTCCATGGAGGTATATCGATATTATTCATTTTAACGATTAAGTAATGTTAAATGAATAGACAAGAGTATAATAATTGCGTCGACAACTATGCAGACCTAATTTATCGCTTTATTCTGAAAGCAACTAATGATAGGCAACTGTCCGACGACGTAGTTCAGGAGAGCTTCATAACTCTTTGGGAGCATGTAGAGCACTTAGATTATAAAAAAGCAAAAGCATATCTATTTACAACCGCTTACAGAGCAATGATAGATACTTTTAGACGAAACAAAAGATGCGGAACACTAGATGAGATTAGTTGTGGCACGCAAAGAGAGAGCTCTCACAACTTTGACCTAGCGGAGCAATTGGAGGTCGCACTACAAATATTACCTGACATACAACGACATGTAGTACTTCTTAGAGATTACGAAGGTTATAGCTACTATGAGATTGGGGATATTACAGGTTTAAATGAGAGCCAAGTTAAAGTATACATTTTTAGAGCACGCAACACTCTGCGTAATTATATAAAAAGAGAGGAGTTTTTACTATGAAAAGTGATAAGAGAGTAGTGGTATTAGAAGAGATGCTAAATAAAGGCTCCATAACTGAAGTCGAGCAAGATGAATTTTTCGCATTACTAGAGTCGGAGCATAAATTAGATAGTTGGTTAGATAGCGGAGTTCGTATAAACCCCGACAACGAGGTCGTATATAGTGATAAAAAGTTTCTTAAAGAGGTTGCTGAACCAATAGAGTTCCTAAAGCCTGATAACTCTATAACATATCAAAATAAACGTAGTATATATCGTAAAGGAGAGGCAGCTTTTCTAACGAAAAATGTGAAAATAGCAATATCAATTGCCGCTGTAATACTTATTGGATTTGTAATTACATTCCCTAAAACCACATACTTAAACGAAAATGACACTACAATAGCTCTTAAAGAGTTAGAAAATAACTTAAAGTATAAAATAGCAAGTAAAAAAAATATTGAAATAAAAAAAATATTTGAGTATGCAGTTTTCAAGCCGATACTAGATGAGCTATCTCCTAAAATAATAATCAAAAACTCAAAATTAAAATATATTCCAAAAATTGCGCATATAGAGGTCAAAAACCCCGTAGTGAAGAACATAAGAGAGAATACCGCTGACATAAAACATGAACAAATAAATGAGCCAGTACAAGATGATATTATGCTATTTGCTCAAGCTGAAGTGTGGACTGATGTAGAACCAAAACAACAAGAAGATATAGTTGTAAATCATGACGTGTGGCAACCAAACAGAGAAAAACGTAGAGGGAAAATACGTAATGCATTAAAAAATATAAAAAATCATATTATCTAACTATAACTCTTTAATCTTCTATATGCAGAAATAACTACGTAATTGTAACGAATAAAATAATAGAGGAATATAAAATATTTAGAGAGTTAATAAATTAAACTACAAATTATGAATAAGAAAATTTACAAATTCGGATACATTGCTCTTTTGCTCGCAATTACAATACCTTCGATTGCTCAGAACAACACTGAAGACTCACTAGTAGTTACAGATGAATGGAGTATCGGCAGCAGTACTAAATTACAAGTAGTAAAACCTAACAACAAAGCTAAAGAGCTCAAAATTATTAATTACAGAAAAAATAATATAACAACAATTAAAAATTTTGAAGTTAGTATTAACAAAAAAAATAGTTATAAACAAGAAAAAAATAGAGGTAAAAGAGGTAATTTCGAAGGACATTGGAGCGGAGTTTATATTGGATTAACTAACTATTTACAGGGTGGCGAAATATATGGTTCAAATGGAGATGACATGCGCTTAGATTGGTCGGGATCACGAACATTTATAATAAATCCATACAATGCTGACATTTCTCTTTCTCGGAATGGCTGCTTCGGAATGGCGGTAGGAGTCGGTTTTGAATACCAACGATTAAGCTTCTCGGATGACTACACATCAATCACAAAAGGTGATAAAGGGGTAATTATTCCTATTAGCATCAATAACCAATACAATGTACGAAGAAATACACTTAAACATCTATATCTAACCGTTCCTATCCTATTCGAAGTACAATCAAGAAAAGCATTCGTTTCTGCTGGAGTTATTGGTGGACTACGCCTACATAGCAAAACAAAAGTAGTTTATGATTATGAAGGTGACAAAAGAAAAATGAAAAATACTGATGATTTTAGTATGGTGCCATTTAAACTAGACGCTACTGCTAAGATTGGATATGGCTGTTTTGCAGTATTCTGCAACTATACGCTAACGAAGATGTTTGAAAAAAATAAAGGCGCAGATCTTCACCCTTTAACAATCGGATTTGGTTTTGTTTGGGGAATATAACACACTCTAACAAGTGGCAATTGTACATATTATTTAAAGCAGACCATACATGCCTCTAAAGTATCGGCTATCGCACAATGATATTTTACCTAATACAATTTATTATGAAAATTTCATATTCATCGAAAATGATGATCTGGACACTATCTATTTTATGCTTACTTCTGATAATTCCGAATACAACATCGGCAGCACAAATAAATAATCCAAAACGATTAAAATCATACTTAGTTGATCTAAAGATTGTAGAATCAAAGGATATGAGTAAGATGTTGAAAGTAGTAAAAGATAATTGGATAAAATTAAGTAATCAGGATCAAACAATCTTTAAAGAAGAATTTAAAAAATTACCTAAAAATCTAAAAAAAGCAAATAGAACGTTCAAAAAAACTCTTGGAGAAAAAATATTTAGTAGAGATTTAATAAAAAAAATCAAAAAACTAGCTAAAAAACCGGAACTAATCACTCCCAAAGAGTTCAAGAATGTTCAAAAAAATATAGGAGAATCTATGAACAAAGTGTGGCAGATGACTTTCAATGATATAAAAATTCCTGAATGTGATTTTGGTAGCGACAATGAATTTAAAATAGAGATAAATAAATAATTCTTAATAACAATTTCGTGTACTATAATTTTTTAGCTCTCTACGATATGTATCATGCTGCCCTTTGGTGACACTTCGAAGAAGAGCATGAAAATGCTCCCCATGATTTTTATGGATAGTGTGACAAAGTTCATGCAGTATGATATAATCAATAAGATGATTAGGGATATGCATGAGGTGAATACTCAATGATAGGTCATTTTGGGAGGTACAACTACCCCACTTACTTCGTGTGTTACGTAGTGATATTTTACCATATTTAAAATTAAACTCCTCCGCCAAAGACTTAACTCTTTGCGGTAGAGTTTTTTTTGCCTCAGCACTCCAAGCCAAATCAATCGCTCGTTTAGTGATCTCTTGGATTTGTGGGTCGCTAAAGTGAAGACTCATCGGATAACTAACAATAAACTCAGTGTCGGTTAACTGTGCCGTTATTTTTGACGTATCACATGGATCATATCTAAGCGCATGCGATATAGTAGAGTACGGCATCTCAATTATCTTATCAGGGTACTTCTCCTTAAACTTCTCTAAGCCAGACTCAATCCAATCATATTTTGTCTCCATAAATTTTAGCGCATCTGATAACGCAACATTATATGGAATTGTTAGCCGTACAATAGAGGGCGGACGAAGTGAGATAGAGATACGTCGAGCTCTAAAGGTTTGAGAGACTACAACATCACCCAACCTATGATGATTTATTACTGTTTTCACACTTTTTACATTTAGATGCAAATATACAAATTTGTTTGTGTTTTCTCAAAAGATTTATAATCCGTTTATTAATTAAATTATTAACTTTGTCTATATAATATAAAACGACAAATAGAGATGTATAGTAGCCTACAAGAGTATATAGCAAAATTAGAGAGTATAGGGGAGTTAATTCGAATCAAAACCGAAGTAAATACCGAATATGAAATAACTGAGATTGTAGATCGTGTCTCAAAAAGTAAGGGCGGTGGAAAAGCTCTTCTCTTTGAAAATACAGCGAGTAAATTCCCAATGCTAATCAACATGTTTGGCTCTGATAAACGTATTGCAACGGCTCTTGGAGTGGAAAATCTTGAAGAGCTAACTGATAGAATAGAACATCTACTACACTCGGTAGTATCACCTAAAAATAAATTTACAGATAAACTCAAAATGTTACCCCTTTTGGGAGAAGTATCGCAGTGGCTCCCTAAAACATCTACTAAAAAAGGTAAATGCCAAGAGATAATATTAAAAGGTGAGGATGCAAAGTTAAGTTCTCTCCCTATCTTAAAGTGTTGGCCGAATGACGGAGGAAAGTTTATTACGCTTCCTTTAGTCAACACAATTGACCCAAATAGTGGTACTCGAAATGTAGGAATGTATCGCATGCAGGTCACTGGCGAACATACAACTGGTATGCACTGGCACCTACACAAAACAGGTGAAAGACACTATCGAGAGTATGCTAAACGCAACGAATTAATGCCAATTAGTATATGTCTAGGTGGCGACCCAGCTTACATATACTCCGCAACGGCACCTATGCCTGACAATATGGACGAGTATCTACTCGCTGGTTTCCTACGCAGAAAAGCCGTTACTCTAGTAAAGTGTGTGACAAATGACATATATGTGCCAAGCGATTGCGACTTCGTAATTGAGGGGTATGTAGACCCTAAACAAGCAAAGTTTATTGAAGGTCCGTTCGGAGATCATACGGGTTTTTACTCGCTAGAGGATCTATACCCCGAATTTCACGTCACTGCAATTACTCACCGCAAAGATGCAATATACTCCGCTACAATAGTTGGTGTTCCTCCACAAGAGGACGCATACATCGCTAAAGCTACCGAAAAAATATTCCTCGCACCAATTAGATTTGCAATACAACCAGAGATAAAAGATCTATATATGCCGGACGCTGGCACGGCACACAACATTGCAATTGTAGATATAGAGACAACATATGCAGGGCAACCATACAAAGTGGCTAGTTCTCTATGGGGTGCAGGACAGATGATGTTTAATAAACTTCTCCTTGTGGCAGCTCTCAAAAATGGCGAATCACTAAAAAACAGTAAAACAATAGCTAAACTACTACGAAACGTAAATATACCAGAGAATATAATGTTCTCAAAGGGCGTATACGACGTACTAGACCACGCAACTGCAACTCCTGGAGAGGGTGGAAAACTAATGTTTGATGCTACAGCAGTTGCAGATACAGCCGAACCAACAATTGGTCATATTACCCTAACAACGGGTATTACTTCTGCATGTAGGACATTGGTAGAGGAGTGGAGCACTCTTATTCTATACGCCGACCCACATACAAAAATATCATACGAAGAGTTTTGTAATGAAAACTGCTTGGACGGAATAAATTTCATTGTATTTATGGATAGTGCAACGAGTATACTACTACCTAACGAAATTTTGTGGATTATCGCCGCAAACATAGAGCCACAACGGGATATTAAAGTAATCTCTAAAGCACTCTTTATTGATGCTCGAAGTAAAATTGGTGATATAGCTGGTTATCCTAAAAGGTTTCCAAATGTTGTGACTTCATCACAAGAGGTTATAGATCTAGTCGATAAACGCTGGTACGAATATGGAATAGGTGAGTTCATTGAATCTCCATCTACAAGATACCGTAAACTGCTACTATCTGAAAATGCAGAGATATAGAGGATAGATTAACGATACAGATTTAGATACTCTACAACTATATGAATTCCAGATATATTTAATTAAAATTTAGGCGATAAAAGAGGTAGTTTTCACCCCTTTCATCGCCTACATTTTTGTCCATTTATACATAGATAAATTTATAGAACTTACTAAAATACCTCCTTTAATATTTTTAGCGAATTTATGTTATCTATATTATCCAAGTGGTAACCAAAGTAGAGTAATAAAGCATTCATGAAGTCCGAACGCTGACTACGACCTAGCTCCAATACCGAAAGATCTTCTGCACTGCAATCCATTAGTCTGCTTAACAACAAGCTATTCTCACTCGATAGAACCATCATGTGTTCAGGTAGTGAACTTACAAATACACCCTCTTTTATATCAAAAAAAGATCCTTCTTCATACTCATTCCCAGGATAGAACCCTAAAAAACTACTCAACCTAACGAGAAACCATAAATGAAAATTTGAAACTCCTGAGTTTAGATTATCTAAGCACACAACTGAATTATAGACAAAATCAAAGAGGTAAGTATTTTGCTCTACCTCTTTAATCAACCTATATATCACTTCCGCCATGAATATTGATATTGCACTCTTGCGAGCATCAAAAGGAGTCCTATTTAACAACACCGCCGACTGAACATCTTTCATTGTGTGTAATGTCCCGTACTTACTCTCCGATCCCTCAAATTCAATTATGAACATTGGTTGCATTAGAGCCATCTTATTCGATCTCGTTTTTGCATTTTTTACTCCCTTGATCATATAGGACTGACGACCCAATGTATCTGTGAGCAGGTGGAGAATTAACGCATTATCCGAATATTTCAAACTATGTAGGACAATACCCTTTGCTTTATACTTATTCACTATCTCTAGTTAAAAATTCAGCTAATTTAGAAACAGCTATACCTCTATGAGATATTTTATTCTTCTGTTCTGAACTCATCTCAGCAAATGTATCTGCAAAACCGTCAGGTCGGAATATTGGATCATAACCAAAACCATCAACACCAATCTCCTCTGAAATTATTTCACCATACACCAACCCCTCAAATAGAAACTCTTTACCTCCAATAATTAACGCAATTACTGTCTTAAAACGAGCTGTGCGAACATCTTTATCACTTAACTCTCGCAATAACTTATCTACGTTATCCTGAAAATTACACTTCTCTCCAGCATACCTTGCTGAATATACTCCCGGTGCTCCATTTAAAGCGGTAACTTCGAGCCCCGTGTCATCTGCAAAACAATCACAACCCGTTTTCTCATAAATATACCTAGCTTTTTGAAGCGCATTTCCCTCAATTGTGGGTTGCTCCTCGGGGATATCCTCAAAAATACCACAATCATTAGGGGTTAATAAATTATATCTCCCTCCAAGAATCTCACGTACTTCACGTAATTTATGTCTATTATTTGTTGCAAAAATTATTTTATGAATCGGCTGTATCATAAGTTTTTGTAATTTTGTATCAATCTCTATCTTATCTATTATAGTCTTAACAACGGCATCAATATTACTCCCTTTAGTGTAATCTGCGGGACAAACGTAACTAACGCGTCTATCCTTAACCAAAGACTCACAACTCCTCATGTCATCTACTGACTCAGGATTGTAAACAGCAATGGAGTGACCTCCCTGCTCCTTTACCAAACGCATACATGGTATGTCTGTTGTCCCATCTCCGATATATATCATGTGCCTAAAACGAATATGCCTCTTCTCTTCGGGGATATACTTATTAACTAGTGTACTATCATACACTGACTCAACTCCCTTACTTATCTTAAAAATAAATTGTGTCTTATTCGTATAATTTATAGCAACGGCTGGCCAGTACGCAACTCCATCAACATCATATAGAAATGAACATGCGTAAATCTTCTTGAACTCTTTGGCAATAGGTGTACCCTCAATCATCTCTTTAAGTCCAGATGAATTTATGTAGTGCTCAATAACAATTCCTCTATCTGCTGCATAGGCATTCATTCGAGCAAACCACTTATCAACACCACTATATAGAGGTACTTTTGCTCCATATGCCCTAAAGGAGTCTTTCTTGAGAGAGATTCCAGCAAACTTTGCCTCATGGATCATCTTAGACATATAGGTCAATATCGGATCAGCATCCTGTTCTGAAGCTATTTTATTTGTCTCTTTCCAAAAATCAGAACTACTCATTCCAACTGTTGGAATAAAATCATACTCTTGCATATTCCCTGGAGATAGTGTCCCATCGAAATCGTATATTAATGCGATTGTAATACTCTTCTTCATAAATATTTAATTTTTTAATATACAAAAACTGTAAAACTGCCTAAATTCTAATATAAAATTTTGACAGTCTCTATTGAAAATTTATAGCACAATACTCTTTAGTACCTTACGTTTTGCATCAATTTGCTCAACAGTCATTTGACCATTACTTCGCTTAATTACAGTTACACAAGCACTGCTAAGTTGTGGACCTCCTCCAATTAAAACTGGGTACTCATTATCGAACTCTCCAGCAGGATGAAATGCAACTCGGTGCTCATGTGCATTAATCGCACAATCTACATTTGCATCATTCAATATCTGTCCCCACAAATCATAACATGGATTAAACTCTGGGTACTCCAAGCCATAGAGCGCAATATGGTGTACTAAAACTCTATACTCAGCCTTGCGGAACTCCTTGCGCTTAACCTCTTCAAGCAAAAAATTCTTTTGGTCCTCTCTGAATTGCGAAAAATCATTCATTCCGTAATATACAGGGTGGCTATCTGGCTTATCCTCACCGCAATCTAGCAGTACAAACCTTGTGTCTCCCCATGAAAATGCTCCATAGCTAAGGTCGCCTGATACACATTGCAAAACATCGTACAACCAAACAGAGTATGCATTCCTTATCTCGTGATTACCTCTAAGGTAGATTACAGGTGTCTCCGATGCACCAACTATATCGTTAAATTTAGAGATTATATCAACAGCAACATCTTGACTACTAGGATCATCAATACAGTCACCATTGAAAATAACAAAATCATAGTCAACTCCATCTAACGCCTTTACCATAGCCTCTGCCGTAGCTGTATTCTTATGTAAGTCATTAAAAACTACTGCCGTAAAATCCTCCTCTGCTCCATCCTCTGGTGCTGTAGTAAAACTATATAGGGATGATGTCTCTTGAGTGCCAAAACCCTTGCTATATGCTCCATATGCAGTTATTACCTTAGAAAATGCACGATAATAATATTTTGTATTAGGTTGTAAGTCTGTGAGTCTAATGTGATGAATAGTGTTATTGGCAACGACCTGACCATTTTGTAGAGTCACTGCTCGCTGCATATCGGTTGTATCTTGACCATACTCTACCCAACTAAGGGTTGGAGAGTTTGTCAACCAACTTACAGTCATTCCATTATTGACTGGGCTTTGTAAAAACGGATTGGTTTGCATTACAGATTCGGAATCTTTTGCCACTGCTAGTGTTGTTCCAAAAAATAAAATGCTTATTATTAATAGTACGTTTCTCATTTTAGTATAGTTTTAGGTTTTATTAATTTGTGTAAACTGAAATACAAAGGTAGGTCATCGTATTTACAGGAGGGAAAATATATACTTTTAAATGCTATCTAAAAAAAATATTTAAGGTAAAAAAAGGAGCTGTTTAATGATTAACAAAAAACAGCTCCTTTTTTATGAAATAATAGATCTACTATTTAGTCTCTTCGCAGTCACAATCGTCACCACAATCACAACCATCGCCACAGTTGCAACCTTCGCCACAACCATCACCACAACTGCTACCACAACCTGAAGGCATCATGTCTGCCTCAGTTACCTCTCTAACACCAACGATTTCTCCGTTGAAGTTTAGAGTCTTACCTGCCATTGGGTGGTTAAAGTTCATCTTAACTGTCTCCTCTAAAACCTCAATAACGATACCTAACATTCTTTGTCCATCTTGTGTACTCATTGGAATTTGATTTCCAACTACAAGAAGACCTTCCTCTACTGCACCATCAACCAAAAATACATCTTGTGGCAACTCAACTAAAGCCTCAGCGATAATCTCTCCGTAACCCTCTTCTGGTGCCAAAGTAAACTCATACTTATCTCCAGCAGATAATCCTGCAATATGCTCCTCAAACTTAGGTAGTAGGAATCCAGCTCCATATACAAACTCTAAAGGTTGATCTGCCGTAGCCTGATCTGCTACTTGTCCATCTACTGTTAATGTGTAACTAAGTGATACAAATGTTTCTTGTCCTATTTTCATCTTTTTTATTTTAAATGTTTATTAATATTTTAAACTCTCTTTTTTCTACTCCTCTGTGTATAATCTAGCGCAAGTACAGAATAAATTTCTATCTCCATATCCTCCGTCAATCTTACTTACAAAAGGGAAGAATTTATTCTCCTTGATCCACTCTAATGGGAAGGCCGCAACCTCTCTCGAATATGAGTGATTCCATTCGCTTGATGTTACCTCAACCGCAGTATGTGGCGCATTAGATACAGGATTATCACTATTATCTTTTGCCAACTCACACTCTCGCTTAATAGAGATCATAGCCGCTATGAAGCGATCCATCTCCTCTTTTGACTCACTCTCTGTTGGCTCTACCATCAATGTATCGTGAACTGGGAAAGAGACTGTTGGTGCATGGAACCCATAATCCATCAATCTTCTAGCAACATCTGCAACCTCAACCCCATAGTCCTTACGGTAGTGTTGTAGGTCAAGAATTAACTCATGTCCAACACGTCCATTCTCTCCATTGTAGAATGTTCTATACTCACTAGCTAAAGCCAATGAAATATAATTAGCATTAACAATTGCCATCTCTGTCGCACGCTTCAATCCAGCTTCACCCATCATCTTAATGTAACCATAAGTAATAGGAAGTAGCATAGGACTACCATATGGTGATGAAGATACTGCTGTAATTCCATCTGCTCCACCACAATTTACAATTGGATGAGATGGCAAGAATGGCGCAATATGAGCCGCAACTCCGATTGATCCAACTCCAGGTCCACCACCACCATGAGGCATAGCAAATGTCTTATGTAGGTTTAGGTGACAAACATCTGCCCCAATATATCCTGGGTTAGTCAATGCAACCTGCGCATTCATGTTTGCTCCATCCATATATACTTGACCGCCTGCATCGTGTACTGCGTCTACAATTTCACGAATCTTACTCTCAAAAATACCATGGGTAGATGGGTAAGTTACCATTAAACAACTCAACTCACTACTATTTTGCTCCGCTTTTAATTTTAGATCCTCAACGTCAATGTTTCCGTTAGCATCACAAGCAACTGTAACAATTTTCAAGCCTGACATTACTGCCGATGCTGGATTTGTTCCGTGTGCAGATGAAGGAATAAGAACAATATTTCTATATCCTTGTCCTCTACTTTGGTGGTATGCTCTGATTACCATCAAGCCAGCATACTCACCTGCTGCTCCTGAATTTGGTTGCAATGACGTAGCTGCAAATCCTGTAATAGCAGATAAATCACTCTCAAGTCCTTTAATCAACTCCATGTAACCTTCCGTCTGCCAATCTGGAGCAAATGGGTGGATGTTATTGAAACCTGCTAAACTGATTGGCATCATAGATGCTGCAGAGTTTAACTTCATTGTACATGATCCCAATGGAATCATACTATCTGCAAGTGAAATATCTCTTCGCTCTAACTTCTTAATATATCTCATCAACTCTGTTTCGCTATGATTAGCAGAGAATATAGGCTCTGTTAAAAAAGCTGACGTACGTTGAAGATCTGCCGAAATAGTTCCCTCAACTAATTTTATGTTCTTAGGAAGTTTCTTGCCTGCTGCCTCTGCAAAGATACCAATGATAGCCTCAACCTCTTCTAGTGATGTCACCTCATCAAGACTTATTCTTACATGCTCCTCATCTGGATAGTATAAGTTAAAACCAGCCTCTATTGCCAATTGGTTAATAACAGATGACTCACACTCTATTGAAAGTGTATCGAAAAAACTCTTAGTTACTACCTTGTAACCAAACCCCTCTAACGCCTTAGCAACTGTTGTTGCACAACTATTAATATGCTTAGCTATCTTTACTAATCCAACAGGTCCATGATAAACAGCATAAAAACCTGACATTACTGCCATTAAAGCTGATGCTGTACATATATTTGATGTTGCTTTTTCTCTCTTAATATGCTGCTCTCTAGTCTGAAGTGCCATTCTTAGAGCTTTATTACCAAGTCTGTCTACTGACACTCCGATAATACGACCCGGCATACTCCTCTTGTACTTATCTTTTGTTGTCATGAATCCACAGTGAGGACCGCCAAAGCCCATCGGAAGACCCATTCTTTGTGATGAACCAACAGAAATATCTGCACCCCACTCAGCTGGTGACTTCAATGTTGTCAAAGCCATTAAGTCCGCAGCAACTGTTACTAACGCTCCATTCTCATGTGCTTTAGCTGTAAATGCCTCATAGTTGTTTACCTCTCCATTAGCACATGGGTACTGAAGTACTACGCCAAACTCCTTACCTGAGAACTCATATGTCTCAAACTTATCGCAGATGATCTCAATTCCAAATGGCTCACTTCGTGTCATTAATACATCTAGTGTCTGAGGAAATATATTCTCATCAACAAAAAGTACATTATTACCCGATTTAACTGCATCACGACTACGTAGACCGTACATCATTGCAACTGCCTCGGCTGCTGCAGTTCCCTCGTCTAGAAGTGAACAGTTACCAATCTCCATGCCCGTAAGAGAAATAGTCATAGTCTGGAAGTTCAAAAGAGCCTCTAAACGTCCTTGTGATACCTCTGCCTGATATGGTGTGTAAGATGTATACCACGCTGGATTCTCTAAAACATTACGTACAATAGCCGCTGGAACGGCACAGCCGTAGTATCCCATACCGATGAAAGAACGAACCTGCTTATTCTTATCTGCTAGAGACCTGATGTGACTTGAAAACTCATACTCACTCATACCCTCTGGTAAAATATCAACCGCTTCTCTTAAACGGATGTTTTGCGGTACAACCTGAGATATCAGATCTTCGACACTCTTAACACCAATTGTATCAAGCATCTGCTGAAGATCATCACTTTTGACACCAATATGTCTATCTTGAAATTTATCGTATGACATTTTTACTATATGTTAAATTATTTATATAAAAATAAATGACAATTTTTAATATATTATCTGAAATAACACAGCTCTACAAATTAATGGTAGAGCTATGTGATTCAAAAACTATTATCTATTTACAAGTCATCTTAATGTAATGGTGATGCTCGCCATATCTTGCAAACGCCGCTCTCTCTAGAGATTCACGATGGTCTGGATGGGCAACACTTGTTATAAGTCTAGCTCTCTCTTGAAGAGTACGTCCATATAAATTTACTGCTCCATGCTCTGTTACAAACCAGTGAATGTGGCTACGTGTAGTAACAACACCTGCACCCAAAGTCAACTCTGGTGCAATCTTACTCAACCCCTTTGTTGTTACTGAAGGCATTGCAAGTATTGCTTTTCCTCCTTGTGAACGAGAAGCTCCATAAATAAAGTCAACTTGACCTCCAACTCCTGAATAGAACTTTGTTCCCAATGAGTCTGCACAAATCTGTCCAGTAATATCGATCTGCAATGCAGAGTTGATAGCTGTAACCTTAGGATTCTTTGCAATAATAAATGGATCATTTGTATAACCTACGTCCATCATTAGAACGCCAGGATTATTATCAATAAAGTCATAAACCTTCTGTGAACCCATAAGGAACGTAGATACCATCTTGCCTTTATCAATAGCCTTGTTCGCTCCATTTATAACACCTGACTCTACTAATGGTAAAACGCCATCTGCAAACATTTCAGTATGTATACCTAGATTTTTATGATTTCCAAGCTGTCCAAGAACTGCATTTGGAATAGCTCCGATACCCATTTGAAGACATGCTCCATCCTCTATCAATCCTGCACAATGCATACCGATAGCGATATCTGTCTCACTTGGAATCGAAAAATGAGCCTCCTCTAAAGGTGCATCATCTTCAACAAATAGATCTATTTGAGAAGTATGAATAAATGCATCTCCGAATGAACGTGGTACATATTTATTTACTACTGCAATAACGTGCTCTGCACACTCTACCGCTGCAAGTGTAGCATCAACAGATGTACCCAAAGATACATAGCCATGCTTATCTGGTGTTGAAACTTGAATCATTGCTACGTTACATGGAAGTGTTCCAGAACGGTACAACTTTTGTGTCTCACTCAAAAAAATCGGAATGTAATCTGCATAACCGCTCTGAGTTACCTTACGAACATTACCTCCAACAAAGAATGAGTCTAATTGAAAAATACCCTCAAACTTAGCATCTGCATATGGCGCAGGTCCCTCTGTGTGTAGGTGGTGAATATGCACGTGTTGGAACTCTCTATTTTCACCTCTTGCGCACATTGCCTTGATTAGACATTGAGGAGCACTTGCAACACTACTTAAGTGTATATGATCTCCACTCTTGATTACTTTAACTGCTTGGTCCGCAGTTGTAAATTTAATTTGACAGCTCATTGTATTTAGATTTCTTATTTAAAGTTTCAACTTAATTATATATAATGTCGTAAAAATAATCATTTTTCATTAAACTCCCACTAAGAAACTGCTTAAATTTAAGAAACACCATAATTTTTACTACTTGTAGTACAGTTTATCAAATATTAGAACGCAATACCGCCCGTTAGGAACTACTCTAAATATAGTTATTAGAGAACTTCTTAACGGGCGGTGTTGCAAGATTACAATATATTAAATATTTGCAATACTTATAATATCAGCGAAGATGCCAGCAGCAGTAACACTTGCCCCTGCTCCGTAACCTTTTATCTGCATTGGATACTCTTTATATCTCTCAGTTGTTAATGAAATAACGTTGTTACTACCCTCTAAGTCAAAGAAAGGACTCTTATTTCCTACCTCTTTAAGCTCAACTGATGCACTACCGTTATCTAATTTAGCAACAAATTTCCACTGCTTATTCTGACTCTCTAACTCTTTTCTCCTAGTTTCAAACTCAGCATCAACATTTGAGATATTTGCCCAAAAATCATCTACACTACCCTCAAAATATGAGTTCGGGATAAACAACTTCTTTTGTACATCACTCTGCTCTATCATGTAACCTGCTTCTCGAGCAAGAATTACTAATTTACGTATAACATCTGTGCCACTTAGGTCTATCCTTGGATCTGGCTCTGCATAACCTGCCTCTTTCGCCATCTGAATAGCTCTACTCATAGGGACATCTTCACTCATAACATTGAATATATAATTCAGTGTACCTGAAACAACAGCCTCTATTTTCAATATATTATCACCACTATTCCTAAGGTCGCTAATAGTATTAATGATAGGTAGTCCCGCACCAACATTAGTCTCAAAAAGAAACTTTGCACCACGTTTTCTAGCAGTTGTTTTCAACGCATTATATGTCGTGTACTCACTCGATGCCGCAACTTTATTCGCCGTAACAACAGAGACATTACTATCCAACAACCTTAAATAAATTGATGCAACATCTGCACTCGCAGTACAATCTACAAATACAGAGTTGAAGATATTCTTATTAATTATCTGCTCACTGAATAGCTCTGGTGTAGAGACATTCTCTGACGCATCCAACTCAGCTTGGTAATTAGATAGATCTATTCCATCACCATTTGTGATAAATTTACGAGAATTTGTAATTCCGACAACCTTTATCTTTAGTGAACTGTTCTTCATCAAAGTAGGCTGTTGCATGTGAATCTGCTCCAACAAACTCTTTCCAACAAGACCAACTCCTGCTATATATATATTCAACACTTTAAAGTCCGACAAGAAGAATGAATCGTGTATTACATTCATCGCCTTTTTCAAACTCTCTGACTTAACAACAAAAGAGATATTCGTCTCCGAAGCTCCCTGCGCACACGCAATAACGTTAATTCCGTTACTCCCCAAAGTGCCAAATAACTTACCCGCAATTCCTGGAGTATGTTTCATATTCTCCCCCACAATTGCAATCGTTGCTAGATTACTATCTAAATGAGCTGGGTTGATCTCCCCACTCTCAATCTCCTTTTCAAACTGTATATTCAACTCTTTGACTGCAACCTCAGCATCTACACTCCTAACACCAATAGATGTAGTGTTTTCAGAGGCCGCCTGCGAAACAAAAAATACACTAACTCCTGCCTTTGCAAGAGTTCTAAAGATTCTGTAATTAACTCCTACAACTCCAACCATTCCCAAACCTTGAACAGTTATAAGGCATGTATCGTTGACTGACGAGAGACCCTTAATAGCCTTACCTTTATCATTAACACTCTTATCATTCGAGATTAATGTACCCTTCGCCTCTGGATTGAACGTATTGCGAACATGGATCGGAATCGGTACCTCTTTATGGTATACAGGGTATATTGTTGGAGGATATATAGTTTTAACGCCAAAGTTACACAACTCTATCGCCTCAACAAAACTCAAATTATTTATAACATACGTTGTATTCGCAACATCAGGATCTGCAGTCATAAACCCATCAACATCTGTCCATATCTCAAGTATCGAAGCCCCTAGCTCCGCAGCGATAATTGATGCAGTATAGTCCGAACCTCCTCTACCCAAATTTGTAACCTCTCCACTCTCTATATCAGTAGATATAAATCCAGGAACG
>CAMRBL010000026.1 GCA_947040435.1 uncultured Rikenellaceae bacterium
TGAAGCTGTAATAGCAAAGTGCTTAGAATCTGGCGACCACAATCCACCTGGATTAATTCGTTTTCCACCACAAAGAGAGTCTGTATTTAATAGGCTATATGGTTGTCCAAAACCGAAATCTTTTACCCCATTTTTAGTCAGTTGAATCTCTGTAATCGTACTATCTTTATCATTTATCTTTAGCTTGTCGTAGTCAACTTTAGACATACGATAAAGGTTTAGATTTTTTGCATAGATAACTGTTTGTTTATCAGGTGATATTGAACCCCATGTAAGATTTGTTGGAGCCTTAACTTTATCCTTTAATTGAGTGAGCTTCTGCGTTGGGAAGTCGTAAGAGAAGTAAAATATCTCTTTTTCCACCCTCTTAGTGACACTATCTTTTGGCAAATCTTTTGTAGAAGTTATTTGAAAAGTAAATGACTTACCATCCTCCTGAGCCTCCAAAAGTTGAATTGGGAGTTGTTGTGCATTAAGAGGATCTTTTACTATTTCAGTTAACTCAGCAGTGATTTGGTCTATGTTAAATAGTGTTTTTTTACTCTTTTTTGAAGGGTTAACTACATACCACTCTTTACCTTTACTAGTTTTATATTCATACCAAAAGCTCTCACCTTCGGCAAACCAATGCGGATCTACGGTTGTAGAAAAAAACATTTTCCAAAATTTATAATCGCTAAATCTTTGCGCCTGAGTGTAGTCAGGTCGTGTGTCTTTTGCGGATACAGATATAAAACTCGTACTTAATACGAGGAGTAGAATTAAGGCTCTCATGATATTAGAGTTCGTTTAATAGTTATTTTTTCTTGTATTTGAAGGTTTTTTCTTGAAAGATTTAGGTTGAGCACTATCTGTACGTTTTCTGCCTTCCGAACCACCTTCAGCTCTTTTGCTTTTAAATGTACTTCTGCGTCTCGCCTCCTCTTTAATTGCATCTTTTTTACTAGATACAGCACTTTTTATTGTTCTTGAATCAAATACTTTATCTCCGAGTACAGGTATACGTTTGTTAATCAACCTCTCAATATCCTTTAACATTGGTACCTCTTCTGCATCGCAAAATGATACTGCAACTCCCGCACGTCCCGCACGTCCAGTACGTCCGATACGGTGTACATAAGTCTCAGGAACTTCAGGTAACTCAAAGTTAACTACGTGTGTTAGGTGGTCAATATCAATACCACGTGCCGCAATGTCTGTCGCAATAAGAACTCTTGTTGTGCGATCCTTAAAGTTATTTAGTGCTCTTTGACGTGCATTTTGGCTCTTATTTCCGTGAATTGCTTCAGCCTTAATTTTAGCACTATTTAGAGTACGTGCAACTCTATCTGCTCTATGTTTTGTACGAGTAAATACCAATATAGACTCCATCTCTGGATCTCTTAGTAGATCTGTTAGTAGGTCTACTTTGTCATTTTTATCGACATAGTATAGGTACTGGTCAATCTTATCAACCGTAGAAGATGTTGGTGTTACTTCAACTTTTCTTGGATTTGAAAGTAGGGTATTTGCTAATTTTTCAATCTCAGGTGGCATTGTTGCCGAGAAGAAAAGTGTTTGACGTTTCTTAGGTAATAGAGGTATAAGTCTCTTAATATCATGTATAAAGCCCATGTCTAACATACGATCGGCTTCATCAAGAATAAAGTATTCTATTTTATTTAACTTTACGTACCCTTGGCTAATTAGGTCCAACAGACGTCCTGGAGTTGCAATTAAAACATCTACACCACGGCGTAGTATATCAGTTTGTGGTTTTTGTCCCACTCCTCCAAAAATTACTGTGTGTTTTAATTTTGTCAGGTGTCCGTAAGCAGCAAAACTTTCGTCAATTTGTATTGCAAGTTCGCGTGTTGGAGTTAATACAAGAGCTTTGATTCCATTAGTACCACCAGCCGTTTTATTTTCGTGAAGATGTTGGATTATAGGAATAGAGAATGCAGCTGTTTTACCAGTACCTGTTTGTGCACAACCTAGTAGGTCATGTCCTTTTAAAACTATAGGAATTGCTTCTGCTTGAATTGGAGTTGGGGTAATATATCCTTTTGCTGATAGAGCCTCACGTATTGGCTCAACTAAATTTAATTCGTTAAATGTCATTTTTTCAATTATAGTGTAATACGAATAGTACCGACAGATGGATTAAATATCTTCTGTTTCAAAAACTACTCTAGTTTACAAAGGTAACACTTTAATTTTAAAATATAACAATGGTGATTAGATTGACCGCTTAAAGGGGGGATTTAATCGTATTTGTTGGTCTCTATCATGCGGGGTAGATGTAGTATGGTTCTATGATAGATAATGGTATAAGTAGATATATATCTTAATAATAAAAATATAGAAAATGGCTTTACTATTATAAAATATTAGCACTCCTAATAGTTGACTGCGATCACTCATTGCTACCTGTTTATGGTAGTTCGGAGTGATCGCAGTCAATTTGTAAATTTACTCTTTAGTAGCTTCTAATTCTATATTTAGTTGCTCCCACTGGTGCATCTCATCGGCTAAAGATTTTTTGATAGCCTCATATTGTGTAAAAGCGCTGTCGTCACTTAAATTTAGACCATGCTCTTCGGGTGATGATAGCTTTACATCCCAACTCTGCACCTCATCTTCAAGAGCCATAATACGCTCTTCGCTACGATCTATTTGATTTTGAATTTTGCGAATAACTTTTTCAGCCTCTTTTTTCTGTTGGTAACTTAGTTTCCCTACAGCCCCTTTGTCTCCATCATCACTGTTTGATGTTGCTTTATCTTTAATCTCAATATCTCTAAGGTTCTGCACTCTACGTTTCTCTAAGAAATAATATATTCCCCCTAGATACTCATTCATAGATCCATCTCTAAATTCATAGACCTTATCAACTACGCCATCCAAAAACTCCCTATCGTGAGAGATGACAATTACAGTTCCGTCATACTGTTTTATTGCGTGCTTTAGTATATCCTTAGAGCGCATGTCCATGTGGTTGGTAGGCTCATCGAGGATCAATAAATTGTATGGTTCGAGCATAAGTCTAGCCATTGCCAAGCGACTTCTCTCTCCACCCGATAGAACTTTAACCTTTTTGTCAATATCCTCTCCTTTAAATAGAAAGGACGCAAGTATATCTCTTAATCTCACTCTAACATCTCCAACGGCAACCTTGTCTAATGTGTCAAAAACGGTTTGGTCTCCATCCATTAGGTCATCTTGATTTTGCGCCAAGTACCCAATATTAACGTTGTGTCCTAATTTAATAGAGCCTTGTGTTGGTTGTATTTCATTGAGGAGTAGACGAATAAAAGTTGTCTTACCCTCTCCATTACGTCCAACAAGAGCAATTTTCTCGCCTCTCTCAATAACAACCTCTGCACCACTAAATACATGCTTATCTTCAAAACTTTTCCCTAGTTCTTTGATCTCTGCGACAATTTGTCCCGAGCGTGGAGCTTGGGCAAATTTCATATTTAGAGTACTTAAATCCTCGTCATCTACTTCCACACGATCTAGCCTCTCAAGAGATTTAATTCTTGATTGTACTTGGTTACTTTTGGTAGCTTTGTATCTGAATCTCTCTATAAAATCCTCTGTTTTTTCAATCAATTTTTGTTGATTGTTATATGTTGCGATCTGTTGTTGGCGTCTCTCCGCACGCAGCTCAACATACTTGCTGTATGATGCCTTGTAGTCGTATGTCTTACCGAGCAGTATCTCTATTGTTCGGTTTGTGACATTATCCAAAAAAGCTCTATCGTGCGAGATGAGCAGAACAGATCCATTATAATCTTTTAAATAATCCTCAAGCCACCCTATACTCTCAATGTCGAGGTGATTTGTCGGCTCATCGAGTAGTAGTAGAGAAGGTCTTTTGAGTAGCAACTTAGCGAGCTCAATCCTCATTCTCCAACCTCCACTAAACTCTTTTGTAGGTTTTTGAAACTCATTACGCTTAAACCCTAATCCGAGTAGCATTCTCTCTATTTCGGCGTCACGATTTGCTCCACCCAGTATATGAAAGCTATCGCTTTTATCGTTTAGGCGGTGTAGTAACTTCTCGTATGACTCACTTTCGTAGTCAGTTCTATTTGTAATCTCCTCTGTAAGTTGCGCAATCTCCCTCTCTAGTATCAATAGTTGTTCAAAGGCTTTAGCAGTCTCTTCTACTAGTGTTGTTGTATCAGCAACCTTCATTTGTTGTGGAAGGTAGCCAATAGTGCAATCACTATTTTTACTTATTCCACCACTACTTGCAGGTTGTTGCCCAATAATCACCTTCATTAAGGTTGATTTTCCAGCACCATTTTTCCCTACTAAACCTACTCTATCTTTAGGATTAATAAGAAAACTGATGTTACTGAAGAGATCCCAACCTCCAAAACTAACCGTTAAATTATCTATTGAAACCATCTTTTTTTCTACTCTGCGTTTATCATTTTTAGAATCTCCAGATGCGGATCTGGAGCGTTAAATACTGCGCTTCCTGCAACTAGTGCATCACACCCTGAGTCGTATAGTAACCCTGCATTATCTGCGGAGATTCCACCATCCATCTCAATCAATAGCTCTAAATTTCTGTTAGTTGCTATTTTTTTAAGGTCAATAGCCTTTTGAACGCTACTTCCAATAAAAGATTGTCCTCCAAATCCTGGCTCGACACTCATGATAAGCACTAGGTCTATTTTGTCCAAAACAGATTCTATTGCGCTAATAGGAGTTGCTGGTTTTATAGATATACCAACCTTAGCACCAGATTTGCGTATCAGCTCAATGCACTCCATTGCACTATCTACGGCTTCAATATGAAAGGTTACTAAATCGGCTCCAGCCTCTACGAATCGAGTTACGTATTTTTCTGGGTTCACAATCATTAGATGGACATCTAAGAATTTCTGTGTAGCCTCTTTAATTACTTTTATTACGGGGAAACCGAATGATATATTTGGCACAAATACGCCATCCATAACATCTATATGAACCCATTCTGCTGCACTTGCATCAATCATTTTTGTGTCGCGGTTTAGATTTCCAAAATCTGCCGATAACATGGAAGGGGCAACTATTCTACTCATAAAGTTCTCTATTATTTAGTATACAACACAAAGATAGCTATTTTTCCTAAATTTTCCTTAAATTTGTACTCTTAACGAGAATATAATCAAATATTATGGATATAATTAGTATAGTTTTAGGGTTGGTTGTTATTGCGGTCATAGCCCTATATTTTGATGTTAGACGCAGCAAAAAAACACTACTTGAAGAGAAGGATAGCGCACAATTTGAACTTCGTGCAGCACAAAATAAGAGTATAGAGTTAGCGATAAAAGAGGAGGGTGCGATTGCGCAAATCAACAATATGCAGAGAGTGTTATCTGAAAAGGAGTCGCAGATTTTGATCCTTACAGATGAGCGTGCAACCGCTATCAATGAGGTTAAATTACTTAAATCTCAGTCAATAGAGGAGAAGCATCGAGTTCAAGAGATGCAGGAGAATTTCCGCAATGAGTTTAAGAGCTTGGCGAATGATATTCTGGAGCAGAAGTCAAAGCAGTTTAAGGAGACGAACATGGAGTCTATGGAGCATATCTTGAAGCCATTTAAAGAGAATATCCGTGAGTTTAAGAGTCGAGTTGAGCAGATACACACTGAAGAGAATCAGCAACGAGGAGCGTTGAAAAGTGAGCTGAAAAACCTCATGGAGTTAAATCGGAAGATCACTGAGGAGACAACTGGTTTAACAAATGCACTCAAAGGTAACTCTAAAGTGCAGGGTGATTGGGGAGAGATGATTTTGGAGACTATTTTAAATAGCTCAAATCTTATTAATGGTATTCATTACACTACACAGCAGAGTTTTACAGATGAGAATGGTGCAAGGTTTCGTCCTGATGTGGTTTTGAATCTGCCTGATGATAAGCAAATAGTTATAGACTCTAAGGCTTCCTTAACAGCATTTGTTGAGTATGCTAATGCCGATGATGTTGCAGAGCGTAGTTCTGCTATGTCGAGACATATAGTTTCGATTCGCAAGCATATTGATGAACTTGGAGGTAAGGCATATCATGAGTTAAATCTCAAAAATTCGCCATATTTTGTCATTATGTTTATCCCTAATGAACCAGCATTCCTTGCTGCTATTCAGAGTGACCCCTCTATTTGGTCTTACGCCTATAATAAGAAGGTTATGATTAGTAGTCCAACAAATTTATTTGCACTATTAAAGTTGGTTGACGATCTATGGAAGAGGGATAACCAAAGTAAAAATGCCATTGAAATTGCTCGCCAAGGAGGAAATCTATACGATAAGTTAATGCTTCTACTTAACACGATGAGTGAGATTGGTCGTAATCTAGAGAATACGACTAAGAGCTATGATAAGGCGATTAGTCAAATTAAATCGGGTTCAGGTAATTTAGTTGCTCGATCGGAATCTATACGAAAGTTAGGGGTTAAGACCTCTAAGATATTATCTACTCAGTTTGAGAACTACGATCAAGAGGAGAACCTCTTGTTGAACACAGAAGAACAATCGGAAAATGGTGTGTTAGACCAATCTGGGGTAAATACTCAAATAAGTTTAGATGTAACTTCGCTATAAGTCACCTCGTCGGTAGAGTCATAGATACTAGTTGACTCTATTTGAAGAGATGTAATAAAATTAAGGTTATTTATTATAATTGGAATGTTTTTTGTTATAGATACTAAAAACATAAAATATGATAATTTCACCTGTGACCCCTAATCGTTGGCTTACGTTATTAGTCGTCGTTGTAGGTTCATTTTTGACAGTCCTAGATTTAGTAATCATCAATATCGTAATGCCTAGTATTACTAACTACTTTCATAGTACAATTCGTGAGAGTGGTTGGGTAATTAGTGGTTATACATTGGCAATGTCTGTAATGCTTATGTGTAGTGGTTGGTTTGCCCGTAAGTATGGATTCAAGCGTCTCTACATAATAGGGATTGTAGTCTTTACTATAGGATCTCTTTTGTGTAGTCTTTCGCCAAATCTCAACACTCTTATCGCTATGCGTATGCTTCAGGGGTTGGGTGCGGGAATTATAACACCTTTGTCCATGAGTATTATAGCTCTTAACTTTACAGGAAAAGAGCGTGGTTTTGCATTGGGTTTGTTAATAATGGTGATTGGAGTTACGGTCTCAATAGGTCCACTTCTTGGGGGCTATTTAGTAGAAATAGACAAATGGGATTGGATATTTAAAATGAATGTACCAATCGGTGTAATTATTCTATTTATGGCTCTATTCTTGATGAATGAGTATCGTGATAAGGCTACACATAAATTAGATTATATTGGAGTTTTATTGCTGTTGGTGTGGGCACCATTGAGTCTGTATGTATTATCCTCTGCTGTTGAGTGGTGGTTGATTTTAATTTTAATTATCTCTTTTTCTCTATTTGTGTTGAGGATGATCTATGCACGATACCCACTTATAAATATACTCATCTTTAAAAATAGAGACTTTGTATTGGCATTTATCGTAATGTTTTGCTTTGGAATTGTGTCACAAGGAGGGAGTTATATCTTATCGGAATATTTACTCTTGGGGATGCATTATAGTGCATATAAAACAGGGCTTCTATTTGTTCCAATAGGGATAATTCAGGGGTGTATGGCTCCGATTACTGGTTCTCTGATTCCGAGATATGGTAGTCGAGTATTTATTTTTGTGGGATTAGTTATACTTCTAATATATACATACCTTAGCTCACATCTAAATTTAGAGACTCCGCATTGGTATATCCTATTAACTCTTTGTATTAGGGGGTTTGGTATTGGATTTGTCTCTACGTCACTGACAAACTTGGCACTAAATGGTGCGATAGATACAGAGATAGATAGTGTTGCAGGAGTAATAAATACTATCAAACAACTTTCAGGATCATTTTCTGTTGCAATAATTACACTTATACTAGTGGCTAACTCATCACATGGTATGGCGGTTAGCAATAGTGGCTACGTGTTGGCAACAGACTCTAGCTTTCTATTTCTATTTGGTGTCGTTATATTTGCAATTATATCAATATTATTAATCAGAAACTCTAAGAAAACGTTGGTTTCAAATAAAGTTAATTAACCTTTATTTGAAACCAACGTTTCTCTAAATAATTACTATTCAAATTTAATTTCACCGAAAAATTCAGGAAGGTGAAAATTTGGTTTTACGAATTCGATAGGGTTCCAAGATAGAAACTGTGCTTCAGGTAGATTATCTCCACACTTATAGAAGTTTGCTTTTGCAGTTTGTCCCTTTAAGTTGTATGTTTTGTCTACACCTAAAAGGCTTGCAGGTACAACAAGTACCATAGACCATGTAAAGTCACCCTCTTTCGTCTCAATCCCCTCTTTAGGTAGAGAAGGATACCTCTCAATAAGTTTCGTTACCTTGTCGTCAAAGCGAACTCTACTTCCGGGTGCACCTCCACCGAATAGTATTGCTCCAATACAGTTAGATTCTACGTTATAGTATGCATCTTGGTTGTCGAGTGAGATGAAAAACTCTACGCAAGAGTCTTCGTATGGTTCAGATCCGTTATCCTCTATGTATTGCGCTCTGATGCTATTTTCGTGTACATTGTATTTGATGTATATATTGTTGTCAGCGTGAGCAATTGCAAATTCAACTTTAGGTTTTAGTGGGTACTCTTCCCAGTTTATACAGTCAATAGGGTAGAACGGTACACATTGCTCTTTAAGTGCAATCTCAATATCCTGTAATTTAGGCTCTTTAGTTTTTAAGAGAAGCTCTGGAACATTAATAGATTTCATATAGTTTTTTTTTAGTAAGGTTAATAAATTGTTGAGTTAGTCTATTTGGTTTGAAGTAAGAGTTCTTCTCAGGCGGAGTTGCGTTGTCGCAGAGAAGGAATATTTTTGTTCGTAATATCTATTTGTAAATTTTAAGGCTGTTTAATTTTCTGTGGTATTCTCTCGCATTTCGGTTGTGCTGAGAAAGGTTGGCTGCAAACTTATGGTATCCAGAGAAGTCGGGCGCAGCACAGAAGTATAAGTATTTATGCTTTTCGTAGTCTAATACGCCGTCAATAGCTTTTATTGATGGCATACATATTGGACCAGGTGGTAGTCCTTTGTATTTATATGTATTATATGGTGAATCAACGGATAGATGGATGTTCAGAATACGCTTTAGTGTAAAGTCTTGTACTGCAAACTTAACTGTTGGATCTGCTTGTAGGGGCATACCTATTTTAAGTCTGTTAACATATACTCCCGCAACAGTTGAGAGTTCATCGCTCATTTTACTCTCCTCATATACAATTGAAGCAAGAGTTATAACCTCGGTTCTACTCATTCCGCTATCACTTAATTTAGAGACTCTCTCCTTGTTCCAGAACTTGTTGAACTCTCTATTTAGACGCTCAACCAGAGCTTCAGCAGGAGTATTCCAATAGATTTCATATGTATTGGGAATAAACATTGAGATAAATGTTGTGCTATCTAAACTATATCTCTTATGAATAGAGTCAGATTTTAGAGTATTTAACATAGATATTGAATCTATTTCAATATTGGCAGTTATTTTACCTGCAAGTTGTTCTAGAGTTCTGATGTTATTGAATATCACTTTCACCGCTTTTTGGTCACCTCTTCTAAGCATTTCAACAACTCTGCGATAACTCGCCCCCTTATTAAGTTGGTATCTACCTGACTTGACTCTCTCTTTGTAAGAGAGTAGAGATGCTGTTCTCTCAAAAGATTTCATTGAGTACAGCATGTCATTGCGTTCAAGAGTATCTATGACATCATCATAAGTTGCCCCAGTTGGTATGTATAGTATTGTATCTTGTTTCACGGCATTTTTCACAGCTATATTGTAGTAGCAATAAAAACATAATGAGCTAGTTACTATTACACATAATATAGCTATTATTATCGGTTTAATATATTTTTTTTTCTTACTCATTGCGTCACTCTTATAATCTATTATAACTCATCTAATCACTTAATCAACTCGGTAAAGATAGTTCAAAATATTATAACCTGTAATATTAATATATAGATTTATGAAAAAAAAAGGCTTAAAATTTTGCAAATGACTTAATTATTTATACTTTTGTGCTGGGTAAGTCTTACACGACCAGCTCCTGTTTAATCCCCCAGGTTCGGAAGGAAGCAAGGGTAGATGGTTGTAGCGGTGCGATGTAAGTAGCTTACCCTTTTTTTATGCCCATATGTGAGGTGCTAAGAAATCCCATATCTTGCCTATACTCTGCGTTTTAGCCTCACTCTAGGCGATGTATCCAGATCTCAAATAAACGATATAACTACCATTTTAGTGTCATACGACTTTTTGTCGTAAGTTTTCTTATGTCCCTATGTTACCCCTTTTTATAGTTGTAATTTAGGTATATGCTGTTATTTTTAAATGAATTGCCCCCTAAAAGCTGAATCCAACTCTTAGGGGGCAATTTAAAATTTGATAAAATATATTTTTATCTTAGATGTTTATAGAGAAATTACTCCAGCACCATCTGAATTATTAGATGAACTAATTTTAATTTTAAGTATAACGCCATTATTTGCCCCTGTTAGAGATAGTTGTTTAACGCTATATTTAGCAGGAGAGCTAAGGCTTAAAACCCTCTTCTCATTAGAGCTAGCAACAACATTACCATCAGCAATAATTTCATAACCATTTATTGTGATCGTTCCCTCTTGTCTAACACTTTTAACGTTAATTTCTTTCAATTTAGGTAGTTGTTTAGCTGAAATTTGGAATGTAAGCTCACGCTCACTACTTTCACTAATACTCCAGTAACCAATGCTGTTAGGATTGTTGTTTAAAAGTAAACCTTTATTAATACCCTCGGTAGAGTTCAACATTCTAGTTGATAGCTCAATAATATCTACTTTTGGTATTGCATTATTAGTTACGTGGTTATCTACCCATGCACTCTCCCATGCTGCGAAATTGAATGGTACGCCACTCTTTTTAGCTGCGAAATAGTGCTTCCATCTAGGCAGGTAGTACTCCTCAATAAGTCCGCCCCATACTCTAGCAGAGTAGTCATCAACAGGAGGTCCCCATATTGTAATTATACGTTTTGCATCTCTTAAATATTGTAATTTTTGAGCATCTGTTTTTCCACTTCTCTCAGCAAAATCTAACCAACGTGACAGATTAAGAGTTGGATGGTTTCTCAATAAAGAGTCCATTGCTAACATTACATCTTCAAATTTTCCTTCGTATTGTGCCGCACGCTCTTTGTCCCCAAAAAGATACTCTTGATCTATAAGGTTTACAAGAATTTCAGCTTTCCCACCAAGATATAGAGCTGTATACTCTGCAAGGTCAATTTCATATAGATTATTCCCCTTGAATTTTGGTGCAGCATCTGCAAACTGCTGAATGCCCTTAAAGAACTCATCATTTATGTTAATAGATCCATTTTTAATCATCCCTGGTCTGAACTGCCAGTTATATCTAGGGTGATCTGTAAACGTGCCATATACAGATTTACGAAGGGTTTTCAGTGAGTTTTGAATATTTACATCTAATTTGCCGTATCTATTTTTAGAGTAATTACTGTACCACTCATCAATGTCGATCTCCTCGTTACACCATCCAGCATCTGTATATAGTTCATATATAATCTCATTGTTCTCAATCCCCTCTGGAGCAGACCCGTGACCAATTAAGTTCCCTTTATTTGGTGATTTCAGAGCCTCTAGGTGTCCATTAGCATAGAAGTCTAAGACTCCCGTTAGTCCAACTTTACCTCCCATATTAGGGATTACGCTGTAAACCCACTGTTTGTTATGCATCCCCTTGTGGTACTCCCAGTTAACCTCTGAGTGCCAAAAGTGTTTATTGTAATCAACTGCTAAATCGAGTAGTATCATCTTATCGTCAGGAACTTTAGATACCAATGCAGCTAATGTTTTATAGTCCCAAATACCTCTTTGGTATCCAAACATCCACCCCTGCATTACCCATGTTGCATCTGGGTTAACATCCTTGATTGCATTATATACAATATCTCCGTATGATGCCAAAAGTTCATATCTTTCGTCTGAATCTTTTGGAGGGAATGGAATCTCCATTTCGTTGAAACTATCAACTAGGTAGTGATTATTTTTACCAAACTCTTTCTCCCACTCTTTAATAAATGCACTTGCTATTTCGGTATAAAGTTTATCTTCAGGAGATAGCATCCAGTTGTGAAATGCGCCAGCCCAAGTTGTCTCTACTAACTTCAAATCGGGGTATATTCTCTTGAAAGCTTCAGGCACAAATCCGGGGAATCCCATAGTAATAGGCTTCATGTCAAGAGATTTCATTCTAGCTAAGATCTTGTGTTGTAGTTCCACTTGATCGTCATGCCATTGTTGATTAAGAGGGCCATCTATATTGCTAATATTACCCATTCTCATCCACGGAAGGTGTGCAGGTCCTGCAAAATAGCTGTTTATCTCTTCGTCCGTAAGTCCAAACTGCTTCCAAACGCGAGCTAGTATAGCCTCATATCCGACAAGAGCAAGTGGCATATTTATACCATGTAGAGCCATCCAATCTATCTCTTTCTCCCATCTAGCCCAATCCCAATATGGCATTGAATATCCATAAGTAACAACATTAAAGTAGTAGTGGTTTTCAAATGGAGAGACAACGCTTCTAGGCTCTGTATCTTTCAATTTCTTAGGTATCTCAATATTTGATCCAGACCAAGTGTTCACGCCATATTGATTTTGTTTTACAAAATCATAGTATCCACGACTAAGTGCCACATCGTCAGAACCTGTTATATATAGAGTTCCATCTTTCACGTAGTGTTCAAACTCGGTTTTGTCTGATTTGATTTTTTTAAGTTTGACTTTTTTAATATTTCCCTCACTGGTTCTGGAGATCAATTTTTTCACATCATTATCCGAGTACGCTGAAAGTGTACTAAAGAGTAAAGAGCATAAAATTAATGTTCTTAGTGTAATCTTCATAGTTTAAATAAAATTTTATATTTATAAAGTATAGGTTATTTCACAAATAATTGATTTTTAATATATGTACTACTCTTTTGCTCTTGCATAACTAATCTCATATGCACCTCTTTTAAGGATAAGCGAATCGGCACTAACTCGTTCGATTTTTAGAGTATCGGAGAAAGATAGTGTTTGCCCATTTCCAATACTTTTACCTGACAAAATCAGTGATTCACCACTTCTACTCCAACTTTCATACACCAATGTAGACATATTTATAGATGAAGCTTTCCCATTTAGTTCAATGTTTACACCTTGAACAGCAGTTTGTCCCTCATCTTGTCCGGGAATTCTCTCCGTCCAAGAACCTATAATTTCATCTGTTTTTGTACACCCAGCAAACATGCATAATGCAAATGCTATTGTTGTAAATTTTGCAATTTTCATAATTTTAATATTATAGTTGTAGTTTTAGTATAAACAAAGGTATAATTATTAAATTAGAATGTCAATTTAAATTAGATTATATTAGAAACAATTACCCCCGTTACAGTCTCCTGCAACGGGGGTAATTTTATATATTTAGACTATATTTAAATACTCTAATATCAATTATATTTGATTCTAATTACTCCACTGGAGCAACTGGAGCAACATCTTCGTGTACAATCTCAAACTCATCAATAAATAACGTACTGTTTGGCGCACCTTTAAAGAAGTCACCTTCTTTACTTGAAGAGCAAACAAATGTTATTTTATATTTTTTGTTTGGATCAAATGATTTTCCATCTAGGTAAGTGAATGGAATATCAAAAGAAGTGTACTCTGCTTTGTCAGTACCATCTGCAAGTACTGCAACAGCAACTCTTTTATCTGAAGTATTAACATCAAGACCTGTAAGAACATCTGTATCTTTCTCTATTTCGAATAATACTGCAGCGATTGAACATTCGTCTTTTTTGCCATCAACAACTACTATATTTGTATGGTCTGAAGCATCAACAAAGTCAGTTCCTGCACTATATTTATAGCTTCCTTTAAAACTTAATGGTTTACCATTAAAAGGAATGCCGAAACGAGAGCATTTTAATCTATTGTCATTAATAAAAGCTATATCAAATTTACCTAAGAATAGTGATCCAGAAACAATTCCGGGAACTAGTTTATTCGCAATTGATCTAGCATCTAATGTTATTAATTTAGCTGCACTATTTAAAACAACATCAGTAGTCTCTTCTAAAACATTAACACCACCCTTAAATTGATATGCAGCTAAGAAGTATGCACCTAAATTACTTGACCCTAGTATTTCTACTGGTTCTACTTCTGAATACATATACTTAGGCGTTGGATCAAACCAATCTCCTTCAGACCAAAGCTCTTTCCACTTGTCAAAAGAGTATACTGTTGCTTTACCTCCAATAGAGACAGTGTATTCAGTTTTGTATATTCCGTCTTCCGATGTAACAGTGTAAACTACAGCATTAGTAAAATCTGTTGCAACACCTGATGCTGGAGAAATAGTAGCATTTTCAGAAATAGTTATAGTTGGAACGAATGTTTTAATCTGCTCTGGAGTAGTACTGTCAGAGACAATAAATGTAATGTCAGTTCCGTCAATAACTGGTTTTGTAGTTATGATTGAATCTGGAGCAGCAATAGTAAATGCAGTAAGTTTAGCTTCAGAGCTTTGGTTTACCAACATTTTATCTCCGTCGAAATCAACCAATACAATTCCTACTACAGGAACATTTACAGTGATTTTCATCTCCATAACATTACCCTTGATTGTACCAACAACGCTAACAGCACATGGCTCAGCACTTACGGGTAAAGTTATCTTTTCAGCACCTGTAAAAGTGTGATTGTTTCCTGTTTTGATAACAGCGATATTATTCACTACAATGTCACCGATAGGCATACCTGAAAAACTGAAGTTATTTAACTCCATTTTAATAAGGTTTACACCTGTTTTTGTGATGTAAATTTTTTGAGGTATATCCTCACCTACAGTCACGTTGTTTAGTTTAATGTCTAAATCACCTTTGTAGTAAACTTTATTTAGTTCGTCGCCAATAAGTTCTGGCATTTTTTCATCGTCCTTACACGACGTAATCAAAGTTGATACAAAAAGAAGTACCAATAAAAATAAATTTTTCTTCATAATAATATTATTAATTAATATCGGCAAATGTAATGATAATTATTTGAATTAAGCAATACGAAAAGTCGAAAAAAGAGGTAAATGGTGTTGATTGAAGGTTTCAAAGAGGTTATTTTATAGTAGTTTGATAGGTTTATTTTAGCATAAAGTTTGTAATATAAATATGGTGATAATATATAAAGTGCTTGGTGTTAATACTTTAGCGAGTTTGGTTCATGTTTATGTGTAACAATCTATTGTAAAATTGAAATTTTAAATTACCTTTGTTGAACGATTGTTCAATAATAGTGATAAAAAACATATGGAGGCACAAGAAAAGCGAAGATACATCATAACTAAGTGTTATAAATTACTTTTGTTAAAAGGATTTGATGGTGTATCTATATCAGATATTCAGAAAGAGTGTGGTGTTTCACGGGGATTATTGTATCACTATTTTGGGAGTAAGGAGGATTTGTTTTATGAAGTTGTAAGCAAAGTAACACTACCTAAATTTTACATATCAAGTGATGAGACGTGTGGTATGAATCTACGAGAAGCACTCACTTATATCTATGATAAGTATTATAAGATATGCATTAATGATGAATTAAAGGGTATTTCTCTATTGAACTTTGATTTCTTGACATATAGAGCGACTCAGGAGAGCAAGATTATAAGAACACAATATGAGGAGGTTCAATCTCAGGAGTTAAAAGTACTAAAGATTGCAATAGATGAATCAGTTATGAATGGAGATATGATAATAGACGTAAACCATCGAGAGCTTGCTATATTCACATCATCTCTTATTTCAGGGATTTGGATGAATTCACTATATGAAGGGGACATAGATGTCCTTTTTAAGAGGTTAGAAGATGTGTTAACACTACATTTAACTCTACTCAAACACAAATAAACATACATTAAATACACTTATATAATGAGTACACATAAATTACAGCATGAACAAGATCTAGTGCACTTACCTATTCCAACGCTCTTTAAGCGGTTTGCGATTCCATGTGTTATCGGAATGTTATCAATTGGAATACAATCTATAATAGACGGATTGGTCGTTGGTAATTTTCTTGGGCCAAATGCTTTGGCAGGAGTTAGTTTGATTTTACCTCTATATAGCTTTATTGCGGCATTAGCAGTTGTGATTGGAATTGGGAGTCAAACGATTGTAAGTATCGGACAAGGGGCAAATGACATAACAAAAGTAAAAAACTCAATGACAACGGGTATTATCTCTATAATTGGGTTCTGTTTTGTGGCTAGTGTCACAGTGCTTGTTTGGTCCAAAGAGACAGTTGTTATTCTCGGAGGTAATTCCATATTGGAGGGTTATTCGGTAGGATACATCTATGGCTTGCTCCCTTTTTTACCTATCATAGGATGTGCGTACTATAATGATTATATGCTTAGGGCACTAGGACACCCTAAAGTATCAATGTTTTTAATGACTATGTCAGTTATACTGAACATAGTATTTAATATTCTTTTCATTACTGTTTTAGATTTGGGTACGTTTGGAGTTGGTTTTGCTACGGGCTTAGCATATACAATATCTGTCTTAATATCTGTCTACCTTCTTCAAAACAGTAACTCTAAATTGAAACTGTTTAGTGGTAAGTTTAAATTTAGGCTATTGTGGGAGATGTTTTACAATGGCTCTTCGGAGGGAGTGTCTGAATTAGCTGGTGGTATTACAATTTTTCTATTCAACCTAACGCTAATGAAGTATCTAGGAGAGAGTGGAGTTGCTGCCTTTACAATAATAAATTACATTTACTTTGTTGGAGTGATAACACTTATTGGAGTATCAGATGGTGTTATTCCTATTATTAGCTACAATTTTGGGGCAAAACAATTAGACCGAAGTAAGGCGGTGTTTAGGCTTGCCGTTATAGTCAACGCCTCAATAGGTTTAATCTTGGCACTAATACTTGCAATATTTGGACCTAGTATAATTGAGTTGTTTCTTGGAGAAGAAGATCAAGCTGTAATAGATATTGCCTCTAAGGGGGCGAGGATTTATGCCTTTGCATTCCTTATAAATTGGTTTAATATTTTAGCGGCAAGTTTTTTCACTGCGATAACAGATGCAAAAAGGTCTGTTATTATATCTGCATTAAGAGGGATTATCTTTATGTCACTAGCTGTTACAGTGCTACCTATATTATTTGGTATTGAGTATGTGTGGTACTCAGTTCCAATCGCAGAGGTGCTAACTTTATGTATTTCGGTAACATTAATTTATAATCTATTTAAAAAATGGAGGTTAAAATCATAATTTTGTGGAGAACTACAATTTCTTTATTAGTTTTGTGTAAATTATTAATAATAAAATATCAATGGAATTAAACTTAATCGTAGGAGTTGCACTTATTTTTTTAGGTGCTATAATAAAGCCAATCCAAATTGTGATGTCTCGTTATGTCTCGACGCAAGAGCAAAAGGATAAGATAAGGAGCAATAAAACGCTTCCGTTCCTATCTATTGCATACATATTACTTGGGCTAGTTGTTGTTGTTGGGTATTATCTGTTTAAGTCGATAGGTATCGATGCACCAATTGATTCGATTGCGACTCTATTTATAGTTATCATTGGAGTAGCTATAATAAATACCATATCTATAAAGTTCAAATAGGATATTTGAGTTTGATATACGTACCTGTATTTGCAGAGTTTAGTGGTCGTATAATACATATATATAAAGAGGGTGTCTAGTGTTCATATAATATGAACTTTAGACACCCTCTTTTTTGTTGTTATGTAACTTCAGATATTATCTGTTTTTTTACTCTGCAGCTTCTTCTTCTTCTTCCTCTTCTTCGATAGAGAAGTCAGTAATTCCAGCAGCAGTTAGTGCATTGTACCAAGATACAACTTTTTTAATATCCGAAACGTGAACACGATCTTTATCGTAGTCAGGTAGTACAGCTTCAAAAAGAGCCTTTAGTTCGTTAGCACTAGATTTGTGTGAAATAGTCTCTTTCCCGTCTAAGTGGCTAGCCATAGCATCAAATACCTTACCAAGTGGCATGTCATCACTCTCTGTGTAAATAGCTATTTCAGCCATAGAGCTTACTTTTGCAGATGATGGAGCATTAATACGTCTACCATCAGATAGCGACTCAACAATTACTCCCGTTTTACTTTGCGCAATAAATTTATATAGACCTGGTTGTCCTGATATTGCTAAGATGTCTTGTAATTTCATGGTTTTAATAGTTTTTGTTTATTTAGATATGTTTTTCTAATTGTAATTTAAGTTTAACGGAGACAAATATAGTAAAAAAACTGGATAGTATTCATTTTGGATAAAGAGTGTACTTAAATTTTTTATAAGATTTAAGTAATTTTGTCACAAAAGTTAGTGTCAATTGGTGTATAATTGGGACTTAGAACTTCTTGTGAAGCCAAACTTTAGGGTAAACTTCAATATGTTTAATTTTTTTGTAAAAAGATTTGTGTGTTTGGGTAGGTTATTTGTTAAATATTTTATATAATTGTAGCTTAATATAAAGTCTAGGTATATGAAGGTAATGAAATTTGGCGGAACGTCCGTAGGCTCAGCAGATGCTATGTTAGCTGTAAAGAGTATTGTTGAGAGAGAGCTTGGTGAGGTTGTTGTTGTCGTTGCGGCTCTAGATGGGGTCACAGACCAACTGCTGCATACGGCAAAACTAGCTTCTATGGGTGATAAGAGCTATGAAGGTGTATTTGAAGTTATTTTTAAGAGACATATAGACCTTGTCATGCAGGCTGTCAATTCACATTGTCGCAGTGCAGTACAAGATAATGTCTCTGCGCTTTTGGGAGAGTTATCTAATATTTTAAGAGGCGTATATTTAATAGGTGACATTTCAGATAAAACTTCGAATACAATATTAAGCTATGGTGAGAGGTTGAGTAGTGCTATACTTGGCGGAGTAATTGAAGATGCTGTTATGTATGACCCTAGGGAGTTCATAAAAACATCTAAATATTTTAATAAGCATTCAGTTGAGTTTGGTGTAACAAATAGCCTTATTTCAGGAGCTTTTAAATCACTAACCAAGGTAGGTATCGTTCCTG
>CAMRBL010000027.1 GCA_947040435.1 uncultured Rikenellaceae bacterium
GAGATTCTCCGGAGTGACTGGAGTTCAGACGTGTGCTCTTCCGATCTATATGTTTGTCTGGTGTTAGAGTTATATCTAATGGTATAATCTCTTTGCCTTCTCTCTTTAGTGCCTGCATTAGGAGTGGATGTCTCGCTTTACGAAGATTCAGAACTCCCTCTGTCGATATAATTGGCTTGACACACTCGTTTGCATTTGCATAACGAGCCTTAGCCCTAATCATGTCAATATGTATAAGATAGTCTGCGCTAACCTCAATTTCATCAACCTCAGGTCGTAGAAGATCTGTAAATTCTGTCAATATCCTCAGAATCTCTCTTCTCTCTCGGTACTCTAGCTCTCGAAGTTCATTGTTAAGTTCAACAACCTCTACTGGCTCGATATAGAATGTCTTACCAGTTGCAGACTCATCGTGTATAAGACCTTTAATTTTTCTTTTATGTACTGCCGATACGGGGATTACGGCTCTTCCCTCACGTATAGATATAGATGCATCACCATCAACATATCCAGCACTTTGGGCTTGACCCATAATTTGCTGTAAACGCTTAGATACTTGACCCTCCCTCGATCTTATAGCTCTTCTCACCTCGTACAACTCAACTGATGCACTATCTTTTATCTTTCCATACTTATCAATAATGGAGTCAATATGTCCCGTGATTCGAGGAAAACTATCTATGTTTCTACTCATCGCTATGAGGTCGGGATATAGATCCTCAGAGCAGTTTGTGAAGAAGCGCACTAACTCGCCAATTGAGTTTAGTGCACGCTTAATTGATAGTATCTCATCAACGTCAAGAAAGATACCTTCAACTCTATTTTTTTGAAGAATTTGGCTTATGTCTGTGTACTCCCCGCTAGGGAAGTCACTCTCCATCATTAAGATATTGAGCATCTGTTCCGATAGTTGCAGTCTTAATGATAGTGTGTTGTAGTCACAACAAAATTTCTCAGCTAAAAGTTTTTCAGCTCCACCAGCTGTTGTACACAGTGCTGTGATTTGGTTGCGAACACGGTCGAAACCAATCTTGGTCTCGAAATTTGAGGGATATATCACGATTCTATTATATATAATATTTGTTCACCGCGACCATGCAACTCCGCCCGCATAGGGCAGTTCTAAGTCTAGTTTTTCAGAACTGCCATATGCGGGCGGTGCGGCGTGGTCGCATAAAACTAATTTATTCTTTATTCTTCTTCCCAAAAAGAGAGAAGTGTACATATCTATTTGGACGAGCCTTCATATCTTCTAACAGAAAACCTAGTTTGCTTGTTGTCATTGTAAGAGAGTCATACAGTGCCTCATCTTGCATTAATCTGCCAACAGTTCCTTTGCCACTATTAACCTGTTCAAGCGTTGTGTTTAGACTCGCAAGAACTAGAGTCAAGTTGTCAACCAACTGAGGTACATTTGCTGTGTTAAGTGAATCTGTAATCCCTTCAACGTTTCCTATAATCTTATCTATCTGGCTCGCATTGCCCTCTAGTGAGGTTGCAAGAGAGTTTAAGCTACTAATAATATTACGTAGATTATCTTTCTCATTAGTAATAACTTCGTTAACAGAGTTCGAAATAGATGCTATATTCGTCATCGTAGTGTTGACATTAGCATTATTCTCAGTTACTAATTTATTAATGCTTTTCAGTGTAAGCGTTAGCTCTGTTGTGATATTCAACGCCATCTGCTTTAGTTGCTCAAATTCTGAACCTGCTACTTCAAGTAGATCTCTATCCATACTCGTGTGGAGTGTATCGCCATTTTGAAGATACTCGATTGAGTTTCCACGTTGAATTTCAATAGCTTTACTCCCCATTAATCCATCATTAAATACTCTTGCATATGAATTTTTAGGAATATCGTAACTTGAGTTAACAATGAATTCCATAATGATTCTCTCTGATTGATTTGGATCATAAGATATATCATTAACAATTCCCACTTTGAACCCTTTTATTACAATTGGTGCAGATGTTTGGATTCCGCTCACTTGGTCATATGTGGCGTAGTAAGTATTATGCTTGTCGAAAATATCTTTGCCTTTTAAAAAGTTTACACCCCAGTAGAGTGAAAATAACATTAATGTCACAAAAAAGCCAATACGAATCTCTTTCTTAATCTTAAATTTCATATTATTTATATTTATTATATTTTATTCAATTAAAGCTCTTGCTTTGGTTACTGTCGTTGGTTTGCCATCTATAAATGCAATTGTAAATGCATCTTTTATATCTCGTCTTATTGTTCTTTGTAATCTCAGTGCGTCACTGTATGAAGAGTACTCTCCAACAGTATATTTATACACTTTACCTATCTTACGCTCTTTAACTCGACCTTTGTATGATTTAAATTGAGAGTTACTTAGACTTACTTTTTTTGGTGAGCTGCTTATTTGTACGCAGAATACAACACCATTGTCGTTAGGTTTGCTCTCCCTTACGATAGTTTGTGATGATTCTGCAATGGGGCTGTTGCTATTGATCTGCAAAGGGGTCATAGTTCCCTCTACACTGGCTTTGTACTCACTAAATGCATTGAATAATGATCTAGCAATCTTGCTCTGTCCACTCTGTGTAGTTATGAAACTTCGATCTTCTGCATTAGACAAGAACCCAACTTCAGTCAATACACTTGGCATTGTGGTTCTCCATAGAACTAGGAAAGGAGCTTGTTTAGCACCCCTGTTTTGCATCGGAGTATTTTTTTTGTAGTGTTTCTGTATCATTGATGCGAAAAGCATACTTTGGTCAGTATTCGCATACTGCATCAACGTAAATATAATGAAACTTTCAGTAGATCCTGGTATGTAACCTTCATACTTAGTTGTGTAGTCATCCTCATAGCTAATAACATCATTCTCTCTCATCGCTACATCAAGATTCTGTTGACTCTTGTCAATACCCATAACAAAACTAGATGACCCTTTTGCTGTCTTATTCGCTGATGCATCTGCATGGATTGATAAGAAGAGATCTGCTTCGACGCTATTTGCCAACTTACCTCTCTCACCTAAATCAACGTACTTGTCTGTTGTTCTAGTATATACAACCTTTACATCAGAGAAGTTACTCTTAATTAACTTTCCTAACTTTAATGCTATACTCAGAACAATATCTTTCTCGTATACCTTGTTATTATATACTGTACCAGGGTGTTTCCCCCCGTGACCTGGGTCTATAACTATTGTAGCTACTTTACCTTCGTTTTTTTGTGCGAACAAAGGTGTGGTGCCTAAACACCATGATACCGCAATTAGAATTGTAAAAATAATAAATCTGTTAATTTTCATCAATATAAATGTTAAGTAATGCTTTTTTTTAACTACTTTTGGGAGATTAAAATGAATTTTAAATGCCCTTTGTGGTTGCGTTTGAGCCATCTTGCCGACTCGTCGGCAAAGATATAAAATTTTTTGGTAGTTTGAATAAAAAAATAAAAAAACATATAGTTACAATCGTTGTAACCCTCTTTTTTGGACAGATATTTTTATCTTGTGCAACTAATCGTGCTGGAAGTGCAGGTAGTTTAGATAAGATTTCATTCAAAGATTCTGTTGTTAAAATAGAGGAGATAGTGGCGAATGGTGATAACGATTCATTGATTAATGAAGTCGCTGAAATGGTAATCGATAGCGTTAAAAATGTTGGGGTTGTCGACTCTCTAGTCGGTGATATTGACTCTTTGGCTGTGGTACTTGATGAGATCATCGGTACAGATACTATGCTTATGGACTCTAGTGCGCAGGCCGCTGTCTTGGATTCAGTGAAGAGCAATAAAGTTGTAGTCTCTGAAGTCCCATTCTTAGAAGATGTTATCTCTGGAAAGAATAAAGACTCTATGGTGGTTGACTTGAAAAATAATGTCATATTCGTATATAGAGAGGGAGATGTAACGTATCAGGATATGAATCTGAAGGCAGATTATATGCAGATAAATATGGGCACAAAGAATATTTATGCACACGGATATGATGTCGAGAGTGATCCTGCGGATAGTTTGAGTGTGAGGACAGATAGCTTGAAGGCTAAGAAAACTACTAGACCTGAGTTTCTTCAAGGTGGAACAAGCTATGTAATGGATACTATTACATATAATATTGAGACAGAAAAAGCTATAATCAAAGGGGTGACAACCAAAGAAGGTGAGGGCTTTTTGATTGGAGATAAGATTAAGAAAATGCCTGATAATAGTTTCAATATTAAAGATGGTATATATACAACGTGTGATAATCCTGAGCCGCATTTCTGTTTGAAAATAACGAAGGGAAAGATGATTCCCGGAAAGAAAATAATTACTGGTCCTTCGTATCTTCACATTGAAGGGGTTGATATTCCGTTTTTAGGTACGCCATTTGCATTTTTCCCAGTGATGGGAGGTAGACAATCGGGATTTATTGTTCCAGAGTATGGTGAGGAGTATGTGAAAGGATTCTTCTTGCGTAATGGTGGTTACTACTTCGCATTGAATGACTATATTGATATTACGGCTCTAGGGGGATTTTATACTCTTGGTTCATGGGAAGCATCTGCATCTTCAAGATACATGAAGAGGTATAAATATAGTGGAGGTTTGAATATTAGGTACTCTAAAGATATTATCGGAGAGAAAGAGGATGCTGACTATGTAAACACGGGTAACTTTAGCCTTACGTGGAGCCACTCGCAGGATCCAAAGTTTAAGCCTAATTCAACATTCTCTGCTAGTGTAAACTTCTCTAGTAGTGGTTACTCTAAGTATGGATCTACAAACATGGAGGACTATCTTAATACGCAGACTAACTCGTCTGTTGCGTACTCAAAGTCTTGGGCAGGAACGCCATTTTCATTATCTACCAATCTACAACACTCGCAAAACTCTAGAGACACGACAATATCACTTAGTTTCCCGAACCTAGTGTTCAATATGTCCAGTATCTCGCCATTTAAGCGAAAAGAGGCAGTGGGTAAAGAGCGTTGGTATGAGAAGGTTACTCTTCGATATACGGGTAGCTTTGCAAACAACGTAACGGTTAAAGAGGATGAGTTGTTTACTGAAGATATGGTAAAGAAGATGAAGAATGGTGTGCAACATAGTATTCCAATCTCTACATCGTTTAATCTATTAAAGTATATAAATATAACCCCGAATGCTAACTACAATGAAAAGTGGTATTTCAGTAAGATTGATAAGCAGTGGGATGAAGATCAAAATAGGGTAGTTAACTCCGATACAACATATGGTTTCTATCGTGTGTTCAACTACAATTATAATGTTGCAGCGTCAACAAAGTTGTATGGAACGTACCAGTTTGGACCTAAATTCCCTATTCAAGCAATTAGACATGTATTAACACCCAACATTAGCTTTGGATATACTCCTGATTTTGGCGATGAAAAGTATGGATATTATAAGCCAGTGCAGAGTAATGCCAATGGAGATGTGACATACTACTCTCCGTATGAGGGTTCTCTTTATGGAGTGCCAGGTAGAGGTGAATCTGCGGCTATCTCTTTTGGTCTGACGCAGACTCTTGAGATGAAGGTTAAGAGTGAAAGTGATACTTCGGGTGTAAAGAAGATAAAAATTATTGAGAATTTGAGTGCGAATAGTTCATACAATTTCCTTGCAGATTCGTTGAATCTTGCGCCATTTTCATTGAGTTTACGTACAACACTATTTGAAAATTTCGGACTTAATATCTCTGCAACTTTAGATCCTTATGTTGTGGATAAGGCTACGGGTAGACGTATCAATAAGTTTATGCTTAGTGAGGGTAAGATTGGTAGAATAACAAGTGCGGGGTGGTCGTTTGGATATACATTCAACTCAAGGAAGAGTGATGAACCAGCTATAAATGATATAAATAGTGGAGTGGAGATGGATGCTAATCAAGCTGATTTCTTCTCCGATCCTCAGAATCAAGATATAGACGCAAATACTCGTCGTGCAATGATGACTTCTAAGTACTATGACTTTGATGTTCCGTGGAACTTAGGATTCAACTACTCGTTAAGATACAGTAATGACGGGGTGCGCCAAAGCGTAGACCAGACGTTGGGCTTTACGGGAAGTATTACGCTATCTAAGAAGTGGGGAACTACATTTAATGGAGGTTATGATTTCGAGGCGAAGGAGCTTACACCAGGTACAATAACTATATCTAGAGATCTACACTGTTGGCAGATGGGGTTCACATGGGTTCCAATAGGATATAGAAAGAGTTGGAGTTTTAATATTGGAGTTAGATCTGCGATGTTGAAAGACCTGAAGTATGATAAGAGTAGTTCATTCTACGACAACTTATATGAGTAATCGTATAAAGTTTTACGATATATTTCCCACAATATAATTAATAATTCACACTATGATGTCAACAACTGTTCAGAATACAATTATAGGGGGGTGCGATGAGAGTAATCCTCTATTAAGCACATATAATACTCCATTCAATACACCTCCTTTTGAGAAAATAGAGGTGAAACACTATGCACCCGCATTTGAAGTTGCAATTAAAGAGGCTAGAGATGGTGTTGACGAGATTGTGTCGAATGTGGAAGATCCTACATTTGGGAATACAATCGAAGCACTTGCACAGAATGAAGTGATATTAAGTGAGGTGATAGGTATCTTTTTTGCTCTGCATAGTGCGGAGACTAGTGATGAGATGGAGGAGGTTGCAACAGATATACAGCCGCTATTAACGGAGTATAGTAATGATATATCCCTTAATGAGAAGTTGTTTGAGCGTGTGAAGTGTGTTTATGAAGGGCGCGCAGAGTTGCAGCTTGATAGTGAACAAGTCATGTTGTTGGAGAATACATATAAGGGATTTGCTAGAAGTGGAGCGGCTCTGAGTGGTGAAGATAAAGTTATATATAGAGAGTTGACAACAGAGTTGTCATCTTTGACTCTTAAATTTCAACAAAATTTGTTGGCTGCAACAAATTCGTACGTTTTAAATATTCCAGAGAGTGACTCTGCAAAGGTGGCAGAACTGCCTCAATTTGTTATAGAGTCTATGGAGGTTGAGGCTAAGGAGAGAGGATTGAGTGGATGGTGTGTAACGTTACAGTTTCCAAGTTTCTACCCTTTTCTTACCTATTCATCTCAACGAGATTTGAAAGAACAGGTGTGGAGAGCGTATAATTCAAGGTGTTTTGCTGATGATAAGCACTCTAATGTTGAGATTGTAAAGAGAGTTGCAGAGCTCAGACTTAAAGTAGCGAATCTGCTTGGTTATAAAACTTATGCAGATTATGTTCTCGAAGAGAGAATGGCAGAGAGCGTTGAGGCAGTAGATACTTTTTTAGACAATTTGTTAGAGTCGACTCAGGAGTATGCGGTTGAAGATTTTAATGTACTAAAGGAGTATGCTCTGAGTAAAGATAACTCCCTAGGTGATTTTATGCCGTGGGATTTTCCATATTACGAAGAGAAGTATAAGAGTGATAAGTATGCGCTGAATGAAGAGGAGATAAAACCATATTTGCAGTTGGAAAATGCATCTAAGGGTGTGTTTTTACTGGCGGAACGACTCTTTAATCTTCGTTTTGTTGAGAATAGTAGCGTGCCAAAATATCACCAAGATGTAAAAGTCTATGAGGTATATGGTGATGATGATAAATATATGGGTCTTCTTTATATGGACTTCTTCCCTCGTGCGAGTAAGCGTGGAGGGGCGTGGATGACAACATTCAGAGAGATGTTTGTCGATAAGCAGGGAGATGAGGTAAGACCATTGGTTAGTGTATGTTGTAACTTTACAAAACCAACAGAAACAGAGCCTTCATTATTAACATTTGATGAGTTTACAACTCTGCTACATGAGTTTGGACACGCACTACATGGACTTTTTGCGGAGGGTAAGTACTCTTCAATAACGGGAACTAATGTATATCGTGATTTTGTGGAACTTCCATCGCAGTTGCTAGAGAATTGGGCGACAGAGAGAGAGTTTTTAGATTTATGGGCTGTCCACTACAAAACGGGCGAAAGGATGCCTGCGGCATTGATCGACAAGATTGTTACGGCTAAAAGATTTAATGCTGCATATGCAAATAGTAGACAAATATCTTTTGGTTTGAATGATATGGCATGGCACGCAATTACATCACCAATAACTGATTCAATTGATAAGTTTGAGCAGAAAGCTACTGAAAAGAGCCGTTTGTTTCCTATTGTAGAGGGTAGTTGTATGTCAACAGCATTTGCGCATATTTTCGCAGGTGGATATGCTGCTGGATATTATAGTTATAAATGGGCGGAGGTACTAGAAGCTGATGCTTTTTCGTTGTTTAAAGAGAAGGGTATATTTAATGTAGATGTCGCAACAGCATATAAAAATAATATTTTGACAAAAGGTGGAACTTTGCACCCGATGGATCTATATGTAAATTTTAGAGGCGGTAAGCCTGACGTTACAGCTCTACTCGACAAAATGGGTGTTGAGCGTAACCACTTATAGTTGTAGTTTGCTGAATCTTGTAATCATCACAAAAATAGTTGTCTTATGAAAAAAATAATTTTATTTAGTATAGTCCTATTTTCACTTTTGAGTTGTGATATTATTAAGGATAGTGTCGAGACTCCTAAATATAACTACTTTAGTGGAGGGTATATTCTTTTGTCAGACTCCTCTAAGATAGATAGTGTAACATTTGTTGATTGCGCTACAAATGTATCTTATGGAGTTCGAAATACAAAGATCTCTCGAAGAATTAAACGCTCTTATCTAATGCTCACAACAACACCTAAACAGCCTCTGTTCGTGGAGTTCCGTGGAGTGATTGGAAGAGATACGGTGACTAATTTAGATGTTATTGAGGTTGATTCTCTTATAGGATTCAATGTTGAGAATCGTTGTACGGAGAGTGATTTACTGGTTGGTGTATATGAGACTACTTCAGAGGGTGGTGTGAGAACTATTCTGCGTTTGAAGTCTAACTATACCTATACTCATAATACCTTTAATGCTGATGGTACAGAGGTAAAGAGTAGTGGTGTGTGGTTTAAAAGTGCGAAGTTAGAACTTGTACTTGAAGAGGATTCTACGGCAAAAACTAGGCGCTCTTTTGAATTGATCCCTGCTCAAAACTCTCTAGTTGAAAATGGAGGGGATACTCCATTGGTATATAAAAAAGTATATTTATAAACTCAAAAAGTAAAACGTAACTTTCAGAGACCATCGATTTGTTCCCATGGTATGGGAGGAGATCTTTCGGGCTGCGTTACGTAATAGAAGAGGAAAAAATAAAAAATAGATGCAAAAAATATCCAATATTGATTTAGGTAGACCAACAGTTGAAGAGTTTGCCAATATGGAGAAGATGCCCGTTACGGTTGTTCTTGATGGCATTAGAAGCTCCAATAATATAGGAACTTTCTTTAGAACTGGAGATGCTTTTGGTGTCGAAAGAGTTGAGTTATGTGGGATTTGTGCAACTCCACCTAATAAGGATATTCATAAAACTGCACTCGGAGCGGAGAATACTGTGCCTTGGAGGTATCATAAGAGTTGTGTTGAAGCTATTGAATTGTTGAGAAGCGAAGGCTATAAGATTTTCGCTGTTGAGCAGGTTGAGAACTCAATAATGTTACACGACTTCAGAGTTGAAAGTGACGTTAAATATGCTCTAGTATTTGGAAATGAGGTTTTTGGCGTCTCTCAGGAGGTTGTAGATATGTGCGATGGGTATATTGAGATTCCTCAGGTTGGAACAAAACACTCGTTAAATGTATCTGTATCCGCAGGTATAGTTTTGTGGAGTATGTTTTCACAATCAAAATTCGTTAAATAATTTATACAGTTATATGAAATTACAGAGTGCAGCCCGAATAGGGCTGTTTTTGTTGTATCTATAAATATAACAGTATGGATTTATTTTGTTATTCTGATAAAAACTCCGTTACTTTGCCGCTCATATATAAGGTACACTGAATGTGCCTATTTTAATATTAAAATTAATTATGTCAATCGAATCTAAAATAAAAGCTGTTACAACATATCGTCTTTCAGAGATGAAACAGAGAGGAGAGAAGATTTCAATGTTAACATCATATGACTACTCAATGGCTCGTATTGTAGACCAAGCAGGCATAGATGTAATACTTGTTGGCGACTCTGCTGCAAATGTTATGGCAGGTTATGAGACAACTGTTCCTATCACACTTGATGATATGATATATCATGCTCGTTCTGTGCGTAGAGCAGTGCGTAGAGCTCTAATTGTTGTTGACCTTCCATTTGGAACATACCAAGGGAACTCTAAGGAGGCTCTATCGTCTGCGATTAGAATTATGAAAGAGGCAGAGACTGATGCTGTAAAACTTGAGGGTGGTGAGGAGATATTGGAGTCTGTACATAGGATCCTATGCTCTGGAATCCCTGTTATGGGACACCTCGGATTAACTCCTCAATCTATTCATAAGTATGGAACTTACAATGTTAGAGCAAGAGAGACTGAAGAGGCAGAGAAACTTGTGAAAGATGCAAGATTACTCGAAGAGGCTGGCTGTTTTGCCTTAGTATTGGAGAAAATTCCTGCGGAATTAGCTACTAGAGTCGCTAAGGAGCTGAAAATTCCCGTTATTGGGATTGGTGCTGGAGGTGGCGTTGATGGTCAAGTTCTTGTTGTACACGATATGTTAGGTATCAATAAGGCATTTTCACCACGTTTCCTAAGACGTTATGCCGATTTAGATACTATAATCACGAGTGCTGTTGAAAACTACGTCAGTGATGTCAAAAACTTATCGTTCCCTAACGAATCAGAGCAGTATTAAGATATAAATAGTTATCGGATATAACATAATTCCGCCCGCAAAATGCAATTCAAAATGAGTGCATTGTGCGGGCGGAATTATGTTTTTATATAGTATTATCCACTATTGTGTTTTAGTTGCTGAGTTTTTTAGCCCCATTCTTGGCGATCTTTTGAACTCTCTTGTTGGATCAAATAGTAGTCTATATGTTGTGTGCATCTTGTGTCTCTTAGCACATACATAGCTCTCAACCATTCTCATCATTACGGGGTTGAAGTCTCCGACCCATGCCAATTCAAGTGTCTTATATTTCAACGACTCTTTTGCCATCTCCTTCTCAAAGCTACACATCAAACCAGCCTCAATACCTTTACCTCTAAACTCTGGAATCACAGCGAAAATTATTCCAAATACTCTATCTAATTTATTGGTAAATTTAAGATTGTACATAAGTCTTAGCTTGTTGAACCAGTTAAGTTTGCCATTGTATGCTCCGATAGCTCTATTTAAATCTGGTGCCATTATAAAGAATCCTATTGGCTCGTCATTGAAGAACGCAAAGTGCATCAGCCTCTCATCAATAATAGGTTTTAGCTTTTTCATTAGAGATTTGGCTTGGTCGCTATCAATTGGTTTTACTCCAGTGAAAAGTGCCCATGCTTTATTGTATACGAAGCGAAAGTCTTCAGTTACTTTATCAAGATTCTTTTTCGAGATATGTTCGATTCTGTACCCTGGTAGACTCTCCAACCTCTTTGCTTTGTCATATACGGATTGGTTTAGATCCCCAGCCTTGATATTCTTAAAGTAAGAGTGTTGATTAAAGAAGTTTTGAAAACCATAATTTTCAAAAAGCTCTTTGTAGTATGGAGGGTTGTAGCTATTCGCATATAGCGGTTGGAATTCATATCCATTAACTAGTAGACCCCACCAGTCTGCTCTATCGCCAAAATTTATAGGTCCATCCATCGCCTCTAGTCCATGGCTAATGAGCCACTCTTTAGATGCATCGAATAGCATATTGGCAATCTCAGGCTCATTTTCGCACTCAAAAAAACCGCAACCTCCAGTTGGGAGCTCATTTGCCGCGGCCAACTCTCTATTATAGAATGCGGCAATTCGTCCAACTACTTTGCCTTCACTATCAACTGCAATCCACCTGATAGCCTCACCATTGTTGAAAAGGTGATTTTTTTGAGGGTTAAATACTTTTAATATGTCATTGTCTAGAGGGCATACCCAATTGCGATTACCTTTGTATATTCTTTTTGGAAGATTCAGAAATTCGCGCTCTCTTTTAGAGTCTACAACCTCTTCTAAAGTGTATTTTTTCATATTGTCAAGTTATTATAATTCATTATAACACCCCAAATACTAGTTAAATATTGTGAGGGAACTCTCCTCTGTGGGCTGCGCTGTGCGGTCACAAGGAGTGAAAATTGTTAAGATAAAAATTATTCAAGCAGTTTATAGCTTATATTATGCAAATATATGCAAAAAAAACTTATTTTTGTTATATATATCGACAGTTTCGATAGCTCTAATAACATGAAGGAAGTATGAAAGTAGTTGATTTACAAGAAAATTTAGGGGTAGTTACTGACTATCACAATTTGATGCAGAAGCGAATTCGGAAGGTACTTCTTATATGCAGTAGCTATGACGCATACATTCTGGAAGAGGATGGACATTTGGAGTCTCAAATTAATAAGGAGTATTTAGATTTGAATCTAAGTAACCCCCCTGCCTTTACACGAGTATCTTCTGCCAATGAAGCGATGGAGGTTTTGCAGGCAGAGAGCGAAATTGATCTTGTGATCTCAATGTATAATATTGGAGAGGTAGATGTATTTGCATTCTCAAAAATAGTCAAGGATAAGTACCCAAATATACCATTTGTATTGATGACTGGTATATCTAAACATATACACAAGAGACTCGATACGGAGGATAAAAGTCATATAGATTATATATTCAATTGGCATGGGAATGCAGATTTAATGCTTGCCATAATTAAGACAATTGAGGATAAAATGAATGCTGAAACAGATATTTTGGAGAATGGCGTTCAATCTATTCTTCTTGTGGAGGATTCAATACGTTACTACTCGACGTACCTTCCCGCAATATATAAACTAGTACTACATCAGAGTGATGAGTTTTTGCAAGATGCACTCAATGAGCATCAGCAGACACTAAGAAAAAGATCAAGACCTAAGATATTATTAGCTACAAATTATAGTGATGCCGTAGAGTTATATGAAAAGTATAAGAAGAATTTACTTGGTGTAATCTCAGATGTTGGCTTTGTAATTAATAAAGATGATCCACGCTCATCGGAGAAACTAGATGCTGGTATCGATCTTTGTAAATTAATTAAGAAGGATAATCCTCTTATGCCATTTTTATTGCAATCCTCGCAAGAGAGTATCCGTAAAGTTGCGGAAGAGTTGGGGGTTGGATTCATTGTTAAGTACTCTAAGACACTACTGCTAGAGCTATCAGAGTATATTGGAGAGGAGTTTGCATTTGGTGATTTTGTCTCAAAGGATCTCAAATCGGGTGCTATTATAGCGAGAGCAAAAGATTTAAAAGAGTTGCAGCAGCTAATATTAACACTGCCTGAAGATAATTTATTAATACATTCATCTCAAAATCACCTATCAAAATGGCTATACTCTAGGGGGTTATTTTCGATTGCTACCTCGATAAGGGCATTGAAACAAGCAAGTTTTGAGACGACAGATGAGATGCGAAAATTTTTAGTGGCACAAATACAAGACTATCGTATTCTTTTAGGTCAAGGAGTTGTTGCAAAGTTCTCAGCACAAAATTATAATGATACAATCTGGTTTGCGAGACTTGGTGAGGGTTCATTAGGTGGGAAAGGTAGAGGTTTAGCATTTGTAAATACTATGTTGCAGAGCTATAACCTATATGATAAATACCCCTCTGTAAGGGTTATGATACCTCGTACTGTGATTGTGGCAACAGATTACTTCGACCAATTCATAAAGAGTAATGGATTGAAGTATGTCATTAATTCTGATATATCGGATGATGAGATATTGTCTGAATTTGTAAGTTCACGCCTACCAGAACAACTCGTAGTTGAACTACATGATTATATAAAACATGTGAAAGGTCCTCTTGCAATTAGATCCAGCTCAAAATTGGAGGATTCACACTACCAGCCATTTGCAGGAGTATATTCGACATATATGATCCCTTTAACAACGAATGAAGATCAGATGCTTCGATTGTTAGGTAAGGCAATAAAGAGTGTTTATGCTTCGGTATATTTTGCGGAGAGTAGAGCCTATATAACTGCGACATCTAATGTTCTAAGTGAAGAGAAGATGGCTGTTATAATACAAGAGGTTTGCGGAACTGAAGATAATGGATACTTCTTCCCAACTATATCGGGAGTTGCTAGATCACTCAACTTTTATCCGATTGGAGATGAGAAAGTTGAAGATGGAGTTGTGAATATAGCTCTAGGATTAGGGAAGTTGGTTGTGGATGGTGGACAAACCCTCCGCTTCTCGCCGTCATATCCTAAGAAAGCGTTGCAATTGTCAACTCCAGAGTTGGCTCTACGTGATACTCAAAGAGTGATGTATGCGCTGAGTTTGAAACCTGAAGAGTTTAAGACCTCAATAAATGATGCAATAAATCTTCAACGTTTTGAAATTAACTCTCCGACAGCAAAGGCATTTAGAAATATGAAAAATGTCGCTTCTACATGGGATATGCAGAATCAATCAATAAGTGATAGTACGTATGAAGAGGGTAGGCGTATAGTAACATTCGCACACATATTAAAATATGATACATTCCCTCTTGCAGAGATAATACGTGATCTATTACATATGGGGCAGAATGAGATGAAGTGTCCTGTGGAGATTGAATTTGCGGTAAATCTAGATATTCCGTATGGAGAGCAAAAGGTGTTTAACTTCCTGCAAATTCGCCCAATTGTAGATAATCAAGAGAGCGTTTCTCTGAATTGGGATGATGTTAATTGTGAAGAGGCATTGGTCTACGCAGAGAGTGCTCTTGGCGTTGGGATTGTTGAGGATGTAAAGAGTGTTGTGTACATTAAGCACTCTACGTTTGATACAAAACATACTGAGAAAATGGCTGAGGAGATTCATAAAATAAATACACAGTTTAAAACAGACTCAGAGTCGTATGTTCTTGTTGGTCCTGGACGATGGGGGTCAAGTGATCCTTGGCTTGGAATTCCTGTTAAATGGAATCATATCTCAGAGGCTAAAGTTATCGTTGAGTGCGGGCTGGAGAATTTTAGAGTTGAGCCGAGTCAAGGTACCCATTTCTTCCAAAATTTAACCTCATTTGGTATTGGATACCTCACAATAAATCCATTTATGAATGATGGAAAATTCGATGTTGATAGATTAAATGATATGCCAGCAAAGTTTGATGGGGAATTCATACGGGTCGTGGAGTTTGCACAGCCACTATACATATTTGTAGATGGTCGAAAGAATAGGGCGATAATAAAATAATCTTGAGGGGAATGCCTTGAGAGGGTTGAGCTGCGTGATCTCGGAGAACAAATTGTAAAGTTCTCTGAGGTCACGCAGCCTAGTATGAGGAGGGTAGTTTCAGCAATCTAAATCCAAAGAGCAAGAATAAAATTTATTTTGCGTATATTTGTACCATTAATTAATTTGCTATAATTATGAATATAGAAGATTTTGACCCAAATGGAACAGGTCATGATAATGGATGTTATTTTGGTTTGCCATTCACGGCAGAGGATTCTCAATTAGTTCTTATCTCTGCACCGTGGGATGTAACGGCATCTTATGGAGGAGGTACTTGCTATGGACCAGATGCTATTATTGGTGCATCAACACAACTAGATTTATTCGATCAAGACTATCCCGATCAATGGAAAAAAGGGATAGGTACAGCCCCTATCGACTATATCATACAAGATATGAGTGGCATGTTAAGAGAAGAGGCTAAAAAAATAATGAAGCGTCTGGAGGCTGGAAAGAGCCTAGAGAAAGATAGCCTACACAGAAAATTAGATAAGATAAATCATGGTTCTGAGACATTGAACCAAAAGATTTATGACTCAGCAAAAGCGTGGCTTGATAGAGGTAAATTAGTTGGACTTGTTGGTGGAGATCACAGTACACCATATGGTTTAATAAGAGCCGTAGCAGAAAAAGAGGAAAGTATAGGTGTTCTTCATATTGATGCACACGCAGACCTTAGAGTCGCTTATGAAGGATTCACTCACTCTCACGCTTCAATAATGTATAATGTGTCAAAGATTGAAGGGGTTTCAACGATTGTTCAGGTTGCATTGAGAGATATGTGTGATGCAGAGGTTGAGTATGCAAAATCGAGTGGTAAAGTTACTCAATTTACAGATAGTGACCTATACGATAATAGTGCATTAGGAGTTAATTGGCATGAGCAGTGTGGGAAAATAATAGATGAGTTACCCGAAAAAGTATACATAAGTTTCGATATAGATGGACTTAGTCCCGATAACTGCCCAAATACAGGAACTCCAGTTCCTGGAGGGTTGTCGTTCAATCAAGCTACATACCTTTTAAAACAGTTGTCTGAAAGAGGTAAGAGAGTCGTAGGTTTTGACATCTGTGAAGTTACACCATCCCCAGATAACGAGTGGGATGCAAATGTAGGAGCAAGAATTTTATATAAACTATCAAATATAACACTTATAACAAATTAAACTATGGAGCATAATTACTCTTATAAAAGAAAACGGAATTGGTATTTAATGAGACGACGCAGTCTAGGCTTTTTCGGAAGTCAATGGGCTGGTGGTATAATGCTTATTGCTTTTGCTGCAATAGCAATGGTGTTAGCCAACTTAGATGCAACAAAACACATTTATCATGAAGTATTAGCTACCTCTTTTGGTCTGCAAATAGGCGAATTGGCTCTTACACTAAGTGTTGAACACTGGATAAATGATGCACTTATGGTCATTTTCTTTTTTGTCGTGGGATTAGAGATTAAGAGTGAGGTAATTGCGGGTAAATTGTCATCTATAAAACAAGCATCACTTCCAATTGCAGCAGCAATTGGTGGTATGGTAGTGCCAGCTTTAATCTATGTATTTTTCAACGTAAATAGCGATTATGCAAATGGTTGGGGTGTCCCAATGGCAACAGATATTGCCTTTGCAATTGGTATACTATCACTAATGGGGAATAAAGTACCGTTGTCTCTTAAAGTGTTCTTGACAGCTTTAGCTATTGTTGATGACCTAGGTGCTATACTACTTATTGCAATATTCTATACCTCTCAAATAAATATTTGGTCGTTAGTTGCTGCTTTTGTTCTGCTTGCTATTTTATATTGGATGAATAAAAGAGGCTTTAAAAGGACTGAATTATACATTATTCCTGGCATTGCAATTTGGATACTATTCTTAAACTCAGGTGTTCATGCAACAATATCAGGTGTTCTTCTTGCAATGGTTATTCCTTCTAAGCCAAGATTCACTAAAAAATACTTTAGCTATAAGATCAAATACTTCCTGTCGAACTTTAATCAAAAAGATCGTGAAGGGGTAGAAATATTGTCTAATGATAGTCAACTACATGCGTTAGAGAATGTGAAAAATATTGCACATAATACTGTCAGTATCTCTCAGCGTTTAGAACATGCCCTACATCCATTAATAGCATTCTTCATTATGCCTATATTCGCATTGGCAAATGCAGGAGTAGGGGTGCAGAGTCTACAAGATCTTCAATTCTATAACACTACGCAGGGCTTAGGTATATTCTTAGGTTTGGTTGTTGGTAAACCAATTGGTATAGCTGTCTTTAGTTGGCTTGCAATTAAATTAAAACTTGCTGTTATGCCCATTGGAGCGAATATGAGTATGCTATGGGCTGTCGCTTGCCTTGGTGGTATTGGGTTCACAATGTCTATATTCATTACAAATCTAGCTTTCCATGAGCCTAATGTTGTAGATATGGGTAAAATAGCTGTACTAATTGCATCTGTTGTAGCTGCTACGATTGGTATTATTGCAATAAATATCGTGTCAAGAAAGAGAACATTATAACAGGTATATGGCTTTTATATGTGCGGTTGTGTCCGTGTTTTAAATTCTATATATTGCCATATATGAGCTCATTTGTACTATATATTATGATTTGTACTGTGATTATGATTATATAATTTAATCTTTGTAAAAAATATTAAATTATATAATTTAAATTATTGCAAAGATTAATTTTTTGTGTACATTTGTTGCCATAATAAACTTAAAGTAATACTATTAAATAATTTAATTAAAGACAATTAAGAAATGAAAAAATTAATTCTTACAGCTGCGATTGCATCAATCTTTGCAGCGTGTGGTAATGTTGGTGGTGCTGGTAGCATCAAAACAGAAGGTGACTCTTTAGCTTATGCTCTTGGTATTGATATCGGTAATAACCTAAAGCAAATGGATAGCACAATCAATGTTGATATGCTTGCAGTTGGTATTAAAGATGCTGTTAATAATGATTCTAAGATGGATGCAGAATCTGCTGGTGCTTTCCTTCGTGAGTACTTTATGGTACGTGTTCCTGCTAAAGCTAAACAAGCTTCTGTTGATTTCTTAGCTGGAATTGAAAAGGACGTAAAAAATATTAAGAAAACTGAAAGTGGTCTATTATATGAGGTTGTTCTTGAAGGAGATAAGTCTATTACTCCAAAGATGACTGACCGTGTTAGAGTTATTTATGAAGGAAAATTGAAAACTGGTAAAATCTTTGACTCTTCAAAGCAAAGAGGTGATACTATTGAGTTCGCTGTAAATGGTGTTATCAAAGGATGGGGAGAAGGTCTTCAACTTGTTGGTAAAGGTGGTAAAATTAACCTTTGGATCCCTGCTGAGCTTGCTTATGGTGAGCAAGGTGCTGGTGGTGCAATCGGACCTAACGAGGCTCTTGCATTTGAAGTTGAGTTGATCGACGTTATGCCTGCAGCTACTGAGGAGTAGTAATTGCTATCAATAAACATATAAGTTGCCCAGAATATCTCTATTCTGGGCAACTTTTTTTATGCACTATACTAATCAAACCCCTCATAAAAAATTTGTCGCCGAGGGCAGTTCCCTGCGTCACGTAATATCATCCCCAAACTTCTCATTAAAAATTTGGTCAAACTTTATAAAGTTTGTCGCCGAGGACAGTTCCCTGCGTCACGTAATGTCATCCCTAAACTCTTCATTAAAAATTTGGTCAAACTTTATAAAGGTTGTCGCCGAGGGCAGTTCCCTGCGTCACGTAATGTCATCCCCAAACTTCTCATTAAAAATTTGGTCAAACTTTATAAAGGTTGTCGCCGAGGGCAGTTCCCTGC
>CAMRBL010000028.1 GCA_947040435.1 uncultured Rikenellaceae bacterium
GTCTCTGTGGTTGGGTGGTGGTTCATACTCTTTCCAATAGAGTGTGGATGGTGGTGGCTTCTATCTTCGTGTAGCTTCAGAATACTGTGTACCAACATCTCTTCACTTTGATTCATGTTGATAGTTGTCATGTCATGATTTTGTTGCTGTAATGCATCATCTATTATAAGGATGGTTTTGTGCTTGCTTTCAAAGAAAAAAGCTCTATGCTTACAGAAAAAATGAAAAGAGATAAAATAGTGTGAGAATCTACTCGCATCACACTCCACTAAGTCATTAAAATCTTGAAAAATTTCAATGTTTACGATAGGCATAATCTTCTCAATAATTGATTTTAGACCTAGACCCATCAACATATTTTGAGTCAAAATAGCTATTTCATGTTGTTTGTGCATTCGATTATTTTTGTGAAAATATTTTTATTATCTATGTTTTAAAGGTGTAATCACGACATACGAACAAATGTAATACTTTAATATGAGAAATCAAATAATCTATTTTATTGAGAGAGTTTGCCGTAATTGAAGAATTATGCTATCTTTGGTGGAAATTTAATAAAATTAGGTATGAAAACTTCAGATTGGCAATCAGTAATAGATGCAAAGGTTTTACTTATTGGCGAAAATTCAACACTTCAATGGAAAGATGAAGTTATCGAATGTGTAATGTTTTTAGACTACTATTTCGACCATGCTCCCTATGATTTAGGGGAGAGAAGCAGATACAGTGAGGCTAAAACTATATTCGAATATATTAAAGAGATTAGTGCGGGCGAGTGTCGTGCGGAGCAGGTATATGGTACAATTTTGTGTCATGATCCTTTGTATCGTGCACCTAGAGGTAAACACATTTATATCCCTGAAAAACAGGCTGAAAAAGGTGTTGCAAACGTTAAGAAAATCTTAAAAGATAATCCAAATATAGAGTACGTCTTTGCGATGGGGTTGCAGACGAACTACTATCTTCAAAAACTTAAACTTTATAATTGCGGTGATCTTACCGAGGAGTTTATTAAAGGTGCAGAGCCGAGGAGAGTTGGCGTTAATTCGTATGACCCTTTTTATCAACCAGTTAACGCAAAGCCATTTAGAGAGGTATGTTTTAATATGTACGAGATGGAGGAGTTTCCGGGTGTGAAGATAATTCCTATACTTCCAATCAAAAGTTACCCTTTGAGCGAGGTTAATATGAAAAACTTTGGAGAAAACTACAATAAATTAAAGTTAAGCTTTAAACCTGAGGAGACAACAATTCTAGAGTAGAGCATAAATAAATATAGTGAAGAGTATGATTAAGCACATAGTAATGTGGAAGTTTCAAGATGAAGCTGACGGAAGAACAAAGGGTGAGAATATGCAGATATTCAAAGATGGACTAGAGGCTTTGGTCTCTATCATTCCAGAGATTAATTCATTGGAGGTAGGTATTAATGAGGTTGAGTCGGATGCGTCATATGACATCATTCTTGTCTCTACATTTGCATCTATGGATGATCTTAAAACTTATGCTACACACCCTGAGCACGTTAAAGTTGGTGAGTTTTGCGCCAAAGTTCGTATTAGTCGAGTTGTTGTTGACTATACAATATAGATATACACTAGTGGTTAGCCACCTACATTAATACAAATATTATGACAGAGAAAAACGAGTTACATAAACGAAATAAACATAGAGGAGACTACGACCTCTCTAAGCTCAGCTCTGTATCTCCCGAACTGTCGAAATATATTATATGTAATAAATATGGTGTTAACTCTATAAACTTTTTTGACCCGCAATCTGTAAAAGAGTTAAATAAGGCTCTACTTATTGCGGATTATGGTATTTGCTATTGGGAGCTCCCGCCTAATTCACTCTGTCCACCTATTCCAGGGAGGGCAGACTACATACATTATGTCAGTGATCTAGTTGGTGTAGATAGGAGAAATGTTAAGTGTTTGGATATTGGTGTAGGTGCAAATTGTATCTATCCTATAATTGGATGCGTAGAGTATAATTGGAGCTTTGTAGGTAGCGAAATTGAGGAAAAAGCCATTAAAAATGCTCAAAAAATAGTTGATAATAACCCTATTTTAAGAGATAAGGTTGAATTAAGGCTGCAAAAAGATAAAAATTCAATCTTTAATGGCATCGTAAACGATAGAGATTTTTTTGATATTGTGATCTGTAACCCCCCTTTTCATGACTCCGCAGAGAGTGCGATGAAAGGTAGTGTGCGCAAGATAAAAGCTCTTAAAGGTGTAAAAACAAAAAGAGCAACTCTAAATTTTGGGGGCACTTCAAATGAGCTGTGGTGCGAAGGTGGGGAGTTACAATTCATCTCTCGAATGATTAAAGAGAGTAGGGTATACAGAGATAGATGTGGTTGGTTTACCTGCTTAGTATCTAAGGATGATAATCTAAAAGCACTTAAATTTGAACTTAAAAATGCTAGTGTCGTAGATTATAAAGTTCTTGATATGCACCAAGGAAATAAAGTTAGTAGGGTATTGGCTTGGCACTATTAATCCCCATCACTCTAAAACGATATTATACGTATCTAAATACGACCGTTTTATAGTAGTTGATTTGGAATTGTTATCTATTATAGTGCCATCCTCACATCCGTTACTTTACCCTTATCATATTAATCCCATCACGTATAGGGAGTATTACGTTTTCTACTCTGTCGTCACTCTGTACCATGCTGTTAAACTCAACAATACCCATCGTAAACTTATCATTGTGGTGTATTGGCTCTACAACCTTGCCATACCAAAGAATATTATCTGCCATAATTATTGACCCACTCTTTACTAGCGGAGTGGTGTACGGAGCGTCACCCATAAGCATCTTGTAGTATTCGGGGTACTCTCTCTTATCTCCATCAACAAATACTAGATCAAAGCATTTTCCTAGATTAGGTGCGATGTCTAGTGCAGAACCTATATGGTGGTTTATTTTATCTGAAAATTCGCTCTTTTTAAAGAAACTTTGTGCGATTCCCTCCAATTCATCGTCAACTTCAATGGTATCTATTACAGAACCATCCTCTAATCCCGAAGCCATACACAGCGCAGAGTATCCCGTAAAAGTTCCGATCTCTAGTATCGTCTTTGGCGACAACATCTGAACAAACATCCTAAGTAACTTACCCTGTACATTACCCGATAACATTCTAGGTTGTACAACTTTTAGATGTGTCTCACGATCCAACTCCGAGAGTAAAGCCTCCTCTTTTGAGGTGTGGTTCTCTATATATTTATCTAACTTGCTATCCATTATTTATAGATCAAAATTGAAAGGTCATTAAAAATTTCATTGGCAACATCCACTATCTCCGTAGGGGTAATTTGCATTATTTTTTTGTATATCATCTCATTGCTATCAACGTCATTATATATAAGGAAACTCTTTGCAGATCCCAACATATAACTCTCATCGCTCTCCATTGCTATTGTCATCTGTCCTACAAACTGTTTTTTAGACATTGAGAGTTGTCTTGCTGTTAACTCTCCAGCCTTTATGGCATCAAGTTGTTTGTTTACTAGCTCAATGCAAAGGTCTGTATTATCCTTGTCGCAACCAAAGTAGATGGTAGCTAATCCAGTATCTGTGAATGGGGTGTACGTAGCTTCAATATTGTAGGATAGTCCGTTTTTCTCCCTAACACTCATATTCAGGAGTGAGTTAGCTGCAGGACCTCCAAGTATATTTGTTAGAAGTGCTAGTACAACTCGTTTTTTATCGTTTAGTGCGTAGGCAAGGTTGCCCATTACACAATTTGCTTGATGAGAAGATTTTTTAACTGTTGTGTTAAAGCTATTGATTGCCTCTACTGGTGGGCGAGTAAATGCTCTGTCACACCTTGGGATTATCCCAAAATTACGCTCTATAATAGCTTCAAAACTTCGTTGAGACATATTCCCAATAGAGGAGAAGACCATCTCATCGGTATTGTGTGTTCTCGAAGTAAACTCTTTTAGTTTATCTTGATTGAATTTTTTAACCGTTTTTTTAGATCCTAGTATATTGTGCCCCAAGGATGATCCTGCAAATATTAAATCTTCAAAATCATCAAATATACTCTCAACAGGTGAGTCTTTATATGAGTTGATCTCATCAATAATTATCTCTCGCTCCTTATCTAGCTCTTTCTCTGGAAATGTTGAGTTGAACATAACGTCTGAGATCAACTCTGCGGCTTTAGCAAAGTCAGTTTTGAGTGTTGTTGCGTGAATAACAGTCTCCTCTTTCGTTGTAAATGCATTTAATTCTCCACCTAATCTCTCCAGTCGACAGTTGATATGGTGAGCTTTTCGTTTTTCTGTGCCCTTAAATATTGAGTGTTCCACAAAGTGTGCAATCCCAAACTCATTGTCAAGTTCATCTCTACTTCCCGTGTTAATTGTTAGTGCAGAGTATGCAATTGGTGATTTGGTGCGCTTGTGGATACATCTTATTCCATTTGGCAGTGTATATGTATAAAATTCCATCCTATTTTTTTACGCTTTATTTCGTTTTGCAAGAAATTGCCCCGTGAAACTATCTTCACACTTTGCTAAATCTTGCGGTGATCCCTCAAACATAATACTTCCTCCTTTATCTCCACCTTCGGGCCCAATATCAATAACCCAGTCGGAACACGCTATGACATCCATATTATGTTCTACAACAATTATTGTGTGTCCTTTGGCTAGAAGTGCATTAAATGACTTTAGTAACTTGGTTATATCGTGAAAATGTAGTCCAGTTGTTGGTTCGTCAAATATGAACATAGTATCGCCATTACTACGATCTTTAAGAGAGAATGACGCTAGTTTAACACGTTGACTCTCTCCTCCAGATAGAGTTGATGAGGATTGACCTAGTTTTATATAGCCTAATCCTACATCTTGTAGCGATTTTAATTTCTCTATAATCTTACTACATACAGACTCTGTTCCCTTGCTAAAGAATGTAATCGCCTCGTCTACGCTCAGTTCAAGAATATCATATATAGATTTGGCTCTATATTTAACCTCCAAAATCTCATCCTTAAATCGTCGACCATTACATGATTCGCACTTCAACTCAACATCTGCCATGAATTGCATGCCGATCTTTATGACACCATCGCCTTGACACTCATTACACCTTCCGCCCTCTATGTTGAATGAGAAGTTTGATGGGGTTATCAAATTGTGTTTAGCATATGGTTGCTCGGAATACAACTTTCTAATATCGTCGTATGCCTTGATATACGTAACGGGGTTAGATCTTGAGGATTTACCGATAGGATTTTGGTCAACCATCTCGATTGATTTGAGCGAGTTTACATCACCTTTCAGTTGGTCAAAACTTCCCGGTTTTGCCCCCGTTTCATATAGAACCCTACGTATTGCAGGGTATAGTATCCCTTTGACTAGGGTTGATTTTCCGCTTCCACTCACTCCCGTAACGCAAGTCATAACACCCAGTGGAAATGTCGCGTTAATACCTTTTAAGTTATTCTCTCTTGCTCCTATGACAGAAATACTCCCTTTTGATTGTCGGACAACTCTCTCCTTACAGACAACTTTGCGCCCGCATAAATAGTCTGAAGTGAGTGTATTCCCACTCTTAATGAGATCTTTAATGTTTCCGCTAAAGACTACCTCTCCTCCATTGTATCCTGCCTCTGGTCCTATATCAATGATTTGGTCTGCTTCTCGAATAATCTCCTCCTCATGTTCTACAACTATAACTGTATTTCCTATGTCTCGTAGGTTTTTCAAAACCTTAATGAGTCTATTCGTATCCTTTGGGTGCAGACCTATACTTGGCTCATCTAGTATATAGAGTGACCCAACTAAATTACTACCCAATGAGGTAGATAGATTAATCCTTTGACTCTCTCCTCCCGATAGGGTTGAGCTAAGTCTGTCTAACGTTAAGTATCCAAGCCCTACATCAATAAGATATTGTAGACGGTTGGTTATTTCGATTAGGATTCTCTCCGCAGTCTTTGAATCATAGCTGTCTAGCTCAAAATTTTCAACCACTTTTAAGAGATCTTCTACTGGCATTTTAACTATATCTCCAACGCCAAGTCCTTGTACTTTAATGTATGTTGCCTCCTTTCGTAACCTACTTCCGCAACACTCAGGGCATATAGTTTTTCCAGTGTAACGAGACAACATAACCCTATATTGAATCTTATAGCGTTCGCCCTCTAAAAACTTGAAAAAATCGTCAAGTCCATTAAAGAACTCATTACCTCTCCAAATAAGTTGCCTCTGATCCGCAGTTAGATCGTAATATGGTCTATGTATTGGAAATTCAAACTTTGATGAGTTCATTATCAATTGGTCTTTCCACGCCTTCATCGTCTCACCTCTCCAACACGCAATGGCGTTATCATATATAGATTTTGTCTTGTCTGGAACAACTAGCTCTTCATCAATTCCCGTAGTCTTGCCATATCCTTCGCACGTTGGACACGCTCCCAATGGGTTGTTAAAGCTGAAGAGATGTTCACTAGGCTCTTGAAATTCTATACCATCAATTTGAAAACTAGATGAGAATTCACGAATATTGGAAACTCCATCATCATCACTCCACACAACTGAACATACATCATCTCCAAGCTTCATAGCTCTTGATACAGAGTCAGATATGCGACTAAGTTGCTCTTCATCGTTAGAGGCTTTTGTCCTATCTACAACAATATGAATACTATTTACATCAGGTGTCGTGTCGCCTATCATCGGGAGATAATCCTCAATTAGATGCGTCTCGCCATTGACATAGACCCTTTGCAGTCCATCTTTAATTAGTGTCATTAACTTCTCAATGACCCCTTGATTAATGTCTAACTTCAATGGTGCTGTAATCATTATGCGCACTCCGTCTCTAAGGGTCGAAATGAACTCTACAACATCACTCGCGTAGTAGATCTTTACCTCTTGTCCCGATACGGGAGAGAAGGTCTTTCCGATTCGGGCAAAAAGTAACTTTATATAGTCGTAAATTTCAGTCGATGTTCCAACCGTTGAGCGTGGATTCCTAGTGTTCACTCGCTGCTCTATCGCAATTGCAGGTGCAATGCCCGTAATGGACTCCACATCAGGTTTGTCAACACGACCAAGAAACTGTCTCGCATAGGCAGACAGACTCTCAACGTAGCGTCTCTGACCCTCCGCAAAAATTGTATCAAAAGCGAGTGTAGACTTCCCCGAACCAGATAGTCCAGTTATTACAACCAATTGATTGTGGGGGATGGTTACATCTATGTTTTTAAGATTATGTACCTTTGCTCCCTTTATCTGTATCGAATTACCTTTGTTCTCTTTTTTCATTATTGGTTGTACTCTCTAGTTTTATGAAACTCTCTCCCGACGGTGCAACTTATTTTAGATATTGCATCAAAACTTCTTTAAGATGATATAAGCTCTCTTAAAGAAGTTTTGTCTCCTGCGATCACGTAGCTCTTGACCACGTGTGGTGTTTATATCAAAGTCTAGTATGAAAGACTATTTTATTAAAATCATCTCACTTTGATATGTGTTTTTTTCACAATATCTACACTTGAATGTAATATCCTCGCTCTTTATTATTGAAAACGAAGTCTTAACAGGCTCATTATTTGTGATGCATTTAGGGTTTCCACACTTCACAAAACCCTCAATACTATCAGGAATAACAACCTTGCGCTTCTCGACAACGTCAAAGTTCTTGATGGTATTTACAATACTCATCGGAGCTATAATCGCAATACGATTAACCTCCTCTTGCTCACAATAACGATCATTGATCTTTATAATTGCCTTCTTTCCCATAACCTTGCTCTCAAGGTTAGTTCCAAATGTAACCTTATTTATCTCGCTCTCTAAGCGTAAGATCCTCACAATCTTAAATAGCGAATCCGCAGGAATATGATCTATAACTGTACCATTCTCAATGGCAGTAACTTGTACCTTTTTATCTTTTGACATAATGCTCGTCTTTTATTTTTTCACACCTAGTAGGTAACTAATAATCGCCATACGTGTGTATACTCCATTCTCTGTCTGCTCAAAATAGTATGCTTTCGGATTCGAATCTACATCTGGATCTATCTCATTGACACGAGGTAGAGGGTGTAGTATCCTCATATTCTCTTTCGTATTTGCAAGCATTGAGTTACGTAGTACATACGCATTCTTTACGCGCTCATACTCCATGTGATCCGTAAATCGCTCTCGCTGTACGCGAGTCATATAGACAATGTCAGCACTGTTTATCTCCTCGCCAATCTCCCTCTTCTCAGTGAATTTAAGACCTTTATCTGTAAGCCCATTCTTATACTCCATAGGCATAGAAAGCTCCTCTGGTGAGACGAAAATAAACTCAGCGTTAAAGTGTGAAAGTGCCTCAAGCAGCGAGTGTACGGTGCGACCATACTTTAAATCTCCAATCATCATTATCTTGATGCCGTCGAGAGTTCCTTGGGTCTTCTTGATCGAATATAGATCCAATAGTGTCTGAGATGGGTGTTGATTAGCTCCATCACCTGCATTGACAATTGGAATTTTTGATACTTCCGAAGCGTACCTCGGTGCACCCTCTAAGCTATGGCGCATGACAATCATGTCGCAGTAGTTAGAGATGGTTAGAATTGTGTCGTGAAGAGTCTCCCCCTTAGATACACTTGTGTTAGTGGTGTCGGAAAATCCAATAACTCGTGCACCTAGTCTATTCATTGCACTCTCAAAACTTAGTCGAGTACGAGTTGAGGGCTCAAAAAATAACGACGCAATTACCTTGCCTTCTAGTAGTTTCTGGTGCGGATTCTGTTCAAAATCAGCAGCCAATTCAGTAATACGGATAATCTCCTCTTTAGAGAAATCCGTAATTGAAATTAAATTTTTCTTCTCCATACTCCTATTTAATATCCTAAAAAATTAACACTTAATCCCTCTATATTATCTAACTTGCCTCTTAATATAGATTCACGACTCTCTCGGATGGAGAGTGTCATTTTACATAAGTTGTCAAACTCTTGTTTAATAATATTTGGTTGTAACTCTTTTATACACTTCATAACTTCATTCATTACGAAATAGGAAAACTCTATCTCAAAATGTGCATCAACAGTCCGCTCCTCTATTTCGCTAACCTCTATCACAGCCGCCGCAGACTCTTTATAGGCAACGATTAATCCTCCAACTCCGAGTTTTGTCCCGCCGAAGTACCTTATGACTACAATCAACGTATTGGTCACCTCATTCGATAATAGTTGACCTAAGATCGGTTTGCCTGCAGTGCTAGAGGGTTCGCCATCGTCATTCGCTCTGAATTGCTCCCCCTTTGCACCAATTCGCCATGCATAGCAGTGGTGCGTTGCATCGTAGTACTTCTTACGTAGTACCTCTAAGTATTCAGCTACCTCTTCAACACTTTCAACGTGGTAGGCATAACATAAAAACTTACTACCTTTCTCCTTGTATAGAGCATATGCAGGAGATTTAACTGTTTTATAACTGTCCTCTGCCACAATCGAAATGTTAGTTGATACTCGTAAGTACTCTATTCCATCTTATGTTAGATGGGAAACTTTTATCTTTGTCTAGTGATAACCATACAAATGACGCCTTACCTACAATATGATCTTCAGGAACAAAACCCCAAAAGCGTGAGTCTGCTGAGTTGTGTCTATTGTCTCCCATCATGAAGTAGTAGTCCATCTTGAATGTGTACTCCGTTGCGGGTTGGTCGTTGATGTAGATAACACCCCCCTTAACTTCTAGTTTGTTATTCTCGTATATCTCAATTACTCTAGTGAAGAGTGGTAGATTTTCTAGGGTAAGTTGTGCGGTAGCTCCCTTCTTTGGAATCCATAGTGGTCCAAAGTTATCCTCATTCCAATGAAACTTATCTGAGTTAGGGAAAACAGAGGTGTTCGTACCACTCTGCTCATACTTCTCAATAGCTACGACATTAGAAAACGATCTAATCTTCTCTGCCATCTCATTGGTGAGTGGTAATCTATAAACATTTCTATTCGATACTATATCGTCATTTGCAACTCCCAGTCTTTCGAAAGCGGCTTTGCTTATAGGTGTTCCATTTGTGATTATAGTGTAGTCGTATTGCACTCCAACCCTTTCGTTAAATGGAACTCCGTTTATTAATAGTTTTGATTCTATTATTTGAAGAGAGTCTCCAGGCATTGCAACTAGACGTTTGATGAAATTTTCACGTTTGTCAACAGGTCTACTAATAACAGTATATTGTTTGTTTAACATCTCGTAGCCTTTATCGCCATACTCCTCGACAAACGTTCTCGCAACATTGTAATATGTTATAGATTGATTCTCTAATAATACGGTATCTCCAGCGGGGAAATTAAATACAACTGCATCTCCACTCTCAATACTTCCAAAACCTTTAAGTCTATTGTATGGCCATTTAATCGCCTCACAAAATGATTTAGTAGTTTGTGAAAATGGCATTGTGTGGTGTACAAAAGGGAATGCGATTGGTGTATTCGGTACTTTTGGTCCGTATGTTACTTTGCTAACGAACAGGTAGTCTCCAACTAGAAGACTCTTCTCCATTGATGATGTTGGAATGACGTATAGTTCGAAAAATAGTGCACGAATAAGTGTCGCTACGATTGTCGCAAATAGAATAGCTTCAACCCACTCTGTCCCTTTTTTGTACGATTTACTCTTCTCTTTAATTTGGATGTGTTTTTTCCAAAATAGACGATACATCAGTTTATAGATATATATGTCATATATCACTGCGAAGCCAATTACCAGCCACCAATTACCTACCCATATTACGAATAGTAGATATAGTATAGAGAATACTGATAGTTTGACCCACTTATTACTCCACGTTTGAGATATTTTACTGAAAAATGTTTTCATTTTCTATAAATTTAGTAGGTCATCCATTGAGAAACTTCCCGATTTGCCTTTGATAAACTCAGCTGCAAGAACTGCACCAAAAGCGAATCCCTTGCGACTTCTTGCGTTGTGTGTTAGTGTGATAGAGTCAGCATCACACTCATATGTTACGGTGTGGATACCGGGAACAATACTACGTCTCACAGCTAGCACCTCTAGTTCATTTGGAGTTGTTGTCGTTTCACCAACCCAATTCTCTTTTCTGTCTAAGTTTTCGATAATACCCTCTGCAATAGTTATTGCTGTGCCGCTAGGTGCATCTTTCTTCTGTGTGTGGTGTACCTCTTCAACTGTTACATCGTATTGAGGGAAGTTATTCATTAGTTTCGCTAAATTCTCATTTAGTTTGAACATCAAGTTTACACCAATACTATAATTTGAAGCGTAGAAAAATGCGCCACTCTTACTCTCACATAGCTCTTCAACATCCTCTAATTTATCTAACCACGCAGTAGTTCCACAAACTACAGGAACTCCGCCCTCGATACATTTAACTACGTTGTTGAAGGCTGCATTAGGTGCAGAAAACTCGATTGCAACATCGATCATTTTCTCTTTTAAGTTGCTGCTGTTAAGATCTGAGGCGTTATCCATATCTATAATAAGAGCTACTTTATGCCCTCTTTCTACTAGGATTGCCTCTATCTCCTTGCCCATTTTGCCGTATCCGACTAACGCTACATTCATATATTTATATTTTTTATATTATTTTGCTATTTAAAACATACCTTAACTACAAAGGTAATCTTTTGTGTTGTATTTCTACGCTAAATAAATAAAGAAAACATTGTTTTTAAGGAAATTTTAATCTTTTTTTTAGTTCAAAAAGAGTTTAAATTCACTCTAGTAGTTTATCTTGTTTATATGTAGTCTCTAAAAGGCTATATTTCACCACTTTTGTATAGATTTGCTCTAAATAGATAGTTGCTATTTGTGAATGTTATTTTTATTTGTTATCTTAGTGGACTGATATGGTTTGTTGAGATAAGATGAATAAAATTTAATTAAAAACTTTTTTTAATATTTTTTAATATTATCTTTGTCAACGGCAAGACTTAAAGGAAATTGTATTTTAGATAGATATTTTTATGCGTTATTTTTTAGAATTAGCATACAAGGGTACTGCTTATAATGGGTGGCAAAGACAAAATAATGCCCCCTCATTGCAGCAGACGATAGAGGTGTCGTTATCGAAGTTATTACGTCATGAGATCTCCATTATTGGGGCAGGAAGAACTGATAGCGGCGTTCACGCATCTTTTTATGTTGCTCACTTTGACTCCGAAAGAGCAATCGAAGAGCCTGTATCTTTCGTGTACCACCTGAATTCTATTCTTCCTCATGACATCGCAATATCTAAAGTATATCGAGTGTCTGAAGAGTCGCACGCACGCTTCGACGCTTTGAGTCGTGAGTATAAATACTATATGCTACCGCACAAAGACCCATTTACCCGAGATTTAATATGGCAATATTATAGGGAACTGGATGTTGAGGCTATGAATATTGCTGCGTTGAGTCTAATGAAACACGTAGATTTTACGACGTTTAGTAAGCTGCATTCTAATAATAAAACAAATATATGTCACGTCACTCACGCTGAGTGGGTCGTTGATTCATCTAATAAATTGACATTCACAATTCGTTCAGATAGATTTCTTCGTAACATGATTAGAGCTATTGTTGGCACAATGGTTGATGTAGGTCGAGGAAAACTTTCGCCTAATCAATTCGAAGAGATATTAATCGCTAAAGATCTATCTAGGGCGAGCGGTTCAGCTCCAGCTAAGGGGCTATACTTGTCTAATATAATTTACCCAGAAACTATAAAACTTTAAAATAAATTAATATGATTACTAAAATTCAAGAAGAGTTCAAAAAAAGATATGGAGATGGAGCACTATTGTATGCATCTCCAGGAAGAGTAAATTTAATCGGTGAGCACACAGACTATAACTTAGGTTTTGTACTCCCAGGAGCAATTGATAAATCAATATACTTAGCTATAAAGCCAAATGATGGTACTTTAAGTAGATTGTACTCTGTTGACTATGACGCAACAGTAAATGTTGATATGAATGGTGAACAGCCCCAAGAGCAGTGGGCATCATACATATATGGTGTTGTCCAAGAGATGAAAAAAAGAGGGGCTACTGTTCCAGCTTTTGATTGTGTATTTGGTGGCGATGTACCTCTAGGTGCTGGTTTGTCTTCATCTGCCGCTTTGGAGTGTGTTACTGGATTTGCAATTAATGAAGTGTACAATTTAGGATTGAACCGTAAGGATCTTGCTATCATTGGACAGATGACAGAGCATAATTATATCGGAGTTAAGTGTGGTATAATGGATCAATTCGCATCTCTATTTGGTGAGAAAGGTAAGGTTATTAGACTTGATTGCAGATCTATGGAGTACGTTCTTGAGCCTTTTAATCCTGTTGGATATAAGGTAGTATTGATAGACTCAATGGTGAAGCACACTCTTGCATCTTCGGAGTACAATGTAAGAAGAGCACAGTGTGAAGTTGGTGTTTCAATTATCGGAAAACATGCTGAAGGCATAGAGTCTTTGAGAGATGTCTCAATGGATATGCTTAATACATACAGAGCAGAGATGGATGAGATGGTTTATCGTCGTTGTCGCTATGTTATAGAGGAGAACCAACGATTAATTGATGGGTGTCAGGCGTTGAAAGATGGTGATTATGCTCTATTCGGATCAAAAATGTTTGGTTCTCATGATGGTTTGAGTAAGGATTATGAGGTTAGTTGTAAAGAGCTAGATTTTATCGCTACTATTGGACGTAAAACAGATGGCGTTTTAGGTGCACGTATGATGGGTGGTGGCTTTGGTGGATGCGTTATCAATGTTGTTAACGACGCTACATACGACTCTTACATAGATGAAGTTAAGAGTAGATATACAACAGAATTCCAAGTGACTCCTCGTATTATTGACGTTGTTATTGGTGACGGTGCACGTAGACTTGAGTAGTATTAAGTGTTTGTAGTAAATAGTCGTATTTTAAAATATAAGTAAGAAAAAGATGGAAAACTTTCATGTAGATGAAAATGGTTACTATGGAGAATTTGGAGGAGCGTACGTTCCCGAGAGTCTAAAAGTATGCGTTGATAATTTGGCATCTCAATATTTGAAAATTATTGAGAGCAAAGAGTTTCAAGCTGAGTTTAAACAGCTATTAAAAGATTACGTAGGAAGACCATCTCCACTGTATCGCGCAACTAGACTCTCTACTCACTATAATACAAATATCTACCTAAAGAGAGAGGATCTTAACCATACGGGTGCTCACAAAATTAACAATGCAATCGGACAGATTCTAATTGCAAAGTATATGGGTATAAGTCATATTATTGCCGAGACGGGTGCTGGTCAACATGGTGTTGCAACTGCTACTGTTTGTGCGTTAATGGATATGAAGTGCTCGATTTACATGGGACAAGTGGATATTGAACGTCAATATGTAAATGTCGAGAAGATGAAAATGTTGGGCGCAGAGGTTATATCTGTTACCAGTGGTACTATGACTTTGACAAATGCTGTCGATGCAGCTCTTGAGGCGTGGATAGAGTCGGAGAATAATACGTTCTATCTCTTAGGGTCTGCGGTTGGTCCTCATCCATATCCTGATATGGTTGCCAGACTGCAATCTGTTATTGGTGAGGAGATTAAAGCTCAACTTCTTGAGCAGACTGGTCGCTCAAATCCTAACTACCTTATTGCATGTGTTGGTGGAGGTAGTAATGCGGCGGGTACGATATATCATCATGTACATGAGGCTGATGTGAATATAATTTTGGCTGAAGCGGCTGGAAAAGGTGTCGATAGTGGTATGACTGCGGCAACGCTAACGTTGGGTACATCTAGCATTATTCATGGATATAAAAGTTATGTTATACTAGATGAGAAAGGTGAAATCGCAGAGCCATATTCAATCTCGGCTGGGTTAGATTACCCTGGAATCGGACCTATGTATGCTAATTTAGTTGACAAAAAAAGAGTCGAGATCCAGGCTATTACAGATGATGAGGCTCTTGCTGCTGCATTTAGATTGACACGTTTGGAGGGGATTATTCCTGCAATTGAGTCGTCTCACGCACTGGCTGTTTTAGAGAATACAAAATTCAAACCTGAAGATGTAGTTGTACTTACTGTTTCAGGAAGAGGTGATAAGGATATTGAAACTTACTTAGAGAATGTATCTAGATTTGCTCACGTAAAGTAAAATACTTATATTCTACACAACGAAGAAAACGCAAGTTTTTAAAGAAGTTTACCACTGCTTCTTTGAAAACTTGCGTTTTCTTCGTTGTTTTTTAATAATAATTTGTAGAGTCTGGTCGTTATAAATATACAGATTAAAATAAATGATTCAAATATATGGTATAAACTTTTACATTTTGGATTTTAAAATTAACTAAATAAAAACATTATGAAAAGAGTATTTTTTTTTATTTTTGTATTGGCTGCGGCAATATTGGCAGGCGGTGCAACTGCATACACTGTAATTATGTTGAAGACCGAGAATATATCTATACTTCAACTTCCAAACCCTTTTACGTCGTCTGCAACTAACCACTTCACGTCGTATTCAGAGCAAAAGTATCCCGATTTAACTTATGCAGCAGAGAATGCTGTAAAAGGGGTGGTGAATATTGAGAAAATTGAAGAGGTAAAGCCTCAATATGGTAGACAAGGGGGACAAAACCCTCTGTTTGAGTTGTTTGGCATGCCACAGCAAGGTTATGGTACTCCGCAACCTCAAGAGCGAAAATCAGGAGGTTCAGGAGTTATAATCTCTTCAGACGGCTACATCGTATCTAATAATCACGTTATTGAGAATGCCTCGAAATTAAAGGTTACGCTCAATGACGGTTCAACGTATGATGCACGAATTATCGGTGCAGATCCAACAACAGATATTGCTCTCATAAAAATTGATGCGGAGAATCTATTTACAATTCCATTTGGTAGCTCTAATGATCTTAGGCTAGGGGAGTGGGTTTTGGCAATTGGCAGCCCTTTTGACCTTAAATCAACCGTAACAGCAGGTATCGTAAGTGCAAAGGCTAGGAACTTGAATATGATTCCCAGTCAATTTCGTATAGAGTCATTTATTCAAACAGATGCAGCAGTTAATCCCGGAAATAGTGGGGGAGCACTCGTAAATACTGGTGGAGAGTTGGTCGGTATCAATACAATGATAAAGTCCCCTACGGGGAGTTTTACAGGGTATTCATTCGCCGTTCCTTCGTCAATTGTAGAGAAAGTAGTTACAGACCTTAAGGAGTATGGGGTGGTTCAAAGGGCTATGTTAGGTCTCTCATTCATGGAGATAAACGACGAGTTGGTTGCCGAAGTTGGCGAGAGATACAATATAGATAGTAAGGAGGGATTGTATGTAGGCAATGTTGACCCACACGGTGCGGCACACGATGCAGGAATTGTCGAGGGTGACGTAATTGTCGAAGTAAATGGTGATGAAATTACATCAACATCACAACTCCTAGAGACAATAGCAATGTACCGTCCAAATGAAAAAGTAAAACTTTCGATAAAAAGAGACGGAAAAATGAAACAATTTGATGTTACCCTACGTAATATGAGTGGAAAGGCTGAGTTGCTAAAGAGAGGAGATGGTGATAGTTTCGATGCTTTAGGAGCAAAATTCACCAATATTTCTGAGAAACAAAAAAAATCACTCCAGATTAGAGGTGGTATTCAAATTGTTGAGATCGAAAATGTGGGAGTTATCAGCAAGGCAAGAATTAAAAAAGGATTCATAATTACACAAATAAACGATACCCAAATAAGATCTGTAAATGACTTGTCAAGGGTTACAGATAGTATAACATACATAGATGGGATTTACCCCAATGGGAGAGGTGCAAGTTTCTCTCTAGTACAGTAGACGTTCATTTAATAGCAAAAATAAGACCTCGATTATTATTTAGGAGTCGAGGTCTTTTATTATAAATTTAAAAAGTTAGGTTGAGGAAAAAATGAGACAATTAAAGATTACCAAATCTATTACAAATCGTGAAAGCGCATCATTAGATAAGTACCTTCAAGAGATTGGAAAAGAGGATTTGATCACAGTTGAAGAGGAGGTAGAGTTAGCGCAACGAATTAGGAAAGGGGATCAAGAGGCACTAGAAAAACTTACTAAGGCAAATCTTAGATTTGTTGTTTCGGTTGCTAAACAGTATCAAAATCAAGGACTAAGCCTTCCTGACCTTATTAATGAGGGTAACCTAGGTCTTATTAAAGCTGCTGAGAAGTTTGATGAAACTCGTGGTTTTAAATTTATATCTTACGCTGTATGGTGGATTAGACAATCTATACTACAAGCTCTTGCTGAGCAATCTCGTATTGTGAGACTGCCGCTTAATCAGGTAGGATCACTCAATAAAATTAATAAAGCATTTGCTCGTTTTGAGCAGGAGCATGAGCGTGCGCCATCTGCGGAGGAGCTCGCTATAACACTTGATATTCCTAAAGAGAAAGTCTCTGATACACTAAGAGTATCTGGTAGACACGTGTCGGTTGATGCTCCGTTTGCCGATGGTGAAGATAACTCACTATTGGACGTATTAGTCAACTCTGACTCGCCAAATGCTGATAGAGGGTTGATTAATGAGTCATTAGGAACGGAGGTTGAGAGAGCATTGTCAACGCTAACTGATAGAGAGAAGGAGATTATTAAGTACTTCTTTGGAATTGGTTCTTCTGAGATGACGCTTGAAGAGATTGGTGAAAAATTTGGACTTACTCGTGAGAGAGTTAGACAGATTAAAGAGAAGGCTATTCGCAGACTTAGACACCAATCACGTAGTAAACTACTTAAATCATATTTAGGATAGTAAACAACTATATAGGTAAAAATAAAAGCGGGAGTGTAGAGATACACTTCCGCTTTTTATGTAAAATATATCTGCCATTTGAAATCTTACGTCACCATTTATGAAGGGTGAATAGTAGGGTCATTTGGTAGATACTATTAAATATATTAATATCTTTTTCTTGATGTATTCTTTCGTGACGATGCTGATGAGTTAGTGCGTGGTTTTGGTTTTGGTCTGTTGAATTTAGAGGATATACTCGGAGCAGGTTTCTTTTTTGCTCCAGCATTTTTAGATGCAACTTCACCGCCCTCAGAGCCTTGTATGCTCTTGTTTAGAACCTCTATTTCGTTAGAAGTCAGTAATCGCCAATGTCCAGTTGGAAGTTTGTTGAGGCTTATGTTCATTATTCTAACGCGTTTTAGAGCCACAACCTCATAGTCTAAGAACTCGCACATGCGCCTTATTTGCCTATTTAGACCTTGGGTTAAGATGATACGAAATTTAAATCGATCCTCTTGAGTCACCTTACAACGTTTAGTCGTAGTCCCTAGAATAGGGACTCCAGCACCCATTTTCTGTATAAAGCTATCGGTTATAGGTCTATTTACAACGACCTCATACTCTTTTTCGTGATTATTAGCCGCCCTTAATATTTTATTTACAATATTACCGTCATTTGTTAGTAGTATGAGCCCTTCGGATGGTTTATCTAAACGCCCAATATTAAATATTCGAGTCGGGTAATTAACAAAATCTACGATGTTGTTTGGCTCACAAGGGTCTGTTGTTGATACTATCCCAACAGGTTTGTTTAGGGCTATATATACTATCTCAGTAGTGTTCTCGATAAGATTACCGTTGACTTTGATTGTATCGCCAGACGATACACGTTCGCCCATTAGAGCAACTCTATTATTTATAGTAACCTTCTTACTCTCGATCAATCTATCTGCCTCTCTTCGAGAGCAGAAACCAGAGTCACTTATGAATTTATTTAATCT
>CAMRBL010000029.1 GCA_947040435.1 uncultured Rikenellaceae bacterium
GTCAGAAGTTAGATATTGAGCAAAAGGGGGATAGCGTAACTATGCAGCAGTTGAACGATCAACGTTCATTAACAACCCAACTACAGCAACAGTTAGCTGATAGAGATAAAACCATAGCAGACCAAGGAAGTGACTACAAACAGCAAGTTACTGCTATAAAAGTTGAAAGTGAGTTTAGTACGGCACTCGCCCAGATAAAAATCAAGTCTGAAATCCCTGATAGTGTAAAGAGCATTATTATATCTTCTGCTAAGGCTAACATACTAAAAAGCTCTTCTCCTGATTGGATTGAGAGTGATGGTGTCAAGTCATTAGTGTTTAGAGATGCAAAAGGGCAGATTAGGAACAATCCAGCTAATGGACTCAATCCATTTAGTTGTCTAGATCTTCTAAATGGTGAGTTAAAAGATATTATAGACACAGGGGTAGCTCAAAAAGGGGCAGGAACTGGAGCTAGTTCAACTAATACCACAGTAATATCTGTAACTAGTCTATCTTCGGCTAAGAACAAGAAGGAGGCAAATGAGATTATTCATAGACACTTGATGGCTGAAGGTGTAGCGAGCGGAACTAAGGAGTATTTAGATCAATCCACTACTTTGATTAAAGAGTATGGTATCGACAAATTGCCACTATAAACACACGAACACAAATTAAACACATTAAAAAGAGAAATTATGAGCTTACTTGCAACACTTATTACGAATACCTACGCTAATGCAAACCTAGACAATTGGGAGAATAGAGCTAGTAGGTATGGGGCGTTAGATGCCTTTTTAGCTATGTCCAATAGTCCAATGAGTCTGATATCACCTGAACTACGAGAAAAGGCACTCCAAGCTATTGGAACAAAGCTACAGATCCCAGTACTTAATAATGATCCTAATATTACAATAGGTAATAAGAGGAGTATTACAATTACACCGTATGAGAATACCTCTGCGATGGTTCAAGTTACATTTATGACATTATCGTGGGGTCTTACAATGGTTCCATCTCAATACCGAATAAATCAAATTGGATATGAGAGGGATTTTGCACAGAAGTACTTTGCGTTTATCAATAAGGCGGCAGCACTGTTAGATACAAATGCAATAGCTAAACTGGAGGCCAACAAGTCTAAGGTGTTCAACAATCCTCTAGACTATCCAACAACAGGAGATCAGATCAATGCTAGTGGACTGCAAGGAGCTACTCTACTAGGTGACCTAAACTCTATACATGAGGCAGATGACTTTTATAGCCAGATACACGTTATCGGTAATACTGGGGTTAGGAGTCTTACAAAACAACTCTCTCAACTTGGAATGTCTAACGCTATAAATAAACAACTAGAGTATGACGATAAAGTTTTCCACTTCTCGAACAGAGTTGTTAATGAGGCAGAAAACTCCGCAACTATGTTCTCAGTGCAAGATGGTAGTATAGGTCTATTAACACAAATTGAACCTGACTGTCTTACCGGAACTGTATTACCTGATGGTCACGTATGGGGTAGTCAATTTATTCCAGAGCTAGGAATGACAGTAGGTACATACTATTATCCTGGAATCTCTGACGAGTCTAGCGTATTTGGAAAGGCCGTTGAAGGATTTGAGCGTACTGTTGTAGATCACTTTGGTTTTGCCGTGAATGTGGCGTTCATAACAGCTTACAACAGTGATCCTAATACAAAGGCTAGCCCAATAGCCAAGGCAGTAATAGCTAAGGGCAGTAATCCGACAGCTATTCAAGTCGTCGTTGCGAATAATGAGAGTAACCCTGTTCATACAAAAGATGCTGCAATAGTTTAATAGTTATGTCAAATTAAGGGAGAGAGCTTACACTCTCTCCCTTTTTAATTAAAATGATATGTATAAAGTTGATGAAATAAGAGATGGATTGTTCGGGCTGGTAGGTTGGAGAGAGAACTGTGACATTCACAAATTTACTATTGCTGAAGATTTAACTTTAAGTGAAAGTGGTAAGTACTTCCAGGATGAGCACCCACTTCTTACCCTTGATAATATAAAGTCAGTAGCTCCAGATCAAGGAGATAAGGCATTCAGTGAATGGTTAACACTCAAGACAAAAGCAGGTATTATAAAAGTCATTGACACGCTATATGGCCGTGATGTTACAACCAAAGATATTACGAGTCATATCATTGGTCAAAAGGTGCTATTTGCCGATACAATAAGTAAGCAGGTAGCGGTTGACCTACTGAGAGAGTTCGCGTACAATCCTAATTTTAGGATCAGTAGATCTACTCAAAATGTAAGTAAACTAGAATTGCTCTATGAGTTAGATGGAGACTCTGCGAGTATGAAAAAAAGCGGATTGGTTCATCGGTTAGACATGGCATACAAAGCTATTGGTAAAAAGTGTATCCCTAAGAGAATTTACGGAATTTCTATTGGTTCAATGACTTAGGAGATGGATGTGATCACACGCAAGATAGAAGCTCTCAAACGAATCAATAAGAACATAGGTAACTACATATCAATAGTTATCAACGATGAGAAGGCGATTATTCTTGATATGAATACGGAGGATCAACTATATGAGCAGGGGATCAACAATCTAGGTGTTGAGATCATGGACTATAAACCGTATCAAGAGTTCACTATCTCTGTTAAGCTATCCAAGGGACAGCCAACAAATAGAGTAACACTCAGGGATAGTGGAGAGTTTCATCGTTCATTTGACCTTGAGATAACAGATAACTATTTTAAGATCATCGCCACTGATGATAATACCGAGCAGTTGATTAAGAGATACGGCAGGCAGATTCTAGGATTGACATACGAGAATCAAAATGAGCTAATTTGGAGTTACATATACGATGCTCTACTGGAGCAGATAAAAAACGAATTGTAGATGGGGAATTTATCGGGATTTGATAAAGTTATATATGAGCTAAGGCGAGGTTTAGAGTCTCGTTTGTCGTGGCTCAATTCAGCTTATGGAAGGGCTGATGTGTTGGTACGTAAGTCACAGAGTGGTAGAGAGGTTAAATATCCTGCTATATACAGAGATAATGAGAATTATTTAGAGCTACTGCCTAATGATGAACTAGGTAATTTCTCTTTTGTCTTATTACACGACCCAAAGATATACAATAAACAAAGTAGCTCAATGAGTTGCTATTACTCCATTGTCTTCTGGTATAACTTTAATACTGTATTACCTGAAGTAAGAGATACGGAGAGGGTTATAATGGAGATTGTTAATGCCTTAGACTCTATTACGTATAGTTGTGGTTCACTCATCATTGAGACGATACAGGAAGAGGGAAGGAGTATATACAAGGAGTTTGATTATAAAGAAGTACATACACAGTATAGAATGCAACCATATGCAGGAGCAAGAATTAACGGAGTAATAACATATATAAATATGTAACCATGAAAACGATAAAAGTAGGAAGTCATACATTAAAGGTATATGACTCAATAGAGGAGTTACCAATTACAAGATTTCATAAGTATAACAAATTTATGCTTATAGATAGCGGTATCGGTAGTGATCTATCAGATATAGATGTTCGTATTGACCGCATAGTAAAGTACATTCAATCAAGCCCCAATGATGCAGTCAATGAGCTTATGAATATGCGTCAAGCACTCTATCTTATAGACAAAGAGATATGTGCAAAACACCTTGCGTTTATTGCTCTAATTGCGGATATAGATGGCAAGCCGCTAGATGATCTATCAGATGAAAATTTGATAATTGTTTCTAAAGAGTTATTGGTTAGTGTTGGATGGTTGACTCAGTTGATGGAGTCGATCAAAAAAAAAATACACCAAGAGTTGAATGTGTATTTCCCTAACCCTGCAAATGATCGGGCAATAATCCAATTCTTTGATAATCTCAAGCGTAGAACTACTCTAGTATTAGATGGAATTATATGTGGAGATAGCAAGAGTATAGAGATTGGGAGAATTGACGATGAAATGCTCTTGCTCTCCCCTACTAAGATCTTTTATGGTCCATGTAGTGCGGAGGTACAGCACGATAAAACATTCGAACAGATGTGTTTAGCGATGACACAACATTTCGGGATCAATACCAAGGAGTTAACAGTACAAGAGTTCTATATCGCAAAGGAGGTGCTAGAGGAGTATATTAAAAATGAGAAATTACAAACTAGAAGACGATGAGTAAGAATAATAACCCAATAAAATATAGCGACTTAGTACAGTCCGACAGCTCTATTACGGATGCAATCAGTGCACTCGAAAAACTCGAAATTCAGTTTAAAAAGACCTATGATAACATCATCAAGGAGGCTAAGGAGCTAAAGGAGGCGTTGAACAATAACACCAATGCCACGGAGGAACAACAGAATGCTACTCGTAAGGCTGTTTCAGATGCCGAAAGGTTATCAAAGGCTCAAAAGCAGCTCAATTTCTCTATGTCTGACACAGCCAAACAGATTGCTGTGTTGAAGGTAAAACAAGCAGAGTATAACAATGAAAATAAATTAGTTGCTCAAATCAATAAATCTGCAAAGGGATCATACAATAGATTGTCGGCTGAATACTCTAGGAATAGAGTATTAATCAATAGAATGACTGATGCTGAAATTGAGGGCAGTAAGGCGAAACAGAAGTTCATTGCCAAGACTAAGGAGATGAGAGAGCAGATGGATAAATCCCAAAAGTCCACCGGCAATAGTACTTTAAGTGTAGCAAAATATGAGGATGGAATACGAAACGCACTAGGTATAAATAGTGAGTTCGGCAATTCTCTACTTGATTTATCTAGTTCAGGCGAGGGTCTTAAAGGTTCGCTCACCCAGATGGGAACAGGTATCAAAGCATTTGGTGCAACGCTTTGGACACTAATGGCTAATCCTGTATTTATTACCATGTTTGGCATTGCAGGGGCTGGTATGGTGTTTAAATTTTGGTTTGACTATAACAAAGGGCTAATAGAGTCAACTAGATTAACTAAACAGTTCACTGATTTGTCTGGTATAGAGTTGGTGAAGCTTCGTAGTGAAATTCAAGCTACAGCAGATATGTTTAATAAGGATTATAAAGATGTTCTTACTGCAGTTAATGCAGTAGCAAAGGAGATGGGGACCACTCATAGTCAGGCAATGGAATCTATAAGTAAAGGTTTTATTGCGGGTGCGGACTCCGCAGGGGATTTTACACAGCAACTCAAAGCATACTCTACATTTGCACGTAGGGCAGGATTAGATACTGATGAATTGATAGGTTTGATAGTTAAATTTAATAGAGCAGGTATCTATGATGATAAAGGTATTGATGCGATAAAAGAGGCAACTATCAGTCTCTCCGAAATGACTCCAATAGCTGAAAAGGCGTTAGAGGGAATCGGGATGTCGGGCACTAAGCTACAAAAAGAGTTAAAAAGTGGATCAAAAACGGTTTTTGAAGTTATACAGGATATTGCTAAAAAAACTAGTGCATTTTCAGAAAACTCTACAGAGTATGCAACTGTGATCGCTGACGTCTTCAAGAGTGCTGGAGAGGACGCAGGAGGTGCGGCTATTGAAATATTGGCGGCTGGCGATAATGTTAAGATAGTTCTTACCGAAATAGAGAAAATTAGAAAAGAGCTTCTAAGTGTGAATGAAGAGATAGCTAGATATAAATCCGATCTATTTGAAAGTGAATTTTTTGAAGCAAGGACTACGGATGCACTAATCTCTGTAAAGAAACTTTGGGCTGATATATTGGGATTGATGGCAAGCAATGCAAAAGAGAGTGATTTGGCAAGGCAAGCACAAAGAGATCTAGTTCACCTCCCTATACATGAGAGGATAGAACAACAAGATGCATATATTGAAAAGCTCAAAGAAGAGAGGCGAATTAAGACTGAAATATACGAAGCGGACCAATTTGACATTGACATAACAGGTGCATTAATAAATAAGGTATCTGTTAAAGATGTTGAAACTGAAATTAATAAATTGCAGTTGGAGTACGACACACTAAATAACAGCTCCCTAAATGGCTTTTTTTTAAATGATATGCAAAAAAAAGAGATTGACGATAGAATTGAATACTTAAAAACTTTGATTCCAAAGATTGAAGAGGTGAATAAACTTGTTAATTCTTCATTAACTCCCGAAGAACAAAAAGAAATTGAAGATGCTCAGAAAAAAGCCTTAAAAATAGCTGATACAAGAAGGGTAAAGGCTATATCGCTCAATAGAAAGTACCAAGATGAGGTATTGAAACTAGAGAAAGATGAGTTCATCAAAAGAGAGAAGCAGGTTAAGTACACCTATGATCGACAAATTGAAGATCTTCAACGCCAGCTCTTAACTGATAAGAATCTAAATAAAGAGGGCAAAGAGTCTATTAATGGAGTGATAATAACTCTTGAAAAACAGAAGAGTAAAGAGCTCGCAAAAATAGATCAAGACCAACAACTGCAACAACTAGATATTCAAAGACAAGGTATTGCTTTAAGGCTAGAGGGGCTAAAAGAGGGGTCTAAGGATGAATTGAAGTTACGTAAAGAACTTTTGAGTAAAGAGTTAGAAATTGCATTATTGCAAAATAGTCTAAAACCAAAATCACAGCAATTAGATCCAACTGACATTAATAATAAATTCAATATAAAAGGGAAAGATTTAGATGCAGGAATCAGTCCTGCCATACAGTCTGCAATGTCTGAGTTTGATGCACTACAAGATTTGGCACAATCAGAGTTTGATCTATTAAAGAGAACTGAAGCTGAAAAGGCGGCATTTTCCTTAAATGCTGAGAAGATACGACTTCTAAAAATAATTGAACTCAATAAGTCGATGGGGGGAAATTTGACAGATGTACAAATTGAGACTATGCAAAATACCATAAAAGGGATAGATCAGGAGATGGCGAAAGCAGAAGATGATGGTAAGAGCCATAACATCTATGATTTATTGGGATTGAGTAGTAAGGATGGCAAGTACGAACAAGCGATGGATGAGGTTACAAGAGATGCTCTCTCTCATATCTCTGAGATACTAGATGCAAATGTTCAGTTGGCAGATGCACAAATTAGCAAGACAGATGAGCGAGTTGAGAGAGCTGAAGAGGCTTTGATACGTGAACAGGAGGCGCAACGCCAAGGCTATGACCACAATATTGAGTTAGCGCAGAAGGAGTTAAATAATGCCCAAAAAGAGCAAGAAGAGGCATTTAAGATAAAGGAGGATGCGGTAAAACGACAACAAGCACTAGATACAGCCATGCAAACAACATCGCTTATCACAGCAACAGCCAATCTATGGAAGTCGTTATCAGGTGTTCCCTTTATAGGTGCTGCACTTGCAATCGCCGCAACTGCTACGATGTGGGGAAGTTTCGCAATGTCTAAGGTAAAGGCCAAAGAAGTCACACAAAGTCAAGAATACGGAGAGGGTGGAATGGAGTTCCTCGAGGGTGGATCTCATGCTAGTGGTAATGACATATCTATTGGCACTACTAAGAGTGGTAAACATAGAAAAGCAGAGGGTGGAGAGGCTCTAATCGTCATTAATAGACGTAATACATCTAAGTATAAGGAGCAACTACCTAGAATCGTAGAGAGTTTGAATAAGGGTGTGTTTGAGGATCGTTTTTCTAGGGTATTTTCTAGTATTGGATTGAATGTTCAGCACACCAACAACCCTAATATTAATCTTGGGAGATTGGAGCGTGGTATCTCAACATTGGTAAAACAAGGAGAACGCAATACATACACAGACAGCCAAGGGCGTAGGGTAATTCAGTATAAAAACCGCAAAAGGATAATAACATGCAACTAAAGTACAGGTATAGTATCGCACAAGATGAAAGTTTAGATTTCATAGAGGTCCATCCCATCTATGGTGATGATGTCACAAGTGAACTAGAGCGAGAGAGTGGACAACAATTTTTTAGACGTAAATTGTCGGGCAAATTTCGCTTCCAAGGTCGTGACTACAAAATGATAACTGAATCCCCTTTTGACACTGTTTTCAATGTTAAGATTGAGCTAAAATATACTCATAGGCTTGATTCTAATACTGAATGGCAACACTATCTCTCTGCAAAGTTTATGAAGATTGATTGTGATTTTAATTTAGATGATAAAAATATAATTACTCCTTTTGAGGTTGTCGATGAATACAACGATATACTGTCAAATATGGACAAAGAGTATGATTTAATGCAGCTAGCACCCGAAAGAGAGATTTTGACGATTCAGAAAAGACCATTATTACAAATTTACTCTTCAGGAGATGATGTTATTTCCTGTTTCTTAGGTGGTAGTATCTGGGAGCAAAATTGCGAAAAAGTAGAGGATGTAGAAGTATTGGCAGGCTATCACTTTTCGGCAACTCCAAATACACAAATTTCAGTTACTGGAGATGCTACACCTTCCGATATTGCAGGTGATTATGAAGGTAATAGGAGTGTAAATATATACACACATACCAATGGCAGATATTACATATGTAGAGCTTTGGTAGAGTATGAGGTTGGTATAATATTTGAAAGTGGGTGGGAGTTTTTTATAAAAAGTAAGGTGGATGATACTGAATTATACAAATCACAATTTTTTAATAAGCATATACATCCAGACCCAGATCCACTGCAAGTACTATCTTTTAGTTCAGACACCTCTAGTTCGGGGAATATTACCAGTATAGGCAAATCAATTCAGCCTGTGTACACTCGGTACCTACTTAATTCGGAAACATTTAACAATATCGGTACTTCTGCTATTTCAGCGAACGATATTGTAGCTAATAATAGTAATTACCGTAGAGCAATAGGTATAAACGTGGGTAGTATTGTCATAAAATCAGATACGACAACACAGCCCACTAAATACGGCAAAGCACCCAATGGAGAGTACTATGCGGAACAAAATGCAAACTGGCATCCAATAGGTCAAAGTCAATGGGATGCTGATAGTGTGTGGTATATTCCCGAAAACTTAGAGGTGGAAACGACACAAGAAGAGAGCGGTAGAAGTCCATTTTCAATCAGTACATATACATTGTCGGGAGTAATCAAGGAGCTATTAATTAAAGTTTCACCAAATATATCGTACGAGCCGACAATAGAGCATTCCCGTTTCTTATATGCTGATGACAATCCAATATCGGGAGATGATAAAGTTACACTACTAATATATCCTAAAGGGCTATTGATTAGAGGAGGTAAGATTGATAGTGATGAGGTATACAACACATCACTAGAGTCAATTTTTAAGATGCTTAGAGATGTTTATAAGTGCTATTGGCATATTGACAGAGGGAAGTTAAAGATTGAACATATAGAGTGGTTTAATAATGGAGGTAGTTATAGTCAAGCAGGCAAGCAGACCGCGATAGACTTAACGACGTATATGTGTACTCGTGCTGATAAACCGTGGGGATTTGGCACTAGTAAGTTTTCATATGAAAAAGAAGATATCCCAGAGCGTTTTCAATTCAAATGGCAAGATGAAGTGTCGAAGTCTTTTGCTGGAAAACCTATTGAGATGGTGTCTCGCTATGTGAATAAAGGACAAATAGAAGATATTACTATCTCTGACTTTACAACAGATGTAGATTACGTATTGACAAATCCATCAGAAATATCAACTAGTGGCTTTGTTCTCTTTGCAGCACAAAAACTTTTCATAACACAAGTATTACCGTTTGTATCACAAACGTTTGATGGCAAACCACTACTTATGCAGAACGGTTACCTATCGTGGATCAACCTACAACCTAAGTACTGGAAGTATGACCTACCAGCCAGGCATGTAAAGATAAATGGTAATGAGGTACTAGCAGCAACAGTAAAGAGGGTGAAAACGCAGAAGGTAAAGTACCCGACACCTTTTGACGTGGATCCTCAAAAACTTATTAAAACTTATCTCGGCTTGGGACAAGTAGATAAGGCCACAACTAAGATAAGTACTAGAATGAATGAGGTAACATTAAAATATGAGACAGACGATGAGTAATAACAATAATTTTAGTCCATTGCCATTTTACGGAGATATAAAGCACCAAAATCATCGTAAAACATATTCGCAGGGTATAATATATCAACTTATTACACAACAGCGCATGATCCTCCCATTTCAAATAGTTCGAGAATCGAGACACAACAAGCAAATAACAAATGTATTGTTAATGCACATTAACGGTAGTGAGGTATCTAATATTACTAGAGCAATGTTAGATAATGGATTGTGTATTAAGAGCTTTGATGAATATGATATAATTATTTACAATGGCACTCTACCTATTGTTGTGAATATGCCCATAGGTATGTACTATCTACGAATGACGGATGGAGTCGAGACGTGGTACTCTGAAGTGTTTAACGCAGTAGATGACGTTAGACACTTACTAAAATTAGAGTATTGGAATGATGGTAATATTAGCTACGGCGATGGAGAGATAGACTTTACTCATCCCTACCGAGGAGTGTTCTATTTTTCTAGTGTTCTCTGTAAGCCAACGTATGAGATGGAGGAAGAGGGCGAAGTGAGGGATGGTATTATGTTCATCGAAAAGCAAGTGAGCAAGAAAACACATATCTTTAATATTCTAGTGCCCGAATATATATGTGACGCACTACGTGTGATGCAATTATGCGATAATGTTGTAGTGTCGTACGATGGTAAGAAGTACAGTGCCCGAAATACATTAATATCACTTACGTGGGAGTCTGTAACCCTTGCATCGGTAGATATAGAGTTTGAAGATAGTACGATTATAAAGAAGATCCCAAGTTACAGACGAATGTCTGATGTCAAAAGTTTTAGTAATGATTTTGACACAAATTCCTTTATGTAATATAAGCGAACTAAAAGATAATAAAATGGGAAATTGGGAAAAATTAAAGGATGGAGTAATACAAGCAATACACACAAATGGAAACCAGAGTATCACTGGAGATATTCTACAAAGTAGTTTATTGGCTATCATAAATAATTTAGGGGAGCACGCTAAATTTGCAGGCGTTGCCGTGCCTAATACAGTCGCAATCACAAATCCAGATGGTCATGTTTTTTATCTGGCTTCTGAGGCTGGGACTTATGCTAATTTTGGCGGGGCTGTTATTCTCGATGGTGAGCTAGTTATTTTTACGAATAATAGTGTTGGTGAATGGGATAAAACTGTTATTAATACCACCTCTGTTTATGATTCTTTAGTTAACATATCTACGAAATACAGTGAAAACCATATTTTACAAACTTATACATTAACTGAAGCTCTTTCAGTAGTTCCTAATTCAGATAGATCTATAGGGTTTACAGGTAAGTATTATAGCATATTGGGTTGGAGTACAATTACATTTATAGGGACATCTTTAAATGTATGGACTTCTCCTACTGCGTGGATACAAAACACTATGTCAGAAGGTGTATTTTATTCAACATCTAACATATTGCCTCAAAGTGGATATTTAAAGATGATTAATGAGTATATAATAGATATACGAATTCCAAAAAGTTTAGATGGTCAAGAGGTTATAATTAATTCTGTAGAAGCAGATGAACCTTATGGAAGATGGGGGTTTTCATTTTCTTTGCTTGACACTAGGACTGATACCGTACTGGAACAAGTGTATGATACGTTTTTTCTTGAATATAGGCCTACAGGTTTTCAAAGTTGTAATTTACCAAAATCTGGAATAACAGTATTTGTAAATTGGGATAAATTAATTACTACTGTTTCTGGGATTAATTCTAATAACCAAGGAATTAAAGTGAATAAAGGATATTATAAAACAAATATCTTAGATTCCACATTAAATGGTTCGATTTTAAGTAGTAAAATTCAAAATAAATTAGGATATTATAATGAATTAGGTGTTCCTATTTTCTTTGTTAAGAAGATAAATAAATTAGAAGTTTTGTATGTAGATGATGCTAGTCTAGCTGTAATTACAGATAAGCATGTTATATTTAAATCATTAGGTTGGAATAGTCCTACATTTCCTGCATTGAATGGAGTTGCATTACAGTTAGCAGTAATTGATGGTAACGGCAATATTACTATGAATTCAAATTATGAATATCTTAATGTAAATACAGCATCAAGAAATCAAACTATAATACTTACACCTAAAGACATAGCAGGCGATTTATATCAATATATACCTCAAATTAGATTAACTTTAAGTAATGATTTTACATGGGATTCAACTGAAACATGTTTTAATATCATTTCTCCACCAAGTATAATACAAACATCTGCTTTTAAAAAATTAGTAACAAGTAACGCAGGGAGTAGAAATATTATAATAGATAAGTCAGGTAAAGGTGATTATGCTACTATTTCAGAAGCAAGTGCTTCAGAGCCTGCGGAAACTACATTTATCATATATCCTGGGATTTATGATAATGAAGTAGTATTAGGATGTAAGGATAAAAAACAATATTTTATAGGAATAGATCCTTTGAGTACAATTGTTAAAAACAATAAAGGAGATTATTCTTTAGCTCCATTTTTAATCGGAGCAGGTGCTATTAAAAATTTAACTATTATAGCAGAACAAGCCTTAGTACCTCCGACAGGTAGTTTACCATATGGAATACACGTAGAAAGAGATACCCTTTACAATAACAGTTTAATAATAGAAAACTGTTATGTACATAGTTATTATCATGCTGCAATAGGCATGGGAATGAGAGGAGGATGTAATGTTATACTTAAAAATTGCAAATTTACTTCAGATGCAAATGTTGCATTATATATACATGACGCAGAAAATATAACTTATGTCGGATTACAAAAGTTTTCACTAATAAATTCAATATGTAGCTCTAATGGTAGTGCAAGTATTCATTTACAATCTCAAGCAAGAGCAGGTACTATAGTAGAATTTGAATTTGTTAACAATGTATTTCATAGTAATGCTTCTTTTGTAAATGTTTGGCAGAATAGACCTAATCCTGGAGAGTTAGATTTTATAGGGTTTTATACTGGAAAATTAATGCCTACCTCATTTGGAAATAGTATAGCTGATTTCAATTCCGTTTTATAAACAATTCCTTTTAAACCAACTAAATAATGATTGAACAAATTTTGACAGAGCTACACAGCAAGGCGATAATAGTATTAGCCTTATGGATCATCCCACTGATCGCCTACTTCGTGGACTTCTGGACGGGAGTCGAGGGGGCAAAGGCACAAGGCGAACGCATACACAGCAGCGGACTTCGCAAGACATTTAATAAGGTTGGGGAGTACTGGCGTTTCCAACTCATGGCACTACTCATTGACCTTGTGGGGTCACTACTGCCATTCTATGAACTGCCTTACGTCTCTATGATCGCCACTATTAGCATTGTACTTGTTGAGTTCCGCTCAGTGCGAGAGAACTTCAAGAAGAAAAAGAGCGGCATTATTGATGCGATGAATATCTCCGAAAACATCCTTCAGCAGGTAATCAAAGCGTCGGATGCAAAGATGGCAAAAGCAGTAATCGAAAACCTTTTAAAACATAATGAAAATGAAACTAAGTAAAAATTTCTCACTCGCAGAGCTTTGCGCAACGAGTACAGGTGTAAAGAACGTCCCGACACAAGATGTAACTGACAACCTTACAAATCTAGTCAAAAATGTACTACAACCACTTCGAGATCTCTATGGTAAGCCGATAACTGTAAATAGTGGTTATCGTTGTGAGGCTCTCAATAAACGTGTAGGAGGTGCAAGAACTAGCCAGCACATGACAGGTCAAGCGGTAGACATAACAACCGGAACAAAGGAGGGCAATCGAAAATTGTTCGCGATTTTAGAGGGTATGGAGTTCGACCAGCTCATCGACGAAAAGGATATGTCCTGGATTCATGTATCATTTAAGCCATCACCAAATCGCAATCAAAAGTTGAAACTATGAGCCGATTCCTAAGCTATACACTCTTAATACTAGTCATCTCTTTGATGGTTAGTATTAAGAGCTGTAACAGCATCAAACGAGAGCGCAATAGATTCGCCGATAATCAGCGCACTCTCCTAGATAAAGCATACTACTACGAGACACAAAACAGACTCTCAGTTGCGAGTGTTGAGCGACTGACCCTCAGAGCTAGTGAGTTAGAGGATAGTAAGTCTGAACTTGTAGAGATTTGTGATGATCTACGCATTAAGGTCAAACGATTGCAATCTGCATCCACAACAGTAACGCAGACAAAGTATGAGTTTAAAACCATCTTCAAAGATAGCGTTATAGTGCGCAATGGTGCGGTATTAGACACGATCAAGTGTATGAGCTATAAAGATCAATGGTTAAGATTTGAGGGGTGCACGAGCGATAATCTAAACTTTGATGTACAGATAGAGAGTCGAGATACTATTGTTCAGGTTGTGCACCGAGTGCCTCGGAAGTTTTGGTTCATCAAGTGGGGAACTAAAGCCATACGACAAGAGGTGATCTCTAAAAATCCATATAGTAAGATAACTTATAGTGAATACATAGAGTTGAAAAAATAGAGTTATGACAATACATTACGCCGATCAAACATACAATCTAACCTACGATATCCTTGATAGTTCAACAAGGGATCGTAGGTTAAAAGGAGAAGATAGCCTCACGTTAAAGTTCAATCTTGCGAGTTTCATAGACTTTCCTGTGGGTTCATGGGTTGAGTACCCTGAGAACTCGGGGCTGATATACACACTTGAGAAGCCTGAGAACTTCAAAAAGAGAGGTACAGAGTACTATGAATACACGCTGATTTTGGAGAGTGCATATGCAAAGCTTCGGAAGTATAAGTTTAGAGAGAAGACAAGTGACAAGTTCACAAAGCTAAAATTCTCTCTTACCGCTAAACCTCAGGAGCACTTGCAAATACTCATAGATAATCTTAATGAGCGAGATGTGGATAAGGATTGGAAGGTGGGAAAGGTTGTTGATGCAGTTGAGAAGACAATATCGTACTCACACAACAACTGTGATGATGCTCTGAATATGATTGCAGATGCTTTTGAAACAGAGTGGGAGATTGACGGAAAAACAGTAAACATCTGTAAGGTTGAATACAACACGGGCAAAGATGGAGAGCCTGATCCATTGCCTCTCTCTTATGGTAGGGGAAATGGATTCAAGCCAGGAGTAGGGCGGTCAAATTATAGTGACTCTAACCCTATTGAAGTGTTGTTTGTGCAGGGTGGCGAGCGAAACATCAACTACAACGTATATCATAGCAAAGAGTTGTTGTTGCCCAAAGAGCAACGACTAATCTATGAGGATAGAGAGTACATATCATCTGCCGATGGTTTATCAATACAGAGGTACAATAAGGATATTGTATTTAACAATGAGGGTAGTTTGGATTGCTCGGAAATATACCCAAAGAGGGTAGGGAGTATATCTAGTGTTGAGACTGTTGACGAAAAGAACTGTTTCTATGACATCATTGATAGTTCTATTCCAGAGAACCTAGATTTCACAAAATACATTATTGATGGAGAGACTATGACTATTATCTTTCAATCGGGAATGCTTGCAGGTAGGGAGTTTGAAGTTAAATATATCCATGATACCAAAGATGGTAAACTAGTACGAAAATTTGAAATCAAGCCCCAAGAGTATGATGGTATTATGATGCCAAATGAAACATTCAAACCAAAAGCAACAGTAGGAGATGTCGAGGGGGATAAATATGCCGTTTTTAACTCTATGTTACCCGACGAATATATTTGCGACAACGCTACACAGAGTGGTGGCTCGTGGGATATGTATCGTGAAGCTGCAAGGTATCTGTATGAGAATGAAAACCCGCAGTTTACATTTACGGGAGACCTTGATGGTATATGGGCCAAAAGGCGTTGGTATGACAAAACTAATGACGTAGGGGATGTTGAGTTAGGGATTAGAAGTAAGATCAGAGTTGGTGGGTATATTCTATTTAGAGACGATCAATTTAATACAGAGGGGACGAAAATTAGAATCGTTGGAATCAAAGAGAGTATCAACAACCCTCACGCTCCAACAATAGAGCTTTCAAATGCAACTGCTTCAACAAGTATATTATCCGACCTTGCAAAGATAGAGACTAATGAGGTCGTTGTAGATAACAAGCACAAAGAGGCTTTGCAGTTCACAAAGCGTAGGTATCGAGATGCAAAGGAGACAATAAGTATGTTAGAGGAGTCGCTACTTGACAACTTCACTAATAGTATTAATCCCGTAGCTGTGCAGACGATGTCTATGTTAGTTGGGGATGAGGCTTTGCAGTTTCAGTTCGTTGAAAATATGCCTGCACCAGTAATTGATGGAGAGCCAGAACCAACATTACCTCCTGTGAATAGACACCAAGTAACGTACGATAAAGAGACAAAGATTTTGACTTCTCCAGCAGGTGTTATTCAACATCTATCACTGGGGATCAATAGTGTGTCTTCAGAACATAAAGCTAGTGAGTATAAGTTTTGGAACTTACCAGATCTACCGCCACAAACGTTAACCCCTGCAACTAAATATTGGTTGTATGCTAAGGTTACTCAATCGTGCACCACGTTGACTCCTGAATCGGTGTATCATGGAGAGTTTTTGCTCTCTGATGAATCTATCATAATGAAAGGAGTCGAATTTTACTATCTACTCGTTGGTATATTGAATAGTGAATACGATGGTGCAAGAAGTTACACTTCACTATACGGATTTACAGAGGTACTACCTGGGCGAATAACAACGGATAGAATTGTATCTGGAGATGGCAAAACATATTTCGATCTCAAAAGTGGCGAGATTGGGGGTAGAATAGTCTTTAAAAGTGGATCTGGTGGTTTGGAGAATGTAGACGGATGGAATGAGAGTCAAACAGCAATTACTAAGGCACAAGCAACCGCAGACAGTGCTGTTACATCCGCTGGTTCGGCAAATAACACTATCGCTAAGTTATCAGACGATAATATAATCTCTGCCATCGAGAAACCTGCATTAAAAAAAGAGTATGATGTTATACTTGTGGAGTATAGTATTAATCTTGCTCAAGCTAATTCATTTGTGGTGGATATAGAGACCATTGATAGTTACACAGCTAAATACAATGCATTGAAGTCATTAATAGGAACAAACCTCAACTCCTTAACTACTGACTGGGAGGTAAACGGGAGCACCCTACGCACCACGTTTAAGAACTATTATACTGAACGTACTAAGTTGCTTAATTCTATTGCAGTAAAGGCTAAGGATAATGCTATTTTGGCAGCGGCTGGCGATGCAACAACCAAGGCTAATTCGGCTAAAATAGATGCACGTAACGAACTTGCTCACGAGTTAGGATATGTTGATTATGACAATATGGTTGCTAATGCTCAAGCTGGAACAACAATTATTAAAGGTGGTTACATCAATACTAATCTAATTATTTTTGATAGATTAGAAACGGAAGACAGCAGTGTGGTAATTGATAAAGATGGTGCTAAGATTGGGGATATAAAGGTTCTCGCAGATGGTGATATATTTATTGGCAATGAGAATACAGTAAAAACCGAAAATGGTATTGTTCTCACAAAAAGGACATTACCATCTGTCTCAGTACTTCAAGGAGGTGGAGGAGGGATTAGTGTCAATGTCACAACCGCTATTCGAAAAAATGCAGAAACTTTTGACCTTGCAGGCACATTAAAAATTACTAATGCGAACGCCACATTCTCAATGATTGCTAAAATCACTATTGCGTGCTCATTCTCGAGTGTCTTCAACGGTGGGACACTAAATCTTTCATTGATTGGTAGCACTGGGCGTAGTGAGTACTTAGGTTCTATTGAGCTTATGGGTACTTTTCATAATAATACAATACATATCAATAGTAAGGATATAAAACGAACTTACTCAAATTTACCAAAGGGTACATATATATTACAAGCTACTGCAACATACGTCGGAGATGTCAGGCCTCCAAACTTTAAAGTCACAGTTTCAGGTGCTAAAATGTCATTTTCCTCTACCATTAAACGCACAGAAATGGGGCGTAATGGATATATGACAGTGTGGAATACGGAGAACTATGAACATACTGCATGGAGCGGAAATTATCTAATCAAGACATTTAAAGGGGTGGCTAATTTCTTTGGGTCTTTTAATTTTTCGGGGAACTTCAAACACACTGGAGGAAAGTTCGATGTACCTGGGGTACTGTGCGCTGGGACGGTAACAAAACTTGCAACTAAAAAAACATGGTGGGGGGCTAAATTATGGTATGTTGAAAAATACAACAACATCGATGGCCAATATAAAATTACACACAATTTAGGACACACTGATTATTTCATGCCTCCACCCACACCAATAAAGAGTTCTAGTTGGAATTGGGTTAAACTTCACGGAATAATTCTTGATAAACAACCGGATTATGTAATAGTCGGATTATTCGATAGTGGGATGGATTCCCGTTCCGTTGCTTATGATTTTGATTTTATGATAGTCGGGAGAAATTAACCTACAA
>CAMRBL010000030.1 GCA_947040435.1 uncultured Rikenellaceae bacterium
AATCATTAAAAATTTGATGAAACTTTATAAAGTTTCACGTCGTAGACAGTTCTATAAAACACAGACAGAACTGCCCTCCGCGGGCGGCGCTGCGTGGTCGCAGTGAACTGATATAAATCATTAAAAATTTGATGAAACTTTATAAAGTTTCACGTCGTAGACAGTTCTATGAAACACAGACAGAACTGCCCTCCGCGGGTAGCGCTGCGTGGTCGCAGTGAACTGATATACGTTATTAAATTTTATATGTCTGAATTCAGAATATTTTGTAATGAACTCATCTTCGAATAATCTGTAAGGTCAACCTGAATTGGTACAACCGAGACATAATTGTGATACAACGCCCAGTTATCCGTATCTTCTGCTAAAGGCTCTTCGTTAAAAAATTCACCTGTCAACCAAAAGTAGTCTGCTCCTCTAGGGTCTTTACGACACACAAATCTCTCTTTCCAGAACCCTTTACATTGGCGACAAACTTTAATCCCCTTAATAGTCTCCAACTCTCCCTTAGGGATATTAACATTCAAACACAAAGAAGATGATACATCCCCATCAATAACACTAGCGATAATCTCTCTACAATAGTGCTGCGAAGCCGAGAAATCAGCATCAAGATCGTGATCTAGCAACGAAAAGCCAATTGCTGGACAGCCATAAAAGCTACCCTCAATTGCTGCCCCCATAGTTCCAGAGTAAAGCACATTAATCGCAGAGTTAGAACCATGATTTATTCCAGATATAACTAAATCTACTTTTTCATCTACCAATACATGGTCAAATGCCATCTTCACACAATCAACAGGAGTTCCATTACACGCGTATATCTCAACATTGTCACACTTACTTACAACCCTTAAACTCAAAGGACTATACATTGTTATGGCGTGCGATTGTCCCGACTGCATGGTCTCAGGAGCAATGACAACAACTCTACCAAACTCCTTAGCCACTTCAATTACTTTTTCTATTCCTAATGCTCCAAACCCATCATCATTAGTGATAAATATCAATCTATTTTTCATTTTTTCCTTCTACATTAAACCAACAACAATAACTTACATCTCAAAGATATGTATTTACAAAGAAACTATCTAATTTTTATATCTATAATATTTGTTTTTACTAAAATAGATGGTATCTTTGCCCTCTAATTGGGGAATCTCTTATGCGAATAGCAAAGTCCGTAATATTCCTCTAATATAATTTAATAGATTTAGTCCTATGGATAATTTAATGAGAATCGCTCAAGAAGCTACTTGGGCAAAGAAAGAAATTCCTGCTTTTAAAAGTGGTGATACTATTACTGTTAGTTACAAAATCGTAGAGGGAAACAAAGAACGTGTTCAAAGTTTCCGTGGTGTTGTAATTCAGATTAAGGGTACTGGTGTTACTAAAATGTTTACTATTCGTAAGATGTCTAATGGAGTAGGTGTAGAGCGTATTTTCCCTCTTAATTCTCCACTTATTGACACTATCGAAATCAACAAATTTGGTGTTGTTAGACGTGCTAGAATCTATTACTTCCGTGAGCTTACAGGTAAGAAAGCTCGTATCAAGGAGAAACGTTACGTATCTACTAAGAAGGCGAAGTAATTTACTATACTGTTTTAAAAAAGGTGATCCTATTGTAGGATCACCTTTTTTTTATTCTCAATTATTTACACCGTAAAAATCTGCCACAAAAACTCTATTCAACTCTACAAAGTTTCATACAACAGACCGTTTACGGGCAATCACCGAACTATAGTAACAGTCCAAATATTAGATAAGCGACAATTAGAGTAACAAACACATTAAATAGCTGAGCCGTCATAAACGCTTTTAGAGGTGCTCTATTCTCTTGATTGAATAGATCTTTAAAGTTTGTTTCCAATCCAATACACACAAAAGCAATACTAAATAGAGTCGTACTAAATCCTTTTGTTATCTTACCGATACTTTTAGCCTCCTCGATAGGGAAAAATACGCTAAAAATTAGTGATGCCAATATAAATCCAACTACGAATTTAGGAAACCTCTCCCATATTGTAGCTAGTGTAGGTCTTTCTGCCCCATTAGTCCCTTTAAACGACCATACTAACGATATTGCGAAAGCTGCAATACCTAAGAGCACATTTTGAGAAGACTTCACTATAATAGCGATTTGTGCCGCCTCTTCACCCAATAGAGTTCCCGACGCAGCAACAGCTCCCGTTGTATCTATTGTTCCACCCATCCAAGCGCCGCCAACCTCTTGCGATAGCCCCATAAGGTTCGCTAACCAAGGCATTATATACATCATTGGGATTGCAGTTACAAGAACAAGCGATATTACATATGATAACTTTTTGTTATCTCCCTTAATCGCTCCACACGTTGCTATTGCCGCACTAACGCCGCATATAGATACAGCACTAGCTAACATAGTAGACATCTCTGCGTCAACTTTAAATACCTTTCGAGAGATCCAAAATGCGAAGTACCACACAACAACTACAACTATTAGCGATTGAATAAAACCAAACATCCCAGCTTTTAATACCTCACTAAATATTATTGTTGACCCAAGAGCAATTATACCTATTTTAATATAGAATTCACTTTGAATACCTCTTTTCAACCAATCTGGGATTCCAAAAACATTGTTTATTACGAGTCCAAATATCACAGAGAAGAACACTGGTTCTAGTCCATACTTTTTACATATCGGAATATTAGCTACAAGTTGAGCCACGAGAGCAACTATAAATATAACTAACATTGACGCAACAATAGCTTTAACTGAGCGTTTTAGCGAAATTGAGGTTATAAATGTCAGTACAGTGAGGAACATAAACATATATGCTGCATTCATCACACTATCAATTGAAGTCAAATGCTTTGGCATAACTGGCATTGCCTGCGGGAATACGATAGCAAGGAGTAAGATTGCTAAACCAGCAAAAACTATCACCCAATCTTCACTTTGGAGTTGCTTTATAAAACTATTTTTTGTCATTTACAGATTATATTATTTAATAATGTTACAAAAATAACAATTACGATGTAATTTTAAATACGACTTTATACTTATGTTAAGGATAAATAGACAAAAAAATCCCCTAATTTCTCACAACAATAACATATAGTTTGATGTGATAAATTAAGGGATTAACTCTAAGACTAATTTATAAATATAATTAATCTAGTTCAAGACTTAGCACTTTACGCATATGCGCAATATTTGGATTTTTTTCTATAAGGAATTTTAATTTATCTTCAACTTTTATGGGGATGCGCCTAGACAAATCCTCCTCCTTAATATTAACAATCAAATCAATAAACCCTTTAACCCCCGTAGAAGATGCAAGTATCGTTAGAATATCTATTTTATTTCTCATAATATCCTCATACATAGTAGAGTGAGGCACATTAATTTTTACGATATTATTCACCACACTCATCTCAGAGAAGACCATTGTAAGACTCGGTCTTTCAACATTTAGATTTTTTAAAAAACGTTCTCTAAATTTATCTATCTTTTGTTGTGCATCCGCATCAACGCTTACGACAGTCTCTGGAGTAACTGCTTTACCACCTTCACCTAATTTCGTTGGGTTCAATATTGAGGCAATAGAGTTTCCTGAGATAGATTGGGAAAATACGTTAACAGTTGGCAAAGGCACCTTCTTACTTTCAGTATCGATTACCTTCTCTTTTATTTTTTCAATATTCTCACTAACCTTAACCTCTTTCTGCTCCTCCACAACAACTTCAACAATAACCTCACTCTTCGCCACTATTTTACTCTCAACAGTTTGTTGTACTGGCTCTACTTTGGTTTTAATCTCGGAACTTTTTTGTATCGGACGTTTTACTTCTTCACGTAACTCAGGTAGTTGCAATGACTCTACCGAGCACTCATCGCTAGTTTTTTTTTTACCTAAACCACATAACTTCATTAAACCTATCTCGATATTCAATCGTTGATTAGTTGCACTTCTCAGCGTTCCATCAATTTCAGTCAATAGAGCGATAGCACTAAACATAGAGCTAGCATCACACTTTGCACCTTGTACGCGATATTTCTCCATCAGCGAACCAGTAACTTCAAGAAGTTTAATTGTTTGAGGTGCCTTGCACATCAACATATCTCTAAAGTGGTTACCTAGTCCTGAAATAAATAACTGTCCTGAGAATCCCCCTCTCAACACCTCATCAAACAAGATTAATGTAGTTTGGTAATCACCATCTATTATCGCACTCGTAATATCGAAATACGTATCATAATCAAGTATATTGAGCGTTTTAGCTACGTCTTTGAATGACAAATTAGTTCCACAGAATGACACCGCTTTATCAAACATTGATAGAGCATCTCTCATTCCACCATCTGCTTTTTGAGATATAAGGTGTAGCGACTCATCATCGGCTGTTATACCCTCTTTCTCTGCAATATATTTAAGGTAGAATACCCCATCTTCGACTCTAATTCTATTAAAGTCAAATATCTGGCACCTAGATAGTATTGTAGGAATAATCTTATGTTTCTCCGTTGTTGCAAGTATAAATACAGCATGCATAGGAGGCTCTTCAAGAGTCTTCAGAAAAGCATTAAATGCTGATGCCGACAACATGTGGACCTCATCAATAATATATACACTATATCTTCCAATCTGTGGTGGTATTCTCACTTGCTCAGTTAGAGAGCGAATATCATCAACGGAGTTATTAGATGCGGCATCAAGTTCATGAATATTAAAACTTCGTCCTTCATCAAAAGCGAGACAAGATTCGCACTCTCCACAAGCCTCCTTTTCAACAGGAGCAAGACAATTTATTGTCTTTGCAAATATTCTAGCACAAGTAGTTTTACCAACCCCTCTAGGTCCGCAAAACAGATAAGCATGAGCCAATTGGTCACGATTAATCGCATTTTTCAATGTGGATGTTATGTGTGACTGTCCAATAACTGTTTGAAAAGTTGTTGGGCGATACTTTCTGGCTGATACTACGAAATTATTCATTCTTAATGATCTCTATAAATGTACTCTACAAATGTATAATCTTTTGAAACCATACATTGCATTGCGGTTATATAATTATTTATAAACTATTTTATTTTATCTGGCGAGTATATCAACTCCTTCACTTCTGACTCACCATCTAAAGTTACAAATACCGTTGTAAACATCCATTTAACTAATCTCACCTCATTTGTAGAGAATCTACCTACTGGCAATTTCAGAAAAACTTTGTTCCACCCCTTATTCAAATCTACTGCAATTGGATCACGAACCACACAGTTTTCATTCTCTAATGGAGTTTCATTACTTCTTACGGTATGTTTTGCACTCCATGCTGGAGGGGCAATCTCTTTGTCATTCAACCATATCTTACTCCCTTTGTAATCCCAAGTTCCAGCAAGTGGCGGTAGATCCATCTCAGAACGTCCATAATTTTGGAACTCGATCCACATACCAACCTTTTGCTGCTTAGGAGAATACACCCAAGTATAAGCATAAGCCGTATGGTTCTCTTTCGGATCTTTAAAGAAAGCAGGTACAAGTGAACCCCAAACGTGTCTCAAATAGATACCAGCACCAGTAACGGGCGTAGTTGCATACTCTTCACCTTCGTATGTATATTTACTCTCTAGAGATTGCTCTGGAGGGAATACTTTAGATAGCTCTCCATTATTTGGGAAAGCATCAGTTATTCTCCACTTAACATTTGTTTGTTTCACGTATGAGAACGGGTATCCTTTAAAATTGTTACTTTTATGCCACAACATTCTTCTCTCAAAGTCAGCGAACTCCTTAAACTCTACGCTACTCTCGTCAGCGAGAATAACTCCTTTTTTATCAAAATATTCTGTTCCCCCACCACGCCAAGCTCTCTCAGCAATAGCTAACATATTTGGGTAAAAATTATTCTGTCTTACATTATCCCTCTCGTCAAGTACAATACGATCATTCCATATAGCAAGAATTACACCCGCCAAATCTTCACTTCCAATGGCAGAGTTGTAGATACGACTATTATAAAGAGCGACAATATCTCCAAAGGTATCAAAATGATTTAGATAGTGAAACTTTGAATCAACTGCAGCGATTCCTTTTTGTGCCTTAGCTCTATAACTCCATAGATGCGTCATATCAATCTCACCTGGCTTATAGCTCCAACCTGGACTCCACGAGATTACTTTCTTACCGTGAGCACGTACATGAGCCACCATATCCGATACGAAAGTAGGATTTTTAAACGCAGCCTCATCCGTACCGATGTGAATATATGGAACATCTAGATTTTCACATATCTCATCCATCAATAGTTTTAGGATTATCATTCCCTCTGGACTCTGCATATCGTGCCTAAATGCCCTAATAAAAGCTGCACTATGTCCTGGCATATCAAACTCAGGAATCAATAGTACATTATGTGCTTTACAAAATGCAACTAACTCCTTAGCCTCTTCCATTGTGTAATACTGTCCCTCAAAACGTGTCATATTAACACTATCTGTCAACATCGGAAAGACTTTACTCTCTAGTCTCCATGCCTGATTTTCAGTTAAATGCCAATGAAATACATTTATTTTATAACGAGAAAGTGCCGCTATCTCCTCTTTCAGCTCCTTTAATGATACATAACTTCTTCCAACATCCTGCATGAATCCACGAACACGAAATGCTGGCCAATCTGTAATTTCACAAGCTTTTATAATTTTTCGCTTACCTTTTGTTTCAACTAACTGCGTAAGTGTTTGCAGTGCCCAATATACTCCACGCTCTGTCTCTGCTTCAATTACCACTTCACGAGAGTTGACACTCAACGTATACGCTTCATCTCTATTAAGAGGAATATTTTTCAACTCTGAAACTAAGTTAACAGTAATTTTTGAGTTAGCTCCAGCATCAATAACACCTCCATTTTCCTCTATAAATCTCGTAAAATTTGCCTCTAATAGTGGCGTTTGCAATTTCAGTTTACTGATAACAAACTGCCCTTTATTAAAAGTACACTCCTGCGGCAATGGCAACAAATTTAGCTCTTTTGCACCAACACTTTGACAGGTGAAGAGAATACCTAACACTAAAATAAATAATAACTGTTTTTTCATAATAATAATATTTTTTTTTAATCTCCTACTAACTTCTAATAATTTTAGCTCCAATATCGTTTAATCGACCATCTATATTTTTATAACCTCTATCAATTTGCTCTACATTCTGAATAACACTCTTTCCGTCGGCAGATAGAGCAGCAATTAAAAGTGCAACTCCTGCACGAATATCAGGAGACGACATGTTTGTTGCTCTGAGGTTCATCTCGTGGTTATGTCCAATAACAGTCGCCCTATGCGGATCACAAAGTATAATCTGCGCCCCCATGCTTATCAAATTATCTACAAAGAATAGGCGACTTTCAAACATTTTTTGGTGTATTAACACAGCTCCCTTAGCTTGCGTCGCAACAACTAGAAATATAGATAATAAGTCTGGCGTCAACCCCGGCCAAGGAGCATCGGCAATAGTCATTATTGAACCATCAATAAAATTTTCTATTTGATAGCTCTCTTGACGAGGAATAAATAAGTCATCACCTCTAAGCTCCATTTGAATCCCCATACGGGCAAATTGTGCAGGAATAATCCCTAGATTATCGAAAGAAACATTTTTTATTGTAATCTGTGATTTTGTCATAGCAGCAAGACCAATGAAACTCCCGATCTCAATCATATCAGGTAACATAGTGTGTTCAGTACCACCAAGCTCATCAACACCTTCGATTACCAATAGATTTGATGATATTCCAGATATTTTAGCACCCATTCTATTCAACATCTTACACAACTGCTGAAGATATGGCTCACATGCAGCATTGTATATTGTTGTTTTACCTTTAGCTAAAACAGCTGCCATAACAATATTAGCCGTACCCGTCACCGACGCTTCATCGAGCAACATATAAGCACCCTGTAATCTATCAGCTTTTACAGAGAAACAACTCTCCGCAGAGTCGAAATTAAATTTAGCTCCCAGCTTTTCGAAACCAATAAAATGTGTATCTAATCTTCTACGTCCAATTTTATCACCCCCAGGTTTTGGCATATATCCTACCCCAAAACGAGTCAATAGAGGACCAATTAACATCACTGACCCACGAAGGCGCATAGCTCTATTTTGGTAGTCTTCTGTTTTTAAATACTCAACGTCAATATCTTTTGCGCAAAAAGCATAAGATTCAGGTTTTAGCTTCTCTACCGCTACACCCATTGCTTTCAAAAGGTCTATCAGTTGCAAGATATCAACAATCTCTGGAACGTTGTTAACAACAACCCTTTGAGGTGTTAATAACACTGCACACAAAATCTGTAATGCCTCATTCTTAGCACCTTGTGGAGTCAACTCACCCTCTAGTGAGTGCCCCCCTTCTATTTCAAATACCGCCATAATCTTCTTAAATTAAACTATTACGAACATAGTTATTAACATTGTTACTAACAATATACAAACCTCAATTATTAACAAACTATATATAACTTTTAAAATTTACGAAAGCTCGCTTAAAGAGCTATATTCTATGAATTTATTTCACTAACATCAATGAAGTAGACTCACAATCAACACCATAACTACAACCACTTCTTCCATCTAAAATATAGATATGTAAATAGCAATACAGCTACCATTAGAGCGATAGCAAAGTAGTAACCATACTCCCAGTCCAGTTGTGGCATATACTTAAAATTCATACCATAGACGCTCGCGATCATTGTTGGGGGCATAAAGAAGAGTGCTCCAACAGTAAATATTTTTGTCACGTTACTCTGCTCAATACTAATAAGACCTAACGCAGTATCCTGCAAATAATCTAAACGATCCGAACTAAAGTCAGCGTGGCTAATCAGCGAGTTAACATCCTTAATCATCAACTTCAATTTTGGGTAAATATCATTAGGGAAACGCTCACTTCGCAAGATTCCAGATAGCACCCTTTGACGGTCAAATATATTCTCACGAATCAACATTGTATTCTCTTGAAGATGGTTGATACGCTTAATTGACTCTTTATTGATATCCTCTTTCAGGTTAATATCTTTACTTAAATTAGCGATTTGCCTAGCGTGCATCTCGACAAGGTCAGCATCAAAATCTATTCGAACCTCCAATATCAAGATGAATAGATGATACCCTGTTGGATATCCTCTATAATTCATCTGCAACTTCTTTGCGGCCTCGCTAAATGTTCTGAACTTCGAACTTCGAACCGTAATCAAAACACCCTCACAAATTACAAATGAAACAGGTTCTATAGTAAACCCTGCCTCTCCTGGAACGAAAAAATTAGAGTTTGAGAATATTGCGTTTTCCGTCTCTGAATATTTAGAAGTACTCTCAATCTCCTCTACCTGCTGTTTTGTTTGCAGGTTGATCTCCATGAATCCCTCTACTGTTTTCTGCTCTTCTATTGTTGGACGGAGCAAATCGATCCACAGTATGTCATCGTATCCCAACTCATCAAATAAATTAATATCTGCGTTGCGAACAATTTTATTATATTGTTTTAGATATATCGTAATCATATCACCTCTCTTTTTATGAGTTAACTAATTGAGTTATTTTTACACTTGATAAAAATAACTACTTAGCCAGGATTAATAAATCTCTTATATTTCAATCCTTTCTCCCAGAATAAATCTAGTGCAACATGTTTTTCATCATCAAAGATAAAGTCTATATTACGAGTAAGGTAGCCATACTCATACCCATTATTATTATAACCGAAATAAGTTAATGCCTCTTTTACATTTTCCACCCCATAGGCTAGTGACATCTCTAAGTTCTCAATGACATCATCTTCAACTCCCACTTTAGCTATCCACACAGCAAATACAAACGGCAATTTAGTTCGCAACTGCCACTCCTCCGCTAGATCATAAATATATTTAAATTTACTCTCATAATCAAACACTTTGTCACCTATCAACAAGAAGGCTTCATTTGCCTTGGGTTCATCCAACACAGAGTAATCGTCCAAATATCTATAATTTGGAGTGATTTTCCAATACTCTTCACACAAAATTTTGGCAAGTAACGCAGAGCTTCGGGAGTGACTATCAAGCCACAACGTATCAATTTTATCTATTGGAGAATTTCCCATAATAGTTACTGTACGAACATTTGTACTAGCACCAATACAGAAGGAAGTTATAATTTTATAATCTTCTAGATCATATAATGAACCCACAGGAACTAAGGCAATATCTACCTCATTTCGCTTAAATAACTCTGCGCAATTGCTGGGTGTACGCAATAAAAGTGTGGCATGCAATTTTTTTGCATACTCTATACCGTAAATAAACGGAATCGTATTCAAATAAGATACCGCTGCTATTTTTCCTCGGAACATCATCCATAAATCATAAGAATAGGTTACACATAGGCACACTTTTGTCCATTATCCCTACAAAGATAATATATTTTTAAGTAAACACCCAACACAAATGGAACTGAATTGAAACTTTTTTCACTATTATAACTACGGAAACATAAAGTATTACTGAATACCAATATATTATAGACTCAGCATAGTACCCTATGCTATATAGTATAGTACATTTCATATAGGTTAGACAAATAAAAAGCTCTCTTTTTACATCTTACCAGTAAGTCTCTGCACTAATTTCAGGTTATAGAAGAATTCTTTTGCGAATACACGGATAACGTTATATGAAGGTATTGCCAACAACATCCCTAACACACCTGCCATACTTCCAGCCATTAGTATTACAATAAAGATCTCTAGCGGATGAGCTTTCACTCTATTTGAATACAATAGTGGTTGCAAAATGAAGTTATCTACTGCCTGCGTGAATAGCACCGCCCCTACTATAATTGTGACTGTTTCGAATATATCCATACCTTCGATAGGGTTTAGAACACCCAAAAACAGACCTAATCCACCTCCAATAAGGGGTCCAATATATGGCACTACATTTAACACACCAACCATCAACCCAATAAAGAATGCTGTTTCGACTTCCATTCCGAATAGAGAGAGTGTGATAGATAATACAAGCATAACAATTGTGCTCTCTGCAAGAATACCAGTAAAATAGCGTATTAACAGCTCTGATATTGATTCCAATGCTCTGGATACATTACTTTCGTATCTCGAAGGGAACATTGAAATAACCATTTCATAGAATAGTTTATCCTCTTTTAAGAAGAATAATGTAATGAATGATATTGAGAATAGTGCAACAACACCATCGAATATTGTTCCAATAATTGAGTTAAAAAACTTGTTAATGTCACCAACATTAAACAGTGAAGAGAGTTGAGTTGTGATTGAATTTACTATTGAAAACGCACTAGTCTTCACAGCAAAAAACTCCTGAATAAAAGATTGCAACGACTCTAATGGCTGCGTAAAAGATTCAATTATCTTAGATAGGTCTATAGATGCTAACTGGTTAACATTACTAGATATAAGTGGGATAAATAGTGAAAAGAAGGTTATTGCAACAGTCCAAATTGTTCCTAAAGTGATTAAAGCAACCACAATACTAGGCAACCTAAAGTTACGAATCTTAATCTTTGATAGCAATGCAACCAGAGGTTTTCCGATAATAGCTAAAACTGCTGAGATTAAAATATAGGCTACAATATTGCTAAAATACCACAAAAGAGATAGTATTATAGCAGTAAATGCTACACCTATAATATATTTCACCAGTTTATTCACTGCATCAAAGTTATATATCCTTTTATACTATTTATTCAGTTTTGCCAATTTTGTCTGTGTTCCGACAACTTTATCATCAATCTTAACAAGTATTTCACTCTCTAATGGAAGGAATAAATCTATTCTCGAACCAAATTTAATAAATCCGAATTTAGTATTCTGAGTAACCCTTGAGTCACCAACACTTACATAGTTGACAATTCGTCTTGCCACAAAACCTGCAATCTGTCTAAAAAGAATTTTGTGAACTCCCGTATTTACCACAGTTGTTGTTCTTTCATTCTCTTCTGAAGATTTAGGATGCCAAGCAACAAGAAATTTACCTGGATGATATTTAAAGTACTCAACAACACCACTTATTGGAAACCAATTCACATGAACATTTGTTACAGACATAAATACAGAGACTTGAATACACTCTCTCTTTAGATACTCCCCCTCAAACACATGTTCAATTGCTACAATTCTCCCATCGGCTGGCGAGTATATACACTGTTCATCATTAAGAAGAGTACGTTTAGGCTCCCTAAAGAACATAATAATAAATACCCAAAACAGAAACACTACAACTCCAAATACACATAAGACTAATGGGTGTACAAACTCTATACAACAAAAATAAACTCCTACAAACAGTGCTAATAAGATCAGCAATGAATTACATATAATTTTATAACCTTCTTTATTAATTCTCATACTAAAATAATTAATATATAATATAATTAAACATTTCTTAATAACTAACCTCTCTTATTCGAAAAATGCAAACAGAATAAAATAGACAAAAATAAATGGTATAGCAAATAACAATGCATCGAATCGATCAAGAAAGCCTCCATGTCCAGGCATAATACTTCCTGAATCCTTCAGTCCAACAGAGCGTTTAAACATACTTTCGACAAGATCACCATAGACTCCACTCACTGCAACAATTACTCCTAGTCCTGCCCATTTGAGTATAGATTGATCCATTACCGCTCCTGCAAACATTCCGAACAAAACAGCGACTAAAACGCCTCCGAAGAAACCTTCCCATGACTTCTTAGGTGAGATACGTTGAAAAAGTTTTCTTCTCCCGATACTAACCCCAACTAAATAAGCTCCAACATCATTTACCCAGATAAGTAATATACAGAATAAAACCACAATTGGATGATATAGATCACTAATAGTTACACAACTAGAAAAAAGTTCTCTAAGGCTACACAAACTACCTTCAATTAAGCCTCCAATAGCGATCCAAATCATAAGAGAGATAGGCATTGCAACATATACAATACCCATTAATGTGACTGATATATCTACAAATGGATTTCCATTTTTATTATAAAGTTGCATTATAAATGGAATTATAAAGAGCAATGTAATAAGAGCTAATAGTTCCGCAGGAATCAATTGTGCTGCCACAAATGCATTCAACAACACTATAATACCTGTCACGATAACGCCATATTTAGCCATAGGCTTATGTCCAGCAATTTGCACCATTTTATAAAACTCTAAGAGTGATCCAATAGCAACAACCAGCATTAGAGCTATAAAGCTATACACCGATGCCAATGACAATAACACTACAACAAAAAGCACCAAACCACTAAGTGATCTCACAATTAAACTCTTTACATCAATATTACCCATTTATATACAATTCATTAAAATCAATTTCTTTTTTATATATTTAAAAATACAACATATATGTAACCTAAAGATTACTACTCTTTGCCTTCGCTCTTGATATCCTCAATTGACGGCTCAATTTCTACTTTTGGTTCCGCTGTATTCTCTGTATCAACAATACTCTTCTCGTTCACCTCATTAACTGCACTAGCATCCTCTTTAATCTGCTCTGCTAATTTCAACTCAGCGACCTTTGCCTCTTCAAGTTCTCTTTTTACATCCTTTGCTCTTTTTCCAAAGATATTAACCAAGTCATCTGTAAAGACTACCTCTTTTTCAAGAAGCAACTCAGCTAACTGAACTAAGCCTTCACGCTTATCTTCAAGAACATTTTTTGCCATTGCATATGCCTCATCAATCACTGCTCTTGTTTCTGAGTCAATGCATTGTGCGGTTAATTCACTATATGGCTTCGTAAAGTTCATATCACCTTGACTAGATGAATCATAATAACTTAAAGATCCAACTTTGGCACTCATACCGTAGTATGCAACCATTGCGTATGCCATCTTAGTCACTCTCTCTAAGTCATTCAATGCACCCGTTGATATCTGACCAAACATAAATTGTTCTGCAACTCTACCTCCCAATATTGAAGCCATCTCGTCCATCATCTGCTCTCTGGTAGTAATCTGACGCTCCTCTGGCAAATACCATGCAGCACCTAACGCCTTTCCACGAGGAATGATAGTAACTTTAATTAAAGGGTTTGCATTCTCAAGGATCCAACTAACTGTTGCGTGTCCCGACTCATGATAAGCAATGACACGCTTCTCTTCAGTTGTTATAATTTTATTTTTACGTTCTAAACCTCCAACAATACGATCCACTGCACTTAGGAAATCCTCTCTCTCTACGGCAGTTTTGTCATGTCTTGCAGCAATCAGCGCAGCTTCATTACACACATTAGCAATGTCTGCACCCGAAAACCCAGGAGTTTGTTTTGCCAAAAATTCAATATCTAATCCCTCTGCTAACTTCAATTTTAGTAAATGAACATCAAAAATCTCCTTACGCTCTATAAGATCGGGCAACCCAACCTCAATTTGTCTATCAAAACGACCTGCACGTAATAGTGCTTTGTCTAGAATATCAGCACGATTGGTTGCAGCTAAGATTATAACACCTGCATTTGTTCCGAAGCCATCCATCTCAGTCAATAACTGATTCAGTGTATTCTCACGCTCATCATTAGATGAGAAGCCTGCATTTTTACCTCTAGCACGACCAATTGCGTCAATCTCATCAATAAACACAATACATGGAGCTTTATCCTTAGCTTGTTTAAATAGATCTCTTACACGAGATGCACCAACTCCAACAAACATCTCTACGAAATCAGATCCGCTTATTGAGAAAAATGGCACATTAGCTTCACCAGCAACCGCCTTAGCCAATAATGTCTTACCAGTTCCTGGAGGGCCTACAAGTAGAGCACCTTTAGGTATTTTACCACCTAACTCTTTATACTTTTCGGGGCGCTTAAGGAAATCTACGATCTCCATTATTTCAACTTTAGCCTCTTCTAGTCCTGCAACATTTTTAAAAGATATATTTGTACTATTCTCTTTATCAAATAGTTGCGCTTTAGCCTTACCAACACTGAACACACCTCCGTTACCACCACCATTACCTTTAGACATCAATTTCATGAAGACAAACCAGAGAATAACCATAATAAGAAGCATTCCAATAGGACCAAATATGAAATCCCAAATACCCTCTCTATCACCAGACTTAACGGGTACTATTTGTCCCGTACGCTTCTCAATAGACAACATATTGTCATTAAAAACCTCTACCCCAAGAATATTAGATGTAAATTGCGCTCCTGAAGTTGGCAAGTTCTTATATCTCTCTGCATACTTCTCAATGACATCTTTCTTAAGCTGAACCTCTGCTACTTCCTTATTCTTTACAATGTATATCTCCTCAACATCTCCACGAACAATCATAGAATCAATTTGACTCCAACTAACCTCTTGAGGAATACTATTACCTCCAAATAGACTCCATGCAATCAACAAAACAGCAATTGCACCATATATCCAAAATATATTGAACTTTGGCATTTGAGTCTTTATAGAGTTTAATCCTTTATTATTTTTCTTCTCGCTCATTAATTCTTAAAATTTAGAACACAATAAAAACATACAAAATATTATTTTGTAAATTATGAAATTTGGAAATACGGGGCAATGAAAAAGAAATCGATTACTCCTCGCTTTGGTACTCCATAATAGGTGCTTGTGACCATAGCTCCTCTAATTTGTAGAAGTCACGCATCTCTGTTTGGAAAATATGAACCATAATATCACCATAGTCCATAACTACCCATAGACCATTTGTCATACCTTCAACTCTCCAAACTCTCTCATCTAACTCCGTCTTTGTTGCCATTTCAATACCATCTGCAATTGCACTTACCTGCGTCGTAGACTCTGCATTGCACACAACAAAATGATCGCAAATAGAGCCATCAATTTCTGTTAAATCTAAAGAAATAATATTTTTTGCTTTTTTATCTTGAGCTGCCTCAATGATTACATCTAATAATTTACTCATAACCGTTATTTATCTTATTGTTTTATATATACTTTAACCCTATAAATTTAGGGTGCAAATTATCCGTTTAAAACGGAAAAATCAACACAAAGATACTAATTTATTGTATATTTTAGCTAAAAAAGTGATTATATTCAGTAAATTATATCTAAATACGTACTAATTACCATCAATTTTAAACAAAATTAGATCTTAATGTGGATTTTATTATAGTTGTTTTTTTCAAATAAATCACAGAAACTCACAAGTAATACTCATGAAAACTGCGACTCGTAATCGAAATAAACTAATGATAGTTGGAATACTTAGATTGATTCCTTAGTCCTATTAGACTACAAACTACCGATACACTTCAAAATCTCTTTTTTCAACACTTCAACTAGGGAGTACTTAACGTAAGTACGGCGAACTACAACTGCTATTTTGCGAGAGGTAGCACCTTTTGCAAATGGTTTTAATTGCATCTTCCTATCTTCTGGGATATGCATGGCAGCCATCTCTGGAATTATTGTTACTGAGTCCGTATTATCTACAAGTCGCATTAGTGTATCTAGTGACCCACTCTCAAAAAGTGTATTACAGTGAGAGTCTCGCCTAGTCTGACAAAGCTCTAAGATTTGATCTCTCAGGCAATGACCGTCAGACAACAACATCAGTTTATCTTCATCAATATCTTCGACTCGAACAGTAGTTCTCACATATAGTTTATTCATAGGTGAGACGTAAGCATAAAATTTATCATCAAATAACTCCTCCTCAGAAACAGTACCAGTACACGTCCCTCCTGCAATAATCGCGGCGTCTAACCGATCCATCTCTAATGCCTTCATAATATCGGGAGTAATCATCTCTTTTATCTGAAGGTCAACCTTGTCATACTTCTTAACGAATGCAGGAACAAAGCGATGCAATAGATATGGGGCAATAGTTGGAATTACACCTAACCTTAACACTCCCGAAATCTCTCCCTTCAACGAAGAGACAGACTCCTTAATATAGTTATATGCCTTTAATGTCTCTCGAACATTTTCCAAAACAACAATCCCTGCTTCTGTTGGAACTACTGGCTTGCGTGTTCTATCTAACAAAATTACTCCTAACTCCTCTTCAAGATTTTTTATCTGCATACTCAATGAGGGCTGAGTAACAAAACACTGCTCGGCAGCAATGGAAAAGTTCCCACAATTTGCTACCGCAAGGAAATACTCTAACTGAACTATTGTCATATATAGATATTATATATTAATAATTTTATGTGCACTGAATTTGTTGTAAAGACATATATTGAGCTAAATGGCGCAATCGAAGAGAATAAATTGGGCTCAAGCAAAAATTTAAATCTCACTCAACTCTAACCAACGCATAGACTTCTCATCAATCATATCAATCAGCTCTGCAACTCTCTTAGCCATAACTGTCAACTCATCAACATCTGTTATCCCACTACTCATAACGATCTCTAGCTCACTCTTCTCAGCCTCTAAAATAGGCATATCTCGCTC
>CAMRBL010000031.1 GCA_947040435.1 uncultured Rikenellaceae bacterium
TTCCGATCTGGAGGAAAATCAGTATGTTTAAAGAGTGTTGGACTTCTACAATATATGTTCCAATGCGGAGTGTTAATACCAGCAGGACACAACAGTGAAATCCCTATTTTTGATAGTATATTTATTGACATAGGAGATGAGCAATCTATTGATAATGATCTGAGTACATATAGTTCACATCTATTGAACATGAAAAATATGTTGCAACACGCAACATCTAAATCATTAATCTTAATAGATGAGTTTGGAACGGGTACAGAACCAATCATTGGGGGCTCTATTGCAGAGTCTATTCTGGAGAAGCTAGAGAACCGCCGCTCTTATGGAGTAATCACGACCCACTACTCAAATTTGAAATATTATGCGAGTAATGCAGAGGGTATTGCCAATGGAGCGATGACATTTGATGTTCAGAATATTCGTCCTCTATTTCAATTAGAGATGGGTATGCCAGGTAGTTCGTTTGCCATTGAGATAGCACGTAAAATTGGACTACCCGAGGAGATAATAAAATCTGCATCAGAGAAAGCTGGTTCAGATCATATTAGCATCGAGAGGCAACTCCGAGAGATTGCTCGTGACAAGCGTTACTGGGAACTCAAGCGCAATAAGATACGCATTGCAGATAAGAAGATAGAGAGTCTTGAGGATCGATACTCAGAGCAGTTGGCAAAGATAAAAGAGGAGCGTTCTCATATTTTGAAAACAGCCAAAGAGGAGGCTCAGCGTCTATTATCTAGTGCCAACAAACATATTGAGAGTACAATTAAGACTATAAAGGAGTCTCAAGCAGATAAAGAGAAGACTCGTTTTATACGTAAAGAGCTAGAGCAATTCAAAGATAAACTCGAGGTAGATAGTAGTGATGATCGTAATAAAAACGATCGTATCGAACGAGAGATGGAGAGGTTGCAGAGTCGCCAACAGAGACGTGCAGAGAGGAAACAAGACCAATCAGAAGAGGGTGTAATCACACCTAAAGCGGATCTTGTAAAGCCTAAGAAGATAGAGGTTGGATGCAAAGTTAAAGTTGAAGAGCAAGATACAGTTGGAATAGTTCAATCGATCAAAGGGAATAAAATCACTATATCGTTTGGGCACATACTTACGACAGTACATATAGATAGATTGACTATTGTATCGAATAGTGAATTTAAGAAACAGCAGCGTCAAAGACATACATCATCAAATATGAGTATTGATATTTCTCAAAGGAAACTTAACTTTAAGCAAAATGTAGATGTTCGAGGAATGCGAGCAGTGGACGCTCTGGAGCAGGTGGAGAGTCTTATAGACGATGCTATCATGGTTGGAGTTAGCCAAGTTACGATACTACATGGCAAAGGTACTGGAGCACTAAAGAGTGAAATCAGAGCTTACTTACGAGGTATAAATGACGTTGAAAGTGCGGAAGATGAACGAGTAGAATTTGGAGGATCAGGAATAACTATTGTTAAATTTAGGCAATAAAAACGACATACAATGAACTATTCACTTAGTCAAATTGCTACAATTTGTAGCGGGAAATTATTAGGTACTGACTCTGTGGTCAATGAAGTCTACACAGACAGCAGAAACATGCCTATAAGTGACACTCCTCTTTTTGTAGCTATCTCAGGCTGTAATCACGATGGGCACTCATATATTGAAGCACTGTACTCGAAAGGAATGAGAGCATTTCTTATCGAAACGGAGGTCAATATGTCTCTCTATTCTGGTGCGGGTTTTGTCCTAGTAGACAATACCACTGATGCTCTTCAGAGCCTGGCAACAGCATATAGAGCCGAATTCAAAGGTGAAGTTATAGCAATTACGGGGAGCAACGGAAAGACAATAGTAAAAGAGTGGGCTACTACCCTACTCTCTAAAGAGCTCAAGGTTTTTCGCAGTCCAAGGAGTTACAATTCACAGATTGGTGTTCCCTTATCTATTCTCATGCTTAATGGAGATGAAGATGTTGCAATTATTGAGGCTGGGCTCTCCCAATATGGAGAGATGGAGAGGTTGGAGCAGATAATAAAACCTACAATTGGAGTAATAACAACGATTGGCGATGCACACCAAGAGAACTTCGTATCTGTTGAGAGCAAGATCAAAGAGAAACTAACACTTTTCAAAGAGTGTAGAGCCATAATATACAGTAGTATATATAAGAATATAGAGCAAATATTAGTTTCAACATACAGCGATAAAGAGTTAATAGATTCTAATTTAAGTGGGGACGATGTATCAATATTCACAGATAAATCGTCACAAGAGAATTCACAAACAGCAATCGCTATATGCAAATTATTAGGCTGCACAGATATTGAGAAGTATTTAAGTACTCTACAACCCATTGCGATGCGTTTAGAGCTAAAGGAGGGTGTTAACAACTCCCTAATAATTAATGATTCATACAACTCTGACATAAACTCACTATCAATAGCTTTAGACTATCTCTCTAGTATTTCCGCAGGTCGTGAACGCATCCTTATACTATCTGATATTCTTCAGAGCGGGTATTCAAATACAGAGTTATATCAAAAAGTATCTGATCTTATAAATAGAGGCGAAGTCTCGAACTTGATCGGCATTGGAGAAGAAATTAGAGAATACTCTGCTTTATTTAAGTGTAAGTGTGAGTTTTATCACTCAACTGATGCATATTTGGCCACGATTAAACGTGAAGATATTGCAGATAAGGTGATACTACTGAAGGGTAATAGAGCTTCACATTTTGAGCGAATAAGCCACTATCTTGAGCAGAAGAGCCACACAACAGTACTTGAAGTTAACTTAGATTCGATGATTCAAAACCTAAATTTTTATAGAGCAAAGGTTAAGTCGTCTACTAAAATAATGGTAATGGTTAAGGCATCTGGATATGGTAATGGCACATTTGAGTTGGCAAATATGCTTCAATATCAAGGGGTAAATTATCTAGCTGTAGCTTTTGCAGATGAGGGAATCACCCTGCGAGAGAGAGGGATCTCGATGCCTATTGTTGTACTTAACGCCGACGCAGACAGTTTCGATGTTATGATTTCACATAGGTTAGAGCCTGAAATATATAGTTTTTCATCTTTGAATAGTTTTGTTATTGCACTTCAGAAATTTGGAGAGAGGGGCTACCCTATCCACATAAAACTAGATACTGGAATGCATCGACTAGGGTTTACAGAGAGTGATATGCCTCAATTGATTAAGGAGCTAGACAGAGTAAAAGAGCTGGTACACATAAGCACTATATTCTCTCACTTAGCCGTATCTGAAGATGAGTCTCAGGATGAGTTCACCATGACTCAAATAGATAGATTCAAAGATATGACAACCACTATCTCAAACGCCATAGGATACAGTCCGCTTCGCCACATAGCCAACAGTGCGGCAATTGAACGACAACCTAATGCTGAGTTTGACATGGTGCGTCTTGGGATAGGTCTTTATGGAGTCTCTTCGTCAGAGGGTATTAAACTCTCAAATGTGAGCACCTTAAAAACGAGAATTGTCCAGATAAAAGATATAGATAAAGAGGAGAGTATCGGATACGGCAGGGCTGGGCACACAGAGTCTCGCTCACGTATTGCAACAATTCCAATAGGCTATGCAGATGGATTAAACAGACGTCTAGGTTGCGGGGAGTGGAGCGTACAGATCAATGGCATTGAAGCCCCAATCATAGGTCGTATATGCATGGATACCTGCATGATAAATGCGACAGGCATTGAGTGTAGCGAAGGCGACGAAGTTATCGTATTTGGAGCGAAAGATGGCAATAAAGTAACCGATATGGCAAAAATAATAGGGACAATCCCTTATGAAATAATGACATCAATATCAACAAGAGTTAAACGAATATATACAAAAGAGTGATGAAAAAAGGTATATTATATATGATTCCATGTCCGATTGGCGATACACATCCACCGTATGATGTATTACCCATAAAAAATCGTGATATTATTCAGAGTCTCGACTATTTTATAGTTGAGAACACACGTTCAGCGAGAAGATTTCTAAGTCGTGCAGAGGTTGGGAAACCAATAGATACACTAACGTTTGCCGAACTTAATGAGCATACAAAAGCCCAAGAACTAGAGGAGTTACTGAAACCTATTCTTGAGGGGAACAATGCAGGAATGATCTCTGAGGCGGGACTTCCAGGGGTAGCAGATCCAGGTGCAGATATTGCGGCACTGTGTCATAGACATGGTATTCGTGTTGTCCCAATGGTTGGACCATCCTCTATGATGTTGGCTCTAATGGCTTCGGGACAGAATGGTCAGTCATTTGCATTTAATGGCTACCTTCCAATCAAACCTCCTGAGAGAAAAAAAGCGATACGTAGCTTTGAAAAACGCGCTATAACAGAGAATCAATCTCAACTATTCATTGAAGCTCCATATCGTAATGTGAAGTTATTTGAGGAGTTCATAGCGACTATGCTTGATGAGACACGCTTAACTGTTGCGGCAGATATTCTTGAACCTAGCGAATATATTAAAACTCTATCGATACGAGAGTGGCGCAAGTGCGTAAAACCAGACCTACACAAACGTCCTGCAATATTCATAATAGGGAAGTAAAATAAACTGAGGTATAAAAAAAGAGCTAAAACATTTAAAGTTTTAGCTCTTTTTTTTATTTTTTACAATTGCCATGAAACCTCATCACTGAGATATTCAGATCCTTTTAATTTTAAAACAACCATTTCATTCAACAGAGCGACAATCGTCTCTTTACTAGTTTCATCTTGTTTAGCGATGGCAACTAAGATAAGTTCAACTCCTCTCCATATGATGGGATGCGAAGACGCTGCAAGCTCCTTAGACTTCTGAATATATTGGATTGAGTTCTCTACCGTACCAACTTTAATTGCTTTAGATAGAGCGATAAGTGCAGCGTATACAACATTACTAGAGTCTGAGACCCTCCACAAATCCGCCACTTCTTGGCAATTAACACTACTTCCAATTAGTACCGCTCCAATGCTCTCTGCAATCTCATTATTAACAACTCCTTTTTCCCAAAAAGATGAGTTCTCAACCGTTATACTATCTGGATCCGCCACATAAATCGCTGCTAATTGCAACTCACGAATCTGTTGTTGATATAATAATTTTGCTAGTTTATGATTTGGCGCATATTTTTTCACGATACTACGGATAGTAGGTAAACTAACCCCATAGTTTAATGGGTATATTAACCCTCTATCTTCCATCGCCCCAACTACTGCACCATTCATCTCGACCCTCAACTCTCGAAGGAGTTCGGCCATTAGTGACGTACTACTTTTACTCTCCACTACTTCTACTTTATTTCTGGGATAGGTAAGTTGATCTTTCGACCTAACTGATATATCTGAGCATCCAATTTCCTAAGCATGTCATTTCCATTAAATAGTTGACACACGGTTTGCGCTGGCACAAGAAATTCTTGTGTATTTTTAACACTCTTCTTACGTTTAGAAGAAGTTTCAACAGGCTCATCAACGATTTGAACATTTAGAGCTATCGGTTGACCACTCATATCTGATTCACTAACGATACCTGTTGTTGTCGAAAAACGAGCAATAATAGCTGTATTCTTACCCTGTTCTGGTACTATATCAAATGTTTTAGTCTCAAAACTAACCATATGTTTCCCAATAAATAGAGCAATGATCTCCTTTTCTAGCTTATCGATCTCAATTAGTGCATACTGCAATCCACCATTAAATACATTTTCACCAGCTTCTCCCGTAATTAAGTCTACCCTTGATTTACGAAGTGAAAATATCATTTTAGCAGCATTGCGTGCCATCTCCTCTGGTGAAGTTACAAGACTACTCAATCTATCTTCTGTAACTTTCGAGAAAGCTTCAACAGATCCCGTCGCTAAATTATCAAAACTAGACACTGCAATACAAGAACCAAGCTGACTGTTAGTCTCACCGCTTACATATGACATATGAGAGTCAACAATTGTGTATATATCCTTATCCGTTAGAGGAGCAATCACCCCTAAAAACTTCTGAGAAAAACGAGCATATGGACCACTACGGACAGACTCCTTCTTAACCGTAAAAGTTGCTGTTACTACTGTTGTTGGTACGACATTAATACCATCAAGTTTTATCATCGGAGATCCCTGACCATATGATGTGTTGGTAAATATAACAGATGCAGTTAAAAGCACCAGTGTAATTAATCTATTCATTTTAATATATTTTCTGTGCCACCTTGCCGATATACTACGAATAATATAGAGTGCTAAAGAGTGACGTTAATTAGTATTATTACAAAAATATCTATTTTATTATATTAAATCTACTATTTTCAAATAAATATCACACCCAAATAGCGTAAATTAATAAAACAGAGGTTATCTGGAGTATTTCTTTTGCAAACAGAGCCTAAACTCACTGAATTAGGCTTAGATTTTGGGGATTATTAGAGTATCTTCTCTCAAAGAATAAAGTCTATAATGTTACTAAAATTTAAGATAGAAATCTTTTGTTAAATCTATATAATCTTGTGTATAATTAAATCGCTCCCCATTCTCAATAGTTAAATCACTGCATATACAAGCAATATCTTCTGTCGAAAGACGTAACTCTATTAACAATCGTTTTGGCTCTATTGAGTTCACTGTTGGAAATATACGACACACTCTTTCAGCTTTAAATCCAAAATCTTTTGACAAATCAATTAACCTACTCCCCTCCTGCACTGGAAGTACAACCGATAGCACTCCATCTATTTTAAGTGCTCTACACGAGCAATCAAGTAGCGTTTCAAGAGAGAGAGAACTACTATGTCTTGCCACTGTGCGCTTTCCATCTGGACATTTGAGTGAATTTGAGAAATACGGAGGATTACTAACAACACACTCATATCTCTTCTCTCCAATAGAGTCTACAAACTGCTCTATTGATTGATTATATATCTCTACTCTATCACTCCAATTTGTTGCCTTGAAATTCTCTTCAGCCTGAAGGCTACTCTGCATATCAATTTCAACGGCATCAATATTACACCCCTCAAATCTTTGTGCCAACATTAGGGCAATCAATCCCGTTCCTGTCCCTATATCGAGGATACTCGACGTTCCAACGGGAGGCGTTGTCCACGCTCCAAGCAAAACACCATCAGTTCCAACTTTCATCGCCGTACGATCTTGCTTTACAGCAAATTGTTTGAATGTAAACATTATCTGAGTTGTTTAAAACATATTGTTATTAAATTGCGTTACTGGGTCGAGAGACATTCGGTGCAATTCATCACCAACTTTACGTCCAATAATATTAGGATATACACTCCCTTCACACTCAACGATACTTGTAACCCCCTGCGGAGTGACATAAAAAATCTCATCATAATTAGTAAACTCCGCCTTAGTATGCGGATACTCTACGACATTTAGCCCCAAACTATTTGCAGCAGTAATAGCAATAACTCTCTCAATAGAGTCAGGCATACCACAAGATAGAGGTGCTATTCTAACCTCTCGCCCAACAACCCCAAACAGAGGATACTCCGAGGCACTAACAACAATATTATCTGTATTCTCACGTAAAACAATATGCGCACCCCTCCTACGGACGTAATCTTCAGCATATTTATGTGCCGTAAGTGATGCCGATGTCTGGTGGTAGGCGAATGGAATATCGTAAGGTAGAATGTCTGCAATCACACCTGCGTGCCAATTTGTATAACCAGTATATAGAAGTTGCTCTCTACAACTTAATATATAAGATTTCTTGATTGGCATTCTAGTACTTGGGTCTACGTTATTAGGGAATAGGTACAACATAATAGATGCACTACCAATAGGGTAGTTATTGCGAACTAACAAACTTTCAATCTCTTCGTTAATCAGTGCGACATCTAATCCGAAACCAACCCCATACATCATCCTATACGACCACTCACAAATCTCAATGATCTCATTTAAAAACAAGCCTTTGTAATCTATGGTGTGTATACGAGTGTATATAAAATTACTCCCTAGTAACAGATCAATATCTGATAACTGCTCTGGTTGTCGAAGTAACGTCCCATTAAAAGAGAGTGAATCACCTTTCATTATATCAAATTATATTAACGTCCACTACTATAACGCACCCTACTAAGAGTAGGTCAGGCAATCTAAAATTTAAATGCGTTAAGGAATATATCTATCTGGCTAGAGTTAAGCAACAATGGAAATATAAATCCATACACAGCACCAATAATATGCGCATAATGGTTTACGCCATCCGATCTTTTTCTAGTCGAGTAGCTCTCAAAAGCTAAGTACATAACACCAAATAATATCCCCGGAATTGGGATAACAGCAAAGAGGTATAGCATGTTCATTGGGCTATAAAATATTGATGTGAACACAACTGCAGATACCGCAGCCGAAGCACCAATGGAGCTATAATTTGGATTGCGTCTAAATTTAAAAACATCAAACAAACCAGCCAACGCAACTCCTCCTAGATATAAAATAATATATGCTAAATGTGGATTCGAGATCACCCCCGCTGTGCTCTGTAATTTAAATATATGCTCTACATTCTGACCAAATGACCACAGTACCAACATATTAACAAAAAGGTGTGGATAACCTCCATGTATAAGTGCATGAGTGATAACTCTCCACCACTCACCATTATTAAAAACAGAGTATGGTCTAAGATCCATTTTTAAAAAAAACTCTCTATTATTAAGTGCTAAAATAGAGGTTAATACTGTAATAAAAATTATAATATACGTCATATGATTATATTGCAAAAAATTTCAATAACAACTCTCTCAACAACTCTCCATCATTGAGTCCTCCACCGTTCATCCCTTTACTCCTCATGTCGTACTCTCTGATAAGTCCTAGTATCCCAAAGACCGATCTATTTGGATATAACGTTGCAGCTTGTTTATACTCTGTTAAAAAAAATGGCGTTGGAAGTTTCAACATCTTACATAGCTCCATATCTGATGGCATTGGGAGCTTTTTGTGCGTTGTAAGCCACCTTTGGTAGTTATAAATAAATATTCGTTGGAAGTGTGTAAACAAAAGAGTCAATGTAACCACAAAAGGATTATCCTTTGGATTTTTTGCGAAGTAATCTGCAATCATAAGAACCCTACCTATATTCTTCTCACTCAGTGCTTTCGTTAATTCGAAATTATTAAAATCCTTACTTATTCCAATATTTTGTTCTATATGGTCTGCCGTAATTAATTTAGTATCTTTTGGCAAACATATAAGTAATTTATCTACTTCATTAGATATTTTTGATATATCAGCACCCAAGTGCTCAACAATCATACTCAAAGCATTCGGAGCAATACTACACCCTTTTCTCTTTATAAATGCATCAAGCCAACTACTTATCTCATAGTCCCTTGGTTTCACAGATTCAAAGACAACACCCTTACTTGCTAAGATAGATTTATATAACTGACCTCTTTTATCTAGGCTTTTCTGTTTATGACACAGTACGAGTATTGTAGTTTTCGAAGGAGACTTGGTGTACAATGCTAACTGGTCAAGTTTTTTAAGCTGTTGCGCCTCTTTGACAATAACCACTTGATAGCTCCCCATCATAGGCATCTGACGTGCACAATTTATAATATCGCCACTATCGCTATCTTTTCCGTAAGCTACAATTTGGTTAAAAGATCTTTCTGCCTCTGTCAATATCCCCGCAGCCAGCACATCACTTAATCTATCTATAAAAAACTCCTCATCACCCATGAGAAGATATATCGGAGCAAATTTCTTTGCTCTAACATCCTGTACGATGCCATTATACCCTGCAACCGACTCTTTAAATCCTATTTTTACACTTTTTGCCATAACACCACAAAGATAATAATAATTGATTAACTCAATCACTAAAATTTTGATTAAACCCTATAAAGTTTAGCGTCGCAGAGAGTTTGATCTCTAATTCGACCAAACTCTCTGCGACGCTATATATAAAAAAACTTTGTTTTACTATGTTATGCTATCGCAACACTAATCAAATAAACAGATGCGATACCCAAGATAGCGTACAACTCAGGATAAGCAGCCAAAATCAAAGTATTACCAAGAACATTATGTCCGTTACCAATAGCAGTGATACCATTTGCACAAACCTTACTCTGCATAATACTACTCATTAAACCAACAGTAGCCATAAGGACACCAGCACCAAATATACCGATAGCTTGTATTGCAGTAATGTTTGGCGTTAAAAAATCTTGTATCATAAAATAACCCACAAAACCATACAGACCCTGACTACCTGGCATCGCAGCCAAAATAAGACAGTTACCAAAAGCTCCACTATTCTTCTTTATTGCACCGATAGATGCCATACCTGCAATTGATGTTCCAATTGAACTCGCTAAACCTGTTACTCCAACCATAATTGCAACTCCTAGGTAAGCAATTAAAAGCAATGTTTCTTGACTCATAATCTTTTTTTTTAAGTTTATTAATTTATTTTACTCTTTAGTTTTATTTAAATCCCCTACTCGGGTAGCACTGCGGGATCACAGTGTGAAAATATTATTTATCTTTTTTTAAGGGGCTGAAACCTCTCTGCCCAGCCTCAAATCCTGCATTCTTGTAGAACTCAACAAATGTCAAACGCATTGGGTGTACAAATGAACTAAGTGATGACATAAATAGATTAATGGTGTGTCCGACTAGCAATATAAGTACTATAACAACCTCTCGTACAACAGGAACATCAGGGCTAAGTCCAAAAGCTAATTGATTAAATACCATAGCTAATATACCACCCGATAATCCGATTGCAAATAGACGTATATAACTTAACACATCACCCAACAACCCCGTAACATCATTATATGTATTCCATAATCCAGCTCCAATATTTAATATTGGATTGCGCCCCGGAGTGTTAAGTAGTAGCATCATAGCCAAACCAACTCCAACACAAATCTTATATGCAATAGAACTCATCTCAAAGCCAACGACTCCCATATCTGGAGATAAAAACGCTACCAAAGAGGATACAAGAACAATCATCCATCCTAGTGTTGAGAGCGTATATTTGAATCCAAACTGTATTGTAGTCGAGATTACTTTGAGTGTCATACCAAATAGTATCTGGAAAATTCCTATTCCGATAGCCAAAGTAAATAGATTATCAGGAGTTAAGAAACGCTCCCTCATATCTGAAAACATACTTAAATCTTTTAGTTGGATTCCGAAGAAAGATCCAACACAAAATCCAAACACAACAGTTGCCGAACCACATAAAAGAGTCAACTTCGCTGCGCTATTCATATCTTTCCCCCCTTTAAGAAGCAGGATCAAACCACCCAACATCAATACTAATCCATATCCAGCGTCTGCCAAACAGAAGCCAAAAAATAGCATGTAAAATGGTGCGAAGAATGGCGTCAAATCCATTGTGCCATATTTAGGCAACGAATAGAAACCTCCTATAAGTTCAAACAACTTAGCAAAACGGTTATTTTCAAGCAGTACTGGGGTATTATCCTCTGGAGTTGGTCTATTTTTGAAGTATACCATATTCGGGTACCCCTCAAGCATAACATCTACCGACTCAGAAGTACTCTTTGTCGCCCAACCTTCAAGAATCACCAACATACCATCTGCCTCAACCTTCGAAGTAGCAACAACTCGACTCAATTGCAGTTCGCTTTCAAGATTAGATAGACCTTCAGCTATCACCCCCCCACTCGCTGCGCATCTCAATAGTCGTTCTTCACACTTTTTCAATTCTGACTCAAGTAGCTCGATATTCTTCTCCACTGCATTTACAGTATCCTTAGGTGCAGTAAGCTCCTGCGCATCAATCTCAATAACCTCTCCTCTCTTTGCCACAACAACAAAGTAAGCCTTACTATCAAACTCATTTATTAGTTCAACAATATAGCTCTCTTTCCACTTCACAACACGCTTATCATACTCTTTAGCATACATTGAAAAGAAATGAATATCCAATCCACTTTTGGTCAATTCTGCGATTGCATCAACAGAAAAATCACCCCAAATGCTCAAATCGTCACACTCTTTATTCTCTTTTTCGATCTGTAATTTAAGTGCATCTCTTCTCTTAGCCACCTCAACATATATCGAGATTGCCTCCTCATACGTACCATATTGAGCCGCACCTATTGCGTCTATTGTCTCGAACTCGGACAACGCCTTTTTGTGCAGTTCAATATTACTTATCAATGTTCGCTCCACTTCCGACGCTTCCCAACCTGTGACAGTAACATCCACAAGCCCCAAGTTCTGCAATTTATCTAAAAAATCTCTATGCTGTCCACTGTACAGCACAAAGTCATATTTAATCATTGGAATTATCATATCCTACTCCTCCTCAGCTTGGTGTCTAGTTTTAACTATCTTTTGGGAACTCTTCGAAAGATTCTCTTCATCTTCAAGGAAACGCTTAATTTTACGTATCGCATCCTCATACCCCGGGATCTGAACCTTCTCATAAAGATTTACCTTCTGAGTTGTTTTTTTTCTCGCAGAGTCCAAAAGTTCAGTCTTATACTTGAAAACCTCATACTCGATCCTCAATTGAGCAATATTTTTAAGTAGCCCTATTCCATCTGCAAACCATATTGGCGCACTAAATAGATCATACTTTTTCTGCTCAAATATCAGCTCCTTTAGAAGAGGAATCTTCACACCAGCAATTTTAATTACAGTAACCTCTATATCCTTAATTTTCAACAAATTTGCATCAAACTCTGCCCACAATGATGTCATATAGTCATATTGCGCAGTCAGTGCATCAAGTTGTTCAAGGTAATCAGTTGCCGTATCCTTAGCTCTCTTCACCTCAACACGCAACGCAGACTCCTTACTTTTAATAGTAGGGAGAACTTTTGTTCGCATCTTGAGTTGTTTATCTAACTCACCTAGCGATGTTTTATTAAACTGGAATTTTATAGCCATAATAGTGCTATTTTTTAAGCCTCAGGCCAATATTTAGTTACTAAATTTACTTTAATAGCTACTTCACTTTTACTAAAATACTTACTGAACAATCCCCATGCCGTATCTAACATCGATTCAATATCGATATTCACATCAATAGCTAGAAGTTTTTCTGAGTAATCCTTTGCAAACTTCAACGTACGTTGGTCGTAATCTGAGAGGTCAAATCCATTCTCAAGTTTAGTTTTTGCATTTGCTGCATCTGCATACAAACGAACCGCAGCATTCATAACCTGAGGATGATCCTCTCTTGTCTTCTCTCCAATAACCAACTGCTTCAATCTTGAAAGACTCCTAAATGGATCTACAATAACCTTGCCCGTATCAGAGTCATTACGCAAGAACAACTGTCCCTCTGTGATATAACCCGTATTGTCGGGAACAGCATGTGTAATATCTCCACCCGATAGTGTCGTTACAGCGATAATCGTGATCGAACCTCCATTAGGCAACTGTACAGCCTTCTCGTATATCTTCGCTAAATCCGAATACAACGAACCTGGCATTGAGTCTTTAGATGGAATTTGATCCATACGGTTAGATACAATTGCCAGAGCATCTGCATATAGCGTCATATCCGTCAACAGAACCAAAACTTTCTCACCCTTATCTGCCGCAAAATACTCCGCCGCAGTCAGTGCCATATCTGGAACTAAAAGACGCTCTACTGGTGGATTATCTGTAGTATTAACAAAACTCACAATTCTATCCAAAGCACCAGCGTTCTCAAATACGTGTTTGAAGTATAGGAAGTCATCATTTGTCATACCCATACCCCCAAGAATAATCTTATCTGCCTTAGCTCTAAGAGCTACATTTGCCATAACTTGATTATATGGTTGGTCAGGATCGGCAAAGAATGGAATCTTTTGTCCCGAAACAATTGTGTTGTTAAGGTCAATACCTGCAATACCCGTAGCGATTAACTCCGAAGGCTGCTTACGCTTAAACGGATTAACCGTTGGACCACCAATCTCTCGAGCTTCTCCCTCTAGCTGGCTACCACCTTCAAGTGGCTCTCCATAGGCGTTGAAAAAACGTCCTGCTAAATCGTCACTTACATTCAGTTTAGGAGGTGCTCCAAGAAACACAACCTCTGAATTAGTTGCAATTCCCTCTGTTCCAGCGAAAACCTGTAACGTAACCAACTCTCCGCTAAGTTTCACAACCTGTGCGAGTCTACCCCCCACAGTTGCCAACTCATCATTACCTACACCCGTAGCTCGTAAGCCCACTGTTGCCTTGGTAATATTATCTATTTTAGTATATACCTTTTGAAATGCTTTTGTCTCCATAGCTTAGACTTCTTTATTTTTAGACTCCTTAGATGCAATATGTTGATCTATATCTACTCTATATTTATCAAATGCCTCACTCTGCCACTCTGCATAGTTCATCTGCTTAAACAGATTTATTAAACCTTTGTAGAATGTAGAACAAACCTCTGCATCTGAGAAAGAGAATTTCTTATCACATATCTCTAAAATGAATAAATACATATATTTTTGACGCTCAATAGGACAGTTTGCATCTATGCTATCAAACGCATCTTGTTGTAGAATTACAAAGTCGATAAGTTCGCCTTTCCAGAATCTATCATGATACTCCATCGGAACACCATCATCACCCAAGATATTAATCTGCTCATAAGCCTCTTTTCCACGCTGAACCAAAGTCTTACCTCTTCCAACTAAATCAGACCATCCCTTATAAATTCTATTATCTAGATACTCTCTAATTTCAGGATACTCTAAATATTTAGAGTAACTATCAAGCGGATCGATCGCAGGGTAACGTTTACTATCTGCACGCCCCTGTGCCAAGGCATAGAAACATCTCGCAGCTTTTTTAGTAGACTCAGTTACTGGCTCTTTAAGGTTACCCCCCGCAGGAGATACCGTTCCAAGAAACGTAACAGATCCAGTCTCACCGTTATTAAGATATACAAGTCCTGCACGAGCATAGAAATTTGAGATAATTGCCGAGAGGTCCATCGGGAATGCATCCTGACCTGGAAGCTCCTCAAGACGATTACTCATCTCACGCAAAGCCTGCGCCCAACGAGAAGTTGAATCCGCCAAGATAAGGACTTTTAATCCCATTGCACGATAGTACTCTCCGATTGTCATACCCGTATAAACCGACGCTTCACGTGCGGCAACTGGCATGTTAGATGTGTTACATATAATTGTAGTACGCTCCATAAGTTTATGTCCCGTACGAGGGTCATCTAAGTGAGGAAACTCTGTAAACACCTCAACAACCTCATTTGCACGCTCGCCACAAGCAACAAAGATAATTATATCTGCATCTGCTTGCTTAGAGATAGCGTGTTGTAGAACTGTTTTTCCTGCACCAAAAGGTCCTGGAATAAATCCTGTTCCACCTTCAGCCAAAGGGTTGAAAGTATCAATAGCTCTAACTCCAGTCTCCATAACTTTAAATGGTCTTGGCTTCTCTTTAAACGCTCTAATAGTTCGCTTAACTGCCCATCTCTGAACCATTGTAAGGTCATATTTATTACCGTCCGAATCAACGACAACAGCAACAACCTCTTTAACTGTATAGTCTCCCGCGGGAGCTACACTCTCAACGGTATAATTTCCCTCCATTATAAAGGGAACCATAATCTTATGAGTAATCCAATATTCAGGAACTTCACCCAACCAATCTCCAGCGGTTACTTTATCCCCAACCTTCGCCAAGGGTGTAAAGCTCCACTTCTTATCATAGTCTACTGGCTCAGTACGAGTTCCTCTCTGAATAAAGAGACCATCCATCTTCTCAAGATCATTCTGAAGACCATCATAACTACGTGTCAAGATTCCTGGCGCAAGCGTTGCCTCTAACATGTGACCCTCAAAATCGACATTATCACCAATTTTAAGACCCCTAGTTGAGTCGAATACCTGCACATACGCCTTATCTCCTACAATTTTAATGACCTCTGCCATCATCTGTACATCTCCTAAATGTACAAAGCAAATCTCGTTCTGACCTACGGGACCATCTACCTTTACAATTACAATATTGGAGATTATACCCGAAACTTTCCCGGTTGTTTTCATATCAAAGTAAGTAATATATTTTTATTATTCTTTTTTTAATCTCTGCAAACTCATAGTTCACTTTCGCACCATACTACAACTACCCTACTAAGGAGTAAGCTATCTGGTCGCAGTGAACTAATACTCTCTACTCCTCTGAGCCTGCACTTTTTATTAGCTCCATTTCGTCGAAAGAGTCAATTAGTTTACGTAGCATACTTTGACCTTTTGCTCTATCGAGAGAGACCCAACGATGAATAATATTAACTTTTACTAAGTATGCTAAAAGTGTATTAATATTAAAATAGTCAAATGTTGTGAGTTCATCACTCATCTCCCAACGTATGCTGTCAATTTTCTGCTCTTTCCCAATCATATTACCCTCAGCTGCGATAGCTGACATAACTAGATCAATATACTCCAATTCTCCTTTTAGCCCGAAATCCGCCGCCGAACTTCTCGCCAAAGCGTCGACAATATATCCGCCACCGACTAGATAGTCTGCAATAGGAAGAGCTAATCTACGAGCCGTATAGGCAGCACACACATTGCGCAAATTCCTATCAAACTCACCCCACTCTACCAAAAATCGGCATTTACTACCCCTACACAACTTATAGTAACAATTCAATATTGCTTTCTCAAAATTTATTGAAGTATCAATATCATCACTATGAGATGTATCGGCATAGGCTAAAATTAAATCTCCTAATGCTTTTGGCACTCTTGAAGGTGATTTAAGCTCCTCTTCTAGCTCCTCATATGGAATGTTTCCAAAACCACTACCTTGACCTCTTCCAGATTTAAGATTTATAATATTCTCAACATCATAATAGGTGTATAGTAGCCTTAGACTCTCTGTGTCTGACTTAGAGAGTTCCGAGACAATCTCCTCGATTATATATTGCGCGTCAAATCCTTTATGCTCTCCATCGATAGCATATTCACGCAGACCGGCAACTAAACTGTAATAGTTCTTAGCCATAATACTCTATTTATTCTCTTTATAAAGAATTTGCGACACCTTTGGACGTAGATACTCTCCTAAAAGAGCGTCAAAGTCTGCATCACTAAAACTGATGTAAAAACCTCCAGCCTTAGGTTCAATTCTGAATCCACTTTTCACACCGCTAGAGTACTCAATATCCAATCCACCTGCGACATTTGCCTTAACACTACTTTCGAATGCTGTTCCCAACTCAACCTCTCTATCTGCTGGCAGAAGAGCTTTTAGTTCAACAACATCACTCGAAGAGCCTTGCCAATTTGTTCCCACTGCAACCAAAATATCTTTAATGAATTTAGGATCAAGGTTTGCAGAAGCAA
>CAMRBL010000032.1 GCA_947040435.1 uncultured Rikenellaceae bacterium
GCGTTCAATGATCGGAATCATTGCAAGTCCACCTCCAAAAGTACATACTCCAATTTTACTAAAAGAAGCGAATAGAGTTTGTAGTTTGACCTCGTTTAATTTATTCATTTTCATTTCGTTTGGCTCTACCTATAAGAGATAGTACGCCATCAATAAAAGTCATTGGATGCATCGGGTTTCCGGGTATCCATAGATTTGGTTTATTGAGATTAAAGAAGTCTCTACTAATGGCACTACTATTTGCGAATACGCCACCGCTTATGGCATCAGCCCCGACGACTATAATAATTTTAGGGTCAGCTATCGCCTCGAAGCACATTTGAAGAGGCGCTTCCATACTTTTAGTAATTGGTCCCGTAATCACTACACCGTCTGCATGTCTTGGTGAAGCGACGAATTCGATACCGTATCTACTAAAGTCGAAGTTAACATTCATAGAGGCATTAAGTTCCATTTCGGAGCTATTATCTCCTCCTGCACACACTTGGCGTAATTTTAGAGATCTGCCAAAATATTTAGTAATGTAGCTATTTACAAATTGCGGATCAAACGGAATTGCCTTTTTTATGTCGGAAGTTACGATTAGATCCTCTCTTCTGCACGTTGCAATCCGATAGTCGTTTGTGAAATTTATTGCTTGAGGGTATTGAAATTGGCACTCACCACAGAATACACATTTCCCTAAATCTAGAGATAGTGGAACTTTACTAATGGCCTCTACGGGGCATAATTGTACAAGTTCCTCTACTGTTTTCTCATCTACATTAGGTGAAACAACGGGTCTTCCTCTAAATCGTTCAGCCAGAGTAACATCTAGAAGATTAGGGATATATTGTTTTCCGTGACTTTTGAATACTTTTAATTTTGAAATAAGCATATCTACAATTTTTTACTATCGTTATAAATCGTGTCCGCAGTAGGATAGACTAAAACTTTTATTACAAATCGGGAAGTCAGAGATACCTTCACCTCTTACTGCAAGAGAGAGAGCTAACCAGTTGTGTATAGATGGATCTTTGACCTTGTAGCAACAAATTTCGCCTTGGCTATTTGTTATTGCTGTGTGGCATATTTCGCCTCTCCATCCCTCTACGATAGAGACTGATATGGCGTTTTGCATTAGATTATTGTTGTATATAGGTCTACTTTGCACTATACTTGTATCAATTTTATCTACGAGTGATAACACATACTCTATTGATTGCAACACCTCTCGGCATCGTATCGTTAATCTTGACATTACGTCTCCGTATGTTTTAATTATAGGTACGTGGTTCATATTTTTGTACTCTCCGTATGGGTGAGTCGCTCTAATATCTCTCAATAGGCCAGATGCTTTGGCGCATACTCCGACAGCACCAATGTGGAGTGCGATATTTCTATCTACTGTTCCACACGCTTCGAATCTTGCGATTACTGATGGAGTATTTTTTATATTTTGTCTTATTTCATCATATCTTTTGAGAACGTCAGACATATTTTTTTTGATTTCGGAGCAAATCTCATTATTCAGTGGGAAATTAGTACCGCAAGGTCTAATAATACTCTTTCCGAATCTATTTCCACACCACATCTGCGTAGTGTTTATGGTTATAGTTCTAAGTGCCTCACACGCCACTTGTCCAAGTTGGTATCCAATATCACCACACAATGCTCCTGTATCTGCGATATGCATCGCAATTCGCTCCATCTCTTGTGCTATTGCTCTCTCGGTGTTTAGTTGTTTAGAGTTATTATTTAGGTTTGCGGATAATTTTTCTATGTTTGTTGAGTATGCTATTGCATTTGACACTGCGCTATCACCAGCAATATTCTCTGCAATGATATTCTGTTTAAGAGTAGATTTTGTACTACACATAACCTCTTCGACGCCTCGATGTTGATACCCTAGTGCAACTTCAAGGTGAAGAACTTTCTCTCCGTTGCAGGTAAATCTGAAAGCACCAGGTTCAATTATCCCAGCGTGTATGGGTCCAACATTTACTTCATGTAGTGTTTCGCCAGAAATTTGATAGAATGGATATTTTTCAATAATCATGCGCTTATCAAATCTATTTGCTAGAAATCTAAGAGGTTTATTCCATGGATTATTTTTAAAAACTATACCATATCTCTCAGTAATATCTCTTTCAAAAGGGTGCATTGCTTCACACTTTGCTGTAATTGAGAGCAGGCTATCTTCGCAGTAGTAGTGATATGTATGCTCCGCAATTAGTATGTCACTATTTTTATCATCTAGAATAATTGCGATTAATTTCAGCCCCTCTGTCGTTGAGTATCCAAAATAGTCTGCAATATGGAAGTTTTCATCTTCAAGCATTTCGACTAGATTTTGATAAAATTCAGGGTACTCAATATTTGGGATTTGGTCTAAATTAATAGCTTTACCACAGTTTTTCAACCTTAACCAGCTCATACTTCATACATATTTAATATTGCATTAATAAACTCTACAAACCATTCGGGCTGCCAAATACCCAATATACAAGCTGAAAGAATCAGTGCAAAAGAGAGGCATACCCCTATAATATCAATTTTATAATCTGTCGTTTTTCGTTTTGATTCTGTGTATGATAGTTTAATAACTTGATTAAGTACTCCATACATTGCGATGCACAGCATAAGAACCATAACAATAAGTAGCCACCATTTTTCCAGTATTACAATTTGTCTAACTATCATAAGTTCAGATACGAATAGACCTGACGGTGGGAATGCAAGCAGAAATATTGCTCCAGCGATAATTGCGATACCACCAATGTGGCAATATTTCAGGTAGTCATTAATTCTGTTAATTCTGTACGTTCCATATTTTTTACCTACTTGCGATATTTGGAAAAACATACCAGATTTAATTAGCGTATGTGCTACAATATGTAGTATTGCTGCATATACACCGTATCCACCTATTCCGAGGCCAATAGCAACGATTCCCATATTTTCGACAGTTGAGTATGACAACATTCGTTTGTAGTTGTTTGTTTGTCTTAGATATAGGACTCCAATAAAGAGAGATGCAACCCCAGCGACTATTAGCACATTAGAAATCCAAGGGAATATTGGTGTCTCTTTGTATAGCATAAAGACACGAAAAATGGCTATAAACCCTGCGTTAACTAATCCCGAAGAAATTAGTGCAGATGCAGGAGTAGGGCACACTAAGTTTGCGTCAACCCCCACAGTGTACAGAGGGAATATCTCCATTTTAGAGCTGTAACCAACTAAAATAAAGATGAAAGCTATCTTCATGTATAGCATATTTCCACTTTTTATTGCAGAAGCTAGAGCCTTGTAACTTAACTCACCGTCTATTGCCGCACTACTCATAAGTAGGATTCCTAAGTATGCGATTGCAATCCCCGTAGAGCAGACAAAAATATACTTCCAAGTCGCCTCAAGGCTTTTTTGATCTCTTCTGTGGTATATCAACCCTGCGGCGAATATTGTCGTCGCCTCAATAAGTATCCACGTTACAGCGAGGTTATTTGCAAAATAAGTCGCCGTAATAGCGCTACATAATAGAATAAGGAGCTGATTATATAGTCTGAATTGCGAAGGTGTCTCAGTATCAAGATACCTAATACTGTGGTAGAATGTGAGAGCTGAGACGACTGTTAGTAGTGCAAAACAGAGAGCTCCTAAATTATCAAAAGTAAAGAAGTTTAGTTGTGTTTCTCCAATGTGGTTCAGAGCTACATCTCCAGCGCAGTATAACTGAAAGGTATAAAATATAGCGCTTAGAGCTATAATAGTTTTACGATTTTTAGCTAAGCACAATAGTGCAACAATCGTAAATGATGATATAAAATATATTGCTAACATTATTAATTTTTTAGTGTTGTTAGAGTCTCTGCGTCGACATCAATACTTTTGAGTGAGTTACCAATTTTGCTTAAAAACATTCCAAGCATCAGTACTACGAGGAGTATATCTAGAAGAATTGCTATATTAATAAGGAATGGCATCTCAGTGCCTATTGCCATTGAGAATAGGAAAACGCCATTTTCTATCACTAGGAATCCCACTAAGTGAGAGAATATTCTTTTACGTCTAATAATGAGTAGCAGTCCACTAAATAGTGCATATAGAGCTACTCCAAAGAATACCATATTTGTAGCTGTATCTGCAATGTAGTATGTTGTTGCGATACTTGCAATAAGAGCAATTATAGATGTAATAAGCGAAGGGAATTGGCTCTGTCCTATTGCATATATATGGTTTGTTTTAGTTTTACGTATAATCTTGAACAGCATTGCAGGAACAATTATAGCCTTAAACAGTAGTGTTTCAGTAAGGACAAATATAAGTTCAGATATATGTATTGATTGTAGTTTAAAAAGTACAATCAAAAGTAAGATCCACCCTTGCATTGCAATAATGGAAGCATAGTCTCTAAATCTCTCAGTAATTGAGATTGAAATTAGAGTGATTACGTATAGAATAATTAGAGCAAATATCATTTTTTATAATTCAATTTCTTTAAGTAAAGTAAAAGCAACAAAGAACATTAGTAGAGCTATTGCAGTTATCGTTAATATGTAAGTTGCGTTACGCGCCATTTTTGCTCTAGCATAAATAGACTCTACAACACCAATAATGATCGCTACTAAGAGAGCAAATGCTATTGTGAGACTAATATTAAGGGAAAAAGCCGTAGTAATTGCATTTGCCGCAATCATTGCGATTGATGCACCTTTAAGCCAGTTTCCGATATTTATGAATGCTAAATCTACGCCGCAGTAGTCTAATATCATCACTTCGTGTACCATTGTTAATTCGAGGTGAGTTTTTGGGTCATCTATTGGAATACGCCCCATTTCCACTGTAAATATTTTAATTGATATGTACCCAATAATTAGCATAACGATGACCATGTTTGCGCTATCGGATTGTATTAGAGAGAATATATCACTAAAGTTAGTACTTCCCGAAATTAGAGCGAGTGTACCAAGCGTAAGGAATAGTGCAGGTTCTATAAGTGCACCATACAGAGCTTCACGACTTGCGCCCATGCCTTCGAAGCTACTACCTGTATCCATTGCCGCAAGAATAAGTGCAGCTCTACCTAGTGCCATTAGGTAGCAGAACATAATAACGTCACCGTTGAAAGCGAAAATGGGGTGCAATACACCGACAGGTATCATTAGCATTGCGACGATAGAAGATCCGAGATATACCGATGGTGCAATTTTAAATACTGCGGTTGTAGTAGGCGAGTATACTGCCCCTTTACGCAGGAGTTTAATTGTATCGATAAAGTATTGGTATATCCTCACCCCTCTTCTACCAGCAAGTTTAGCTTTAGTTAGACTTATTGTATTAGGAATAAGTAGTGCGAGAATAATTATTATTATTGTTGTTATTATCTGCTCCATGCTTACATCAAGTTAAATATTGTCAATAAGAAAATAACCACAAAAAAGAGCAGAGCATACAATATATAGTAGTTAACTCTATTTGTTCTAATTGTCATCACTCTTTTGTTAATTTTATGAATAATAGCGACCCACCACTGCGTAAAAAGCGTATCTATTCTATCACTGTGTTCTACTCTTACGCTGTGTTTATTTGGGAAAATCTCGTCTCTTTCGAGTTTGTCATCATCGACTTTATCTTTAGATAGAGAGGGGCTAATTGATTGCAACCCTTCAGAGAATGACTCACCACTGTATTGCATCCTCTCTGTTGGGGCAGTAAAACCGCATCCCCAAGTTGGCGACTCAGTTACCTTTCTAGATCTTAGCATTCTGTTTTTTGTGTAGTATAGTGCAGCTATAATTGCCACCATAACGATAGATACAATGCTCACGTTGTTTAGGGACTCTAACACAGTATTCATACCTTTTAAAGAGTCTGCGCCACCTACAATAGTTGCGGCTATAGGTGCAATTATCTTAACGAATATTGCTGGGAAAAACCCTATTGCGAATATTGTTAGTATTGGGAGTGTAAATGCAACAATTCTAGCAGTACCTACATCTGTAATTTTTTCGTGGGAGTGTTCTTTTGCGTTCCCTAGAAATATTATACTATAAAATTTTGTGTATGCCAATATCACGACACCTCCTATGAACGACATGATTACCAATCCACAAATTGCAATAATGATGTTATTCTGCTGCATTGCTATTGTATCAAATAGTCCGTAGTATATCATAAATTCAGATATGAATCCGCACAGAGGAGGAAGTCCACACGCGACGAAAAGACATATTAGAGTTAGTAGAGCCGTCATAGGCATTTTTTTCGCCAGCCCACCAAGTCTCTCCATATTAGTCGATTTGGCTTGCGTACAAATATTTCCGACGCTAAAGAAAAGTAGTGTTTTAAATGCTGAGTGGTTTATAAGTTGTATAATTGCACCAGTCATGGCACACATTGCCATGAAGTGATTTTGGCTAGCCTGCCCAATTAGTGCGACTCCTATTGCGAGGAATATCACCCCGACATTCTCCATACTAGAATATGCTAGGAAACGTTTTGTATCTCGTTGCATAGTAGAGAATAGGACTCCCCATAATCCGCTAATACCTCCAATAATAAATAGAGTAATACCTATTGTCATTAATTCAGAGTCTATATATGATATAACTCTCAGTACTCCATATATACCGAGTGTTTTCATCGCACCCGACATGAATGCCGATACATGAGCAGGAGCTGCGCTGTATGTCCTTGGGAGCCATATATGCAGCGGGAATATCCCTGCTTTAATTCCGAATCCGAGTAGGAATATAGCGAATAGAGGTATTGGGTTATTGTTTTCGAAATATATTTTCAGCGAGTCAAATGTTGCGGGATAATCTCCCGTCATAAGAGTTGAGAACGCCACAACAAGTGCTATAAAACCTATGTGCATTAACACTAGGTAGTTGAGTGCATTTTTACGAATTTCGCTATTCTGTGCATCAAAAATAATTAGGAGGAATGACGAAATAGTCATTAGCTCCCAGCATATTAGGAATCTGTATACATCTTGACTCGACAGTGCGCCTATCATAGCTAGGTATAGCGCAACGAGAGAGAAGCAGTGTAGAGATAGTTGTATTTTAGATTTAGATTTGAGGTGTACTTTAAAGTATCCGCATGCATAAATAGTGACACTAATTGCGACAACGGATACAATAATAATAAATATTGCAGAAAGTAGGTCTATCTGCATATATCCGTTGCCAAGTATAAGGCTCTTCGTGTTCCCTAGATTTGTTGAAGTGTTTGTTGCTATTACTTTAATTGCTTCGCTACAACTCACAACAGCACCAAGGGCAATAATAGCCATTGTGACCCAAATTTTATATTTTGAGGGTACCGCAAATATGAGTATAGCTAATGATATAAGTACTATTACTACATTAATTAACATTTAGACTATTTATTATTGATTAATAACTGCAATTTGAGCTACAGCTACCAGTGCAGCTGTTTCGGTTCTTAGTCTGCTCTTCCCAAGTGTTATCTCTTTGAATCCATTTTTCAGAGCAATTTCGACCTCTTCGGGGGCGAAATCACCTTCAGGACCTATTAGTATAAGGACTTTATCATTTTTTTCCACGACTTCAGAAATAGCGTATCTCATATTGATAGTCTCTGCGCAGTGAGCAATTAACTTAACCCCATCGAATTTAGCTTTCACCAACTCTTTGAAAGAGGTCATATTTTGGAGAGTGGGGTGGAATGCTTTAAGAGACTGTTTAACGGCACTAGTTATCACTTTTAGTTCACGTTCATGTTTAATAATGCGACGTTCGCTGTGTCTACAATCCAGTGGGATTATTGTTTCTAGTCCAATTTCGGTAGCTTTTTCCAGAAACCATTCAAACCGTTCAATATTTTTAGTTGGTGCTACTGCCATTGTAAGCTCGTATCCCAATTTATTATAATTAGGTTCAGTTCTGACAATCTGGACGATGCAGCGTTTCACATTATCATCAATAATTTGTGCTTCGTACATATTTCCTCTACCATCAGTGAGGTTAAGGGTATCGCCTTGAGATTTTCTCAGAACTCTGATACAGTGTTTACTCTCCTCTTCAGATAGAGTATATGTTGGAATTGTGATGTCAGGAGTGTAGAATAGTTGCATTTTACATTAAGAATTTGCTACCTTTGTAGCGTTTTTATAAACTATAATTATAAGTATAATCGTTATACTAACTTCAGGGAACAAATTTACATAAAAATACTCAATTATTTATGAAAAAGAGACCATTTTTACATATCGTATCACTTATGACTATTGTAAGTGTGTTTGGAGGTTCTCACGTTGAGATTGGTTTGAGTTCTGGAGCAAATAAAATTAATAATGATACTCTTGAAAAAAGAGTTCTAGCACAAGATAATAAGATGATATATCCTATTTATGTATATGGTTCAGCAGTATTGCGAGAGCCAGCAATTGAGATTACGAGAGATTACGCTAATTTGGGAGAGTTACTTTCTAATATGTTTGCTACTATGTCTGCCTCTAATGGGGTTGGACTTGCCGCACCTCAGATTGGTAAGAGTATTCGTATTTTCACTATTGATGTACCAGTAGCAGTTGAGGATGGAGAGTCTCCCGAGAGGCTCGTTAAGGTATTTATTAACCCTACAATCTATGCATGTTCTGAGGCATCTTGTTCTGTTGCAGAGGGTTGTTTAAGTCTTCCGGGATTGAGTGGAGATGTTGTCCGACCAATCTCTATAAAGATGAGGTATTGTGATGAGCATTTCAATGAATATGATGAGGTTTTTACGGGATTTACTGCAAGAGTCATACAGCATGAGTATGACCATCTGGAGGGAGTTGTCTATACCGATAGGCTTTCACCAGAAGATAAAGTTTTGCTTGAAGAAGATTTGGCATCTATGATTAGAGGAGAGTTTAGTGCGGAGTATGAAACAGAGCAGACAACTCGCTAAACTTTTATTTAGAAGTGTAATTTTATAATTTGAGTTTAGATTAAACTTCAATAAAAATATTTAATTAATTTATGAAAAGAATATTAATTTTTGCATTTATACTCGCTTTAAGTGCATGTAATACTAAACCTATGGTTAATATAGAAAATCCGTTTTTGGTAGAGTGGGATACCCCATTTAAAGTACCACCTTTTAATAAGATTAAGGTAGAACACTATATGCCAGCCTTTAAGGTAGCGATGGCAGAGCAGGATCTAGACATTGATTCCATTGTTAACAACATAGATGAGCCTACCTTTGAGAACACAATAGTTGCTTTAGATAATAGTGGGGAGTTGTTGAGTAAGGTTTCGCGAGTTTTTTTCCCTTTAACACAGACGGAAGCTGATACGAGTATGTTGTCGGTTGAGGAGCAGTTGATGCCAATTCTTTCGCAGCAGGGGGATAAAATTATCCTTAATGATACCCTTTTTCAGCGCATCAAGAGTGTTTATGATAGGCGTTCAACAATGAATTTAAGTTCAGTTCAGTTGAGGTTATTGAGTAAGACTTATGATCGTTTTGCACGTAACGGAGCAAACTTGAGTGATGTAGATAAGGATAAGTTAAAGCAGATTAACGAAGATTTATCCGTACAGACTGTCTTATTTGGTAAGAATCTTTTAGCTGATAATAAGAGTTTTGTGCTTGAGCTTAATGCAGTTGATCTTTCGGGACTACCAGAGAGTGTGCGTGATGCTGCGGCATTGGCTGCAAAAGCTGCTGGATCCAAGAAGAAGTATCTATTTACGTTAGATACTCCAAGTATGATACCTTTTCTTACCTATTCAGATAAGCGAGAGTTCAGAGAGAGGTTGTATAAGGGTTATCTAGAGCGTTGCAATTCGGATAATGCTTTTGATAATAAGCAGATTGTAAATAATATAGTGCGTTTACGTACTGAGAGATCTAAGCTTCTTGGTTATGATTCACATGCTGATTTTGTTCTAGATAATGTGATGGCAAAGAGTCCAGAGCGAGTCTATTCGTTGTTGAATACACTTTGGGAACCAGCCTTGAATCGTTCCAAGGAGGAGTTAGTAGCGATGAAGGAGATTATGATAAGTGGGAAGGGTGTTGACGACCTACAATCATGGGATTGGTGGTACTATGCCGAGAAGTTAAGAAAAGCGAAGTATGATCTAGATGAGAACGTTCTTCGACCATACTTCTCTCTTCCGAGTGTTCGAGCGGGGATTTTCCAGCTCTCTAATCGTCTCTTTGGGGTCACCTTCCGTCCTATATCTATCCCAATGTATAATAAGGAGTGCCAAGCATATGAGGTTTTAGATATTGACAATACCCATTTGGGTGTGTTGTATATGGATTTTTATCCACGCAGCAGCAAGCGAGGAGGAGCGTGGTGTACGTCGTTCAGGGGACAGACCTTCAAAGATGGAGAGCGTATTTCACCTATTGTTTCTATTGTATGCAACTTTACTCCGCCAGTTAAGAATGATCCAGCCCTTTTGAGTCTAGATGAGGTGACGACATTTTTCCATGAGTTTGGTCACGCTCTACACTCACTATTTGCACAGGTTGAGTATGCAGGTTTACGAGGCGTTGAGAGGGATTTTGTTGAGTTGCCGTCTCAAATTTTAGAGAATTGGGCATTTGAACCTGAGATGTTAAAGCAGTATGCTATACATTATAGAACAGGTAAGGTTATGCCAGATTATTTAATTAAGAATATTTTGAATAGCAGTAATTTCAACCAAGGATTTACTACGCTAGAATACCTTGCTGCATCCCTTTCAGATCTTGAGATCCACACAATTTCGGACTATACACCTTTGGACGTAAACAGTTTTGAGAGAGAGGTATTGAATGAGAAGCGAGGTTTGTTACCAGAAATTGCACCACGTTATCGTTATCCATATTTTAGTCATATTTTCAGTGGAGGCTACTCTGCGGGCTATTATAGTTATATTTGGGCAGAGGTTTTAGATAAGGATGCTTATAGCGCATTTGTAGAGAGTGGTGATATTTTCAATAAGGAGTTGGCAGATAAGTTTCGAGTACTACTATCTAGAGGGGGCACACAGGATGGCATGACACTGTATAAGGAGTTTCGTGGAGCAGAGCCATCTAATGAAGCCCTTATTAAATCGCGTGGATTTGAGTAGTTATGATATATATATAGTAGTTAAATAAAACTCTCTTGTGCGAATAGATGTTGTACTTCGCTAGAGTTTATGATATTTTAAAATTACCCTTCTTTTGTGGTGCGTATTTAGTGCTACATAAGAAGGGTATTTTTTTTAGATTAAAAATGTCTAAAACCGCTCCAATTTGGATTTATTTCAATGTTATTTTGCATCCAAGTAATTTCACTGTTTTCGGACTCAATAATCTCCCCAATTTCGTATAAGTCGCTATTAAACATCTCTTTAAATTTGGTTTTTATCTCTTCAGAGTGTTTTGGGTCTACTGTGAATAGTAATTTGTAATCCTCTCCACCACAAACCGCATCTTCAATTGTAGTTACGTTAGGAATATTTGTTATCTCAATTTTGGCTGCGACGTTAGATTTTTTGAGTATGTGTTTTAGGTCAGATGCTACTCCGTCAGATATATCCATCATAGCATTTACGTATGCTCTTTTCCCTAGCCATACACCTTGTTTAGTTGTTGGGGTTGGTTTTTTGTGTATCATTGCATTTGGTGTATTGTACTCATTGTTTAATATATCTTTTAATCCAGCGGCACTCTGTCCGAGCACACCTGAAACAAAAATTCGGTCACCAATTTTTGCATCCCCTCTTTTTTTCACGTTTGCGCTGTTTCCTCTACCTATTGCTACTACATTAATAGTTATTTTATCTTTCGATCCCGTTGTATCTCCCCCGATTAACATAACTCCAAATTGTTTAGATACGCTATGGTATCCCCTCATGAATTCGACAATCCACTCACCTCTGCACACTTTAGGGATTGAAATTGAGAGTAGTGAGAATTGAGGCTTTAGCCCCATTGCCGCAATATCACTAAGGTTTACGAGCAGAGCTTTTGCTCCTAAATCATGAGCTGAAGTTGCGTTTTTAATAAAATGCACATCTTCCACTAGCATGTCAGTAGAAATAGCTATTACATCACCATCAGAATTAATAATTGCGCAGTCATCACCAATTCCTTCTACGTTGTTAATGCTTATATCAGCAAACATTTCACTAATTATATCTATTAAATCGAACTCTCCATTGGGTAAAATATGCATAAATTTCATTATTTAGTAATTATTTAATACAAAAATAGGTTAAAATTCGATAAAGTAGTGTACTTTTACAGTCGAATTATAGCTTACTTATGAAAATCTTAATTGTCAACGGACCTAATCTAAATTTGTTAGGAAAAAGAGAGCCTACAATCTATGGTAATATCACTTTTGAGGAGTATTTACTCCATTTAAGAGCGACATTTCCAGAAGTTGAAATAGACTACTTTCAATCTAACATAGAGGGTGAACTTATTGATGCGATACAACAAGCGGATGGTAATTACCGTGGAGTACTTTTAAACGCAGGAGGTTATACACACACCTCAGTTGCGCTAGGGGATACAATTGGAGGCGTGTCAGTTGAAGTTGTTGAGGTACATATCTCATCGATTTTGGCGAGAGAGGATTTTCGCCATGTCTCTTTTATTGCGCCAAAGTGTAAGGGATCAATCATGGGTTTTGGTTTAGACTCTTACAAACTAGCTATACAAAGCTTTTACTAATACAAATCATTTTAATATTATATGAATAAGAAAACAAAAATTATAGCTACAATTTCAGATCTAAGATGTGATGTTGAGTTTATCCAGTCGTTGTATGATGCAGGGATGAATGCTGTGCGTATTAATACTGCACACGTAACAACAGCTAGTGCAAGTGTTGTAGTTGATAACGTAAGGAAAGTGTCTGAGCAGATTGCGATCATGATCGATACAAAGGGACCTGAGATTAGAATTACAGGACTTTCTAAAGAGTGTTCTTCAGGTATCGTTGTTGCAGCGGGAGATTTAGTAAATGTAATGGGAACAGCTAGTGATATTGCATCTACGGCAGATGTAGTATACCTAAATGACCCAACAATATACAACTCTGTTCCAGTTGGAGCATGTCTTTTGATTGACGATGGCGAGATGGAGTTAAAGGTTGTTGATAAGGCTGATAACAAGCTTGTATGTGAGGTTCAAAATGGCGGAGTTATTAAATCACGTAAGAGTGTAAATATCCCAGGAGTTAGCATCGAACTACCATCTGTAACAGATAAGGATCGTGTGTTTATTGAGTGGGCTATTGAGAAGAAGATTGATTTCATTGCACATTCATTTGTTCGTACAAGAGCAGACGTATTGGAAGTAAAGGAGATTATCAATAAATATAACAGTCCAATCAAGATTATTTCTAAGATTGAGAATCGTGAAGGAGTTGATAACATTGATGAGATTTTACTTGAGACTTACGGAGTAATGGTAGCTCGTGGAGACTTGGGTGTTGAGATTCCAGCAGAACAAATTCCAGTAACACAGAGACATATTGTTAACAAGTGTATTGAGAGTAAGAGTCCAGTTATCATTGCGACACAGATGTTACACTCAATGATAAACAATCCTCGTCCAACACGTGCGGAGATTAGTGATATTGCGAATGCTATCTACCAAAAAGCTGATGCTATCATGTTGAGTGGAGAGACAGCAAACGGTGACTATCCAGTTGAGGCAGTAACAGTAATGACAAAGGTTGCAATGGAGATTGAGCGTGATGCTTTGAAGAATGCGCCTAATTCAGATATGTACATGGTAAGAATTAACAATGAGATAACAGCACAGCTTGCACGTTCAGCAGTTAGAGCCTCAGTTAACCTACCAGTTAAAGCTATCGTTATTGACACATTATCGGGAAGAACAGCACGTTATTTATCTGCATTCAGGGGACAAAAGCCTGTTTATGCTGTATGTTACAGATCTAGCGTAATGCGTCAACTATCTATTTCGTTTGGTATTCACGCAATCTACCAAGAGCCAGCAGCGAAGCATAATGATTTCTTATCTAGCATTCTGTTCTATCTAGAGAAGAAGGAGTGGTTATCAAAAGAGGATATGATTATTGTACTTGGAGGAAGTTTTGGTGCATCAAAAGGCGCATCATTCTTGGAGATTGGTACAGTATTGAATCTTGAGAATAAATCAATTAACTCGTAATTATATAATTTCAAGATATAATCAACACAAAAAAGGCTTAACTCTTTATTATAAAGAGTTAAGCCTTTTTTGTGTTGATTAAGTTCTATTTGAAGATTACATCTACTTTACATCTACTTTGTATCTTGCACTACTCTATATATGAAAGTATTACCTTTGAGATAAACTCACAGAAGTTTTCATATTCTAGTTGGCTTAACTCCTTATGGTAACTAAGTATATCTAATCGATGTATAAAATGTACTTTTGCATATGAAGGGTGAGTATATTCATATTTATTTTCGCAAAATCCCAATCTTTTATAGAAGCTCAATCTTCTTTTAGTAATATCACTTATAGGTGGTTCTATTTCGAGTACAACCGTGCAATCTTTATTTTCCTGAATAAAAGCTTTCATTATCTTTGTTCCGATATTTGCTCCTCTATTTTGTGGATTTACGGCAAGGTGTTCAATGTATATTAGCTCTTTGCATCTCCAATAAAAGAGGAGAGCTAAGAAATTACCAGCCTCGTCAATAGCTATTGTTGTGTTGAATGCGTCATTTTCTGATGCGCTCTTGTGGCTAATTACGCCTCTTCGTTCATAGTCGGGGAAGCTAGAGATGTAAACATCCCAGACCTCACTCCAAATTTTTGAATCACTTGGACTTATTTCAATTAATTTCATAGTTTAAATTTATATCCCTACAATATTCTAATTTCACTGCGATTAATCAGTGCGCCTGCACGTGGCAGTTCAATCAAATAGAAATATATAGATCTACTCCACAGTGATTGTGTAGTCGCTATTATACTTTACTAGTCCCCAATTTGTATTAGAAATTGATTCGCTATGACTATCTTTTTCGAATATATAATGCATTTGTAATAGCTCTATTTCGGGATCGTTTACACTATTTTGAACTACGTCACCTTGTTTTGCTGCAACTGCGTTTCCAAATAATATGACTGCGTCGTAAGCTCTATACGCATATTGTCCTGGTATTGATCTAAACTCTTTGATATAATTTTTATCGAAAGTACTTACAAGATTATTATTTTTATCAGCATAGTACGATGAGATAAATTTCACATTAAGTTTAAAGAATAGATTTCTATCAATATTTGCGAACTTAGTCCATTTAGATGTTCCTATCGTTGATATATTTCCAAGTTTAATAGATCGTGCTCTTCTGTTGTTTTGTACAGAGCTAATACGAGCTAAAATTTCATCAATACGGTATGGATTAGTTGACAATATTATAAATATATTATCTTTATCAGGGCTTAGAGCAGTGTTTATATCAGCAGTTAATTTACTCTTACTATATTGTAAAGTTGTAAAGTTTTGAGGTAAACTAGGTCGTATTTCATTTTCGAATACCGTATCGTTTAGGGCAGATTTTATAACAATAATATTTTTGTCACCTAATAGATAAGTAGAGAGTTTATCGTATTTAGATCTATCAGTCGGAGCTAGTTGAAAAAGAGCAGAACTAGAAATATTATTAAATGTTGCTAAAGGTGAAATTACGGGTACTTTTTTGCTCTGGGCAAACTCAATTACAGGAGCAGCAGAGTTTTCATATATAGGGCCAATAATCAAATCAGTATAATCTAAACCTCCGCTAACAATAACATCACGCACTTTTTCTGGTGATTTAAAGCTATTGAATAGGTTTAGGTTTACACTAATACCTTTCTCTTTAAGTTTTTTAATTGCGAGTAGTGCACCTTGATAAAACTCTAGGAAGTTTACATCTTGTTTACTCCCTAAAATAGGAAGAAACATTGCAATATTCACACAGTTCTCTTGTGACAGATTCGCAACTATTACATCGTTACTATTAATAGGGAATAGAGATCCTAATTTTATAGTATCAATTTTTTGTAGCTCTTTATTAATATCAAGATTAGAGTCATCTTTAATACCCTCTATTTTGCCCACCTTAATAATTTCGCCTAGTCTCAAATTGTTGTCAATTATACTATTGCTACTTTTAATTTCGTCGATTGATATTTCGTATTGCTTGCTGAGTTTATAGAAAGTATCCTCCTTTTTAACGACGTGATATACGTACTCATCACTTACGCTATTAAGATTATCAGCGTACTCAACTAAATTCTCTTTTATCTCCGTTTGGTCACTCTCCCCAATTCCTTCTTTTCGAATATTCAGCTCGTGGTTTAGAGGCAGAGCAATAATCTCAACAGTAGGATTATCCTCTACAAGTAAATTAACAGGGATTCCATATTGTTTTGCGATAGAGTAGGCGGTTTCGCCCTTAATAACGGTATGTTTAATAAATTTTTTATCTCTCTTACGTATCTCTCTTCGTGTATACTCAGGTATTTCGTATGGTATTTTTATCACCATATCAATACTAAGTACCCCAGCACTAGAGGGATTAATTTTCACTACCTCCTCTTCTGTGGTATCATATAGTTTTGCAATTGAAAATAGAGTCTCTCCCTTTGCCACTGTATGTACATAAAAACTCTCACCACCAATATTAACAATACTAGAGGATCTATTTTTGTCTTGAGCTACGACTGTGTTACAAATCGAGATCGTAATAAATAAGATGAGTGATATTACTCTTTTCATACTTTATTTCTTGCCAGCTGCGTCACGCAGTCTAATTTCTGTAATAACTTTCTGAGTATATTTAGGGAAGTCTCCGCTCATCATCCACGAGTAGTATCCTGGTTCGCTTCTAAACACATCAGCAACAGATCTACCTTTATGCTTTCCGAATCCG
>CAMRBL010000033.1 GCA_947040435.1 uncultured Rikenellaceae bacterium
ACAAAAATTAAATCTTGCGTCTTAACTTATTATCCGGAAAAAGTTTGGCAGTCCAGTGACGAAGAACCCAGTTTAACCGTTTTTCCAGTTAGCTCTATTGAGAGCAGAATTCCATCTATTTCCATCCTGGGAGTATGTCAATTCAAGTAAATAAACTATTCTATCTGTTTTTGGGTGAGCACAGTCTTTTGTGCGTTAATTTAACCACAAATAGGCTTATTAGTAATACAATAAGGCAAATGATTGAATAACCTTTGCAACTTGTTTAAAAAAAACATAAATTGTCTTTACTTAAAAAAATATTAGTCAGATATAATACAAAATCTTAACATAACATCAACCTTAGACGTCTTAATGGCAATGAATTATTGCGTGACGTAAGTTGTAATGAGTGTAAAATAGCATTGATTTAACTTAATATTGACACAGGACTATATCTATACAGTAAAAATAATTTACATCTAAATTTGTTTTGACAGTAGCGTACCTAAATTCATTCTTAGTAACATAATTGAATATAAAGATATGATAAGAAAAATATTGGCGTATTATACTGAAAAACTAGAAGAGTTCATTCAACGAGATTTCTCTCAGCCAGAAGGTGTTGTTGAGGTTGGTTTTATTGGTAATGGACAGGATGGAAAGAGGAATAAATTGATCGTCTCTTTGTTGAGCCTTGAGCGTGAAACATCGGGAGGTATTACCTCTACTCGAAGAGGTGGTGAAGGTCGTATTGTACAGATTGCACCCGTACTCTCGTTCAATTTATATATTATTATAGCTGCCATATATGATGAAAAACGTTATGCAGAGTCCTTGTCGGTGCTCTCTAGTGCATTACTATTCATTCAGTCTATGCCTAGCTTTGTACATGATAATCAGACTTATACCATAGAGGTAGTGTCGTTAAGTTTTCAAGAGTTGTATAATATATGGACAAGTATTGGAGGGCAATATTACCCCTCGGTATTGTGTAAGTTAAGAAGACTAACCTTTGATGCTGACCAAGTAAGTAAGATCAGTGGTGAAGTTAATAAACCAATAATTGTGATGTAGAATGTATAAGAAAGTATTTGAAATATGTTTAAAGCACGAGTACTTTACGGGAGATGTTTGTGCTGGAGTACAACTGAATGTATGTGCTTCGACACTAACTTTAATGAGGCGTAGGGGGCTGATATTTAGAGAGGCAGAGGTAAATAAGTGGTGTTTTGTTGCAGATTGTGTTGGTGGTGAAGTTGATGAACTCTCCGATATATTTACTTTGGAGATGAGAGCTACCGACCCTGCATTTATCTCTTATACCGACTGGGAGGGCTATAACCCCGCAAAGACATATCTCTTGGAATTGCCTTACGATAGCCACAATATAGATATTGTGGCAGAGATGAATAAAAACCAAATAAAGAGAGTTGGAGCTGTTATATGTTTAATTAATGTGCGTCTTTCGAAAAGAATGTTCGAGCTGGCAAGAGAGGGAAGGGAGATGACGCAAACACTTGTTTTCCATAATCCTATAAAATATTGGGAATATTTATTTGTCCCTCGAAGTAAAACAGGTGATAAAAAGATTAAAGTAGAGGAGACGAAAGGGCTGGTTAATTTTGAAATGGTAACCCAAATGCATTTGGATATATTTGATTCCTTGGTGTATAGAGCAATAAGTACCACGCTTATTCCACTAAAAGAGTGCTATGATTATCAAATTAGTTTGAAAGAGGTGGTAAGGGAGGAGCCATTAATGGTGCGTACACTCATAAGAGACCTGCCTCTTCCGCGTATGGGACAAATTATGTCTGGAAACAACAATGTCATACAACAGATTAGTTATTTTTGAGCTTAAAAATATAAAACTTATTTTTTCATCTAAAATTAGAGCGAAATGGCAGTAATGAAAACCCCCGGTGTATACATCGTCGAGAAGAGTGCTTTTCCCAATTCAGTTGTGGAAGTGCCTACGGCGATCCCTGCTTTTGTCGGTTATACCGATAAAGCGATTAATGGTACAGATTCTTTAACGAATCAGCCATGGAAGATCTCTTCTATGGCTGAGTATCAAAACTACTTTGGAGGGGCACCTTTGCCTACCTTCGAGATAGCTAGAGTGGCCGACAAAGCAGAAGACGCTGCAACTGTTGGTGGCGAAGCCTCTGCAGAGGGGGCAAAAACTTCTGCTACAAGTAAGTGTATTATAAAACTTAAAACATCTAATGATGGTTCGTATGAGATTGTTGTAAAAAATAACCATACTCTATACTACAACATGTTGCTGTTCTTTGCAAATGGGGGAGGTCCATGCTATATTGTCTCAGTGGGTAGCTATAATGATGATGTAACGGCAAAAAACATGATAAACGGTATCACACCACTACTCAAGGAGGCAGAACCAACAATGCTTGTGATACCAGAGGCGGTTAATCTTCCATCTGTTGACGATTGTGTCAAAGTACAACAGGCGATGCTCCAGCACAGTGGATTGGAGATGAAGAGTAGGTTTTCAATTCTTGATATTTATATGGATAAGTACAAGGACGATTCGCTTAGTTGTATAGGTGATTTCAGAGAAAAGATAGGGTCTAATCAACTCAATTTTGGAGCGGCATACTACCCGTGGTTGGCGAGTTCTGTGTTGTCTGATAGTGACATTACTCTCGATAATATAGATCTCACAGCATTGATGGTGGTTGTGAAGTCATGGAAAGATGCAGAGAAAAAAGCATTAGTTGACTACATTGTCGCAGAGAGTGATATAATATCAAAGGGTAAATATTACGAGACAATACAAAATAAGAAGAATATCCATCAAGCACTACTACAAAATTGGAGTTCGTACTCTTTGATCGTAAAAGCTATTAGGGAGAACTTGAATTTACTACCTCCATCAGCTGCAATGGCTGGTTTATACACTATGGTTGATAATACCAGAGGAGTGTGGAAAGCCCCAGCGAATATCTCTGTCAACAATGTGGTAAGACCATCCCTTAATATTACAAATGCAGAGCAAGATGACTTAAATGTGCCAATGAATGGAAAGGCGATTAATGCAATTCGCTCTTTTATTGGAGAAGGGATTAAAGTTTGGGGAGCACGTACATTAGATGGAAACTCGCTAGATTGGAGATATGTGAATGTACGCCGTACGATGATTTATCTTGAGGAATCTGTCAAGAATGCAGCGAGGGCTTATGTGTTTGAGCCGAATGATGCTAATACTTGGTTGAGTATGAAATGCATGATTGAGAGCTTCTTGCGTAGTGTTTGGAATAGAGGTGGGCTGGCAGGTGCTACACCAGAAGATGCTTATGCGGTGCATGTTGGACTAGGTGATACTATGACGCCAGAGGATATTCTCGAAGGTATTATGCGTATTACTGTGTTGGTATCCGTTTCTCGTCCAGCAGAATTTATTGAGATTACCTTCCAACAACAGGCACAAAAGAGCTAGGACGGTTTTTTATTTATATATGGTATAACAGAAGTTTAATATATTAAAAATATAATATTATGGCAGGAGATAAGCAAGATAATGTATGGCCTTTACCAGAGTTCTACTTCAAGGTTGATATTGAAGATATAGGGGTAATGTCTTTTAAGGAGGTTTCGGGTTTAGATATGGAATTCGATGTGATTGAGTATAGAGCTGGCGACAGCCAAGAGTTTACAAAGATAAAAATGCCTGGATTGCGTAAGAGTGGAGATATAACTCTCAAAAAGGGTGTTTTTATCTCGGACAAAAAGTTTTGGACGTGGATCGGAGAGATTAAATTGAATACTATCAAACGCCGTTCTATTACCATTAGCCTGTTGGATGAGAGTAATTCACCCGCACAAAGTTGGAAACTAGTCAATGCTTGGCCTAAGAAGGTTACGGTTGAGGGGTTCAAGGCAGACGGGAATGGTGTCGCTATGGAGACGTTGATACTGGTACACGAAGGTATTACACCAGCATAATTTGATTGTTTATGTCGACTAATGAGATATGGACTGTCCCCCCAGTTGCGTTCTATTTTAGTGTAGAATTTAGCTGGGGAAAGGACTACATTGCTGCATCATTTATGGAGATAAGTGGTTTGGAGCAAGAGATTGAATTAGATGAAATTTCACAAATTGGGAAAGATGGAAATAAAATATCACTCCCAAAATCTGTGAAACACCAACGATTGACACTGAAAAGACCGTTAGAACACCTATCATTAGACCTCTCTGTGTGGATTAATGATTGTTTCTCATTTCTAGAGGGAGGGTGGATTGAACCTTGTACTCTGACTGTGCGGTTGAGGGACAAAGAACATGAACCCGTAGCCGCTTGGGTGTGTACTCGGGCATTTCCAGTAAACTGGAAGTTAGATACACTTGATTCGCAGAAGAGTGCGTTGTCTATGGAGACATTAATATTTACATATAGTAAGCTAATACGAACCATGTAATGGCAATAATAATAAAGGAGATACGGGTGAATACGGTTGTTGAGAAGAGGGTGGTTCAGGAGTACCACATCTCTGAGGATGTTTATAAACGTATAAAAACAGAAGTGTTGGCAAGGTTAACTAAACCCCAAAAAATAGATATTTGCAAGCGAAAAAATGAGCGATAAAAAGTACTAATATGGATGAATTAAGGATTCTGTCATATAGCGATGAAGGGTATACACAAAAACATGAGGATGAGATAAGGCTTCTTATAAACCCTGAGTCGTTTAAGCAGCAGAAGGAGATTGTCTATAACGAGGATTCGCAACTGGGTACGACAAATAGTACAAAAGTATTTAAGGGTTATGGTCCAGAGAAGTTATCATTTGATTTCTTGATTGATTGTACAGGAGTTATTGAGGGGACGAAGCGTGAAGATAGAGTTGCAACGAAAGTTAATGAGATAGAGTGTAGCTTATATGCGTATAATAGCGAAGCCCACAGACCATCTTTTATCGTAATTGCTTATGGTGAGTTGTTGTTTAAGGGGCAGCTTACGTCAATGAATGTTAACTACACTCTCTTCAGTTCGTCTGGGATTGCGTTGCGAGCAAAAGTAAGTTTGGCATTTTCTGGTTATCTAGGAAGTAGCGAGGATAAAAAAAAACACTCCAAATTATCGCCAGATATGTCGAGGCTAATTGTTCTGAAAGAGAGTGACACCTTGGCTGCACTTTGTCATAGGATATATGGCAATTCATTGCTGGTTGGAGCGGTCGCACGGTTTAATAATTTGAACGGTTTTAGGAGTATTCCTGCAGGTACAGAGATTTTGTTTCCAGCGTTAAAAAAGAGTTAATAACTAGATAAAAAAAGATTGGATTATGGCAAATTCACCATCGCAATCTAGAGGTCCAGTTCTTGATTGGAGTATCACTTGCAATGGGACTAAATTAGATAGTTCATTTGGTTTAACCTATGCTTCAGTGCGTATGGCACTAAACAAAATTGGGAAGGCTACCTTGAAGTTTAACGCAGGAGATATGGATAAACAGACATTTGATGAGACTGATTCTCCTAGTTTTAAGCCTGGTAGTACAATCCGATTAGATGTGGGAGATGTAAATAAGTTGAGTCCTATCTTCGAGGGTATTATTATAAAAGTAGGGATTAGTATTGGTAATGATTTTCGTTCACAAATGGTCTTAGAGTGTCGAGATGTGGCATATTCGTCTACTTTGGGACGTAAAAATCGTATTTTTGAGAAGAAAAAGGATAGCGAAATAATAAAAGAGGTTCTTGATGATTATGGTAGTGTCAAGGTTGATGCAACTAGTCATAAACACGAAGAGATGGTGCAATATTACTCTACCGATTGGGACTTCGCTCTCTCTCGTGCAGATGCTAGTGGTCTGTATATTCTGACGCAAGGTGATGATATTAAAGTGTTTAAACCGAATGTTAGTGGGTCACCTGTCGTTACAGTAACTCATGGCGTTGACCTGATAAGTTTTGAGGGAGGGTTAACTGGAAGTGATATTTTCACCTCTTATGAAGCTGTTTCGTGGAGCTCGGTCGAACAAAAGAGAGTTAAAGCTACCGCAACGCCACCTTCGCTGAATGTGCAAGGTGATCTGCAACCAAAGAGTATTGCCAGTGGAGAGAATTTATTGCTACAAACGGATGCCTCACTAGATGAGAGTGCCCTTAAAGAGTGGGTTGGTAGTTTGGCTTTAAAAGCTGGGTTGTCAAGGTATCAAGGTAAGTTCAAATTTTATGGTGTTGACGGCGTTATTCCGGGGTGTTTGGTGGAGCTGAAAGGGCTTGGCAAGCGGTTTAATGGGGATGTGTTTGTAGGTTCTGTGACCCATACGATTGAAGATAATGAGTGGACGATAGAGGCAGGAATGGGAGTAGAGTCAGGAAGTGTTACTGATGAAACAGATGTTGTTTCACCTCCTGCATCTGGTTTTTTGCCGGGGTTAGAGGGAATACATACGGCGGTTGTAGTGCAATTGGACGCAGACCCTCAAAAGGAATACCGTATAAAAATAGAGTTGCCGTGGATGGATGGCAAAACAAAAACACTCTGGGCACGGTTCTCGACAATGTATGCGACTAAGGGTTCGGGAACTCTATTTATGCCAGAGAAGGGCGATGAGGTTTTAGTTGGATTTATCAACCAGAGCCCAAGTCACCCTGTTATTATAGGAGCGCTGTTGGGTAGTAAACACAAACCCCCATATGAATATACAGCCCAAAACAATATAAAAGCAATTGTCACCAGAGAGAAGCTAACAATTGAGTTTGATGAAGAGAAGAGAGTAATTACACTTCGCACTCCAGCTAAGAATATGATTGAGATAAGTGATGAAGGGAAGTCTATTACGCTTAAAGACCAAAATAGTAATGAAATAGAGATGGATAGCAGAGGAATATCACTTTCGTCAGCAAAAGATATAAAAATCAAAGCTAAGGGTAATATAACCTTACAGGCTACAGCAAAAGTTAATATTTCAGCAAAATCGGATGTCGCTTTGGAAGCTCTAAATGTAAAAATAGCCGCTAAGGTTGGTTTCTCGGCAAAAGGAAACGCTACGGCAGAACTTTCGGCATCTGGTCAAACGGTTGTCAAAGGGGCAATTGTAATGATAAACTAAAAAAAAAGAATCATGCCAGCAGCAGCAAGAGTAACAGATATGCACACCTGTCCGATGCAGACACCCGCCTTCCCATCGCCAATACCACACGTTGGTGGACCAATTATTGGGCCAGGAGTTCCGACGGTGTTAATCGGAAAAATTCCCGCAGCAGTTATGGGTGATAGCTGTGTTTGTGTAGGTCCTCCCGATACTATTATTAAAGGGTCGGCAACGGTACTCATTGGGGGTAAACCTGCCGCAAGGATGGGAGACGCTTGTGCACACGGAGGGAGTATTGTATTGGGTTGTATGACGGTGCAAATTGGAGGATAAATAACTAGGAGATGGTGAAAACGAGATTCATAGGAGTAGGTTGGGAATTCCCTCCCTCATTTCAACAAGACAGTGGGGCTTGTAATATGGTTTGCGATGAAGAGAATATAGCTCAGAGTTTGCTGGTGCTTCTAAGTACGACACCCGGTGAAAGGGTCAATAATTACGATTACGGGTGTAATATTCGTAGGTTTGCCTTCGATATAATAGATACTACGACGCAAACAATACTCAGAGATGAGATTGAAAGGTCAATTATGTTGTTTGAAGTTAGAGTGGCAGTTGACGAAATCATTTTCACCAAAGAGAAGGAGGTTTTGAAAATTGATATTCACTATACTATTCGCCAAACAAATCGGCGTAGCAATATGGTATATCCATTTTATTTGAATGAAGGTACAGATTTGACACTATAAATATTATGGCGGGAGTCGATTTATATAATAACAACGGGTTGTCTCAGTGCTCTTACAGAGAGAATCTAGCAAAGTTGGAGGGTTTTAGCGCACTTGAGAGCGATTGGAAAGAGCTTTTTAGGTGGCTCTTGTCGGTGGCTCGTGAGGCAACTAAATTCAGTGCAGATAATAAATCTATTGCACCTCTTGTTGGCTTGTGGCAAAATCATATATTGATTGTTCTAATAGAGATTGAGCAGATGGATATTAAAGCCTATCAAAAATCTTTTATTAAAGGGCGTGGAACTTCGTTGCAAAAAAAATATACGGCTGATTTAAGAGCGAAGATTGAAAAATGGATAGAGCAGATTGACTCCTTCTTAAATATTGAATATAAGAGTGGTAATGCGGTATCGCAAAGAAAAATAGTAATAATTGCTCAGACAATAAAAAAACAGTTGAAGGACTCTTTGTCGGAGTCCACAAGTTATAGACCAGATAATAGTCAAGAACAGAGATTAGATGTTATAAATCTGCCATATTACACCATGTTGGAGGTAATTTATCGCATAAAAAAGAGCTTTTCCTACTACCTGAACGGCATAGAGGAGGGGGGCGAAATGAATCCCGCTATATCACTATTGTTGACATATGTGCGCAATTATAGCTCTATTGTGGAGCGGTTTAATGCTAAGCTCTCGAAGCTACCTGATATATATAGGCACAAAATACTAGAGGTAAAAGAACGAGTTGCAATACAAGATCAAACCTATATTATTATTACCCCTGTAAGTGAACAAGTTGGTGGGTTTAATATCCCAGAGGGGACACCATTCATTGCAGGTGTCGCAGAGGATGGTGAGGATTTAATATATCGAACAGTTAAGCATGAGTATATTTCAACAATAAAATTAGTTGCTGTAAATGCAATTATTCCAAAGTGTGGGGAGAATGGCGATATAACAGTTTGTAATATTCCTATTGATTTTAGTAACTCGGATTCGATAACTAGTTTGCAGCCCACAGAATCACTGGTACTTCCGATAGCTGAATTTGGCTGGAGGCTTGAATCTGATACTCTTCGGCTCAAAGAGGGTAGGCGCAATATTAATATCACTTTTCGCCTTACAGACGATGTTGTTGCTCCAGCGGAAATTACTATTGGAACACAATTTTATCTGCAAATAAGTACTTCACTGGGGTGGCTGCGTAAAAACGTGACCATCTCTCTTGTCGTTAACACAGAGAGATGTGTGATGTTTTCATTCAGTTTAGAACCTGATGATGCTGATGTTGTTGCGTGTAGTAAAGAGTTGCACGATACACTCTCTGATGCCCCAGTCATTCGTATTTTAGTTGAGCGTAGGGATGCAAAAGATGAGTGGATGATCTCTGCGACTTTCGACCTTGTAAAGATAGATGTTGATGTGAGTGAGATACGTAGTGTTGGTATATATAATGAGATTGGGGAACTTGACTCGACTCAACCATTCTATCCTTTTGGGGCGCAAGCTGAGATGGGGGCTCGATTTATGTTCGCAAATGAAGAGCTAAAAGGGAGAGCTTGGTCGGAGGTTGTATTGAGTGGTGTTTGGAATAATCTCCCACAATCAGAGGGCGGGTATAATGATATATATAGAGATTACGCTATCGCTCCAGCTATATCTAACGAGTCATTTAAGATAAAAAAACAGTGGCAACACTGTGGAGAGTGGAGTACATGCGGGGAGTCTCCTTCGGCTCTGTTTACCCTCTCTAGTGGAGTGCTTGGGGAGGCGTTTCAGATTGTTTTCGCAAATGAGAGTGAGAGTAGCCAACATTGTACTGGGTTGTTTCGAGTTATGCTTCAAGAGCCCGTAATTGGGTTTGGAATGGAGGCTTATAGAAAATTATTTGCCGAGGTATTGATGTTCAATAGTCAGCATAAGGAGAAACGACACCGAAAAATCCCGATGTTGCCAATAGCTCCAATCATCTCAAATGTAACGTTGTCTTACAAAGCCTCTGCCCACACAGGGCAGTCAGGGGTTGAGGGTGTAAGGTTGTCTCAAATATCTTTCCCGCCAGATAGAAAAGAGGTATGTCTGTTTGGTTTGGAGCAAACTAAGTTCCCCAAATTGATTCACAGACCAGAGAATAATATATATCTTGCTTTTAAAAACACTTACGCAGAGTCGCAGATACGAATCTACATTGAGTTGGCTTGCGTTACAGATGAGAAGTTTAAAAAAATAGAGAATAACAATCTCCCTTATCCAGCTTTAAGCTGGGAGTTCTACAACGTGGTAGGGCGGTGGGAGCCTTTTGGAGAGGCGTTCGTATGTGAAGATGGAACTTGTGGCTTAACTCAAAGTGGTTTTATTGAACTTAAAATGGGCCGGAGTATGTTGAGTGCAGATTCTCTTTTTTGGGTACGATTGGTTATTCGGGGGGACATTTCTCAATGCCTTGCTATTCGTAGGATTTATGAAAATTGCTCTCTTTTAATGGCAGAAAATGGTGATGGGAACTCCCTTGCCGTTGGAAGTATAAAAGCTCTCCAGATTGAGGATCTCCGAATTGGTGAGATCAAACAGCCAATCCCTGGTTTTTCAGGGAAAATAGTGGAGAGTAAAGAGCGTTGTGAAGTGAGGCAAAGTTCTCGAATCTCGAATAGAAATAGGGCAATAACATCTATTGATTATGAGCAGATTGTATTGGAGCAGTTCCCTGAAATAGAGAAAGTCTACTGTTTTCCTACAACACTGAACTCTGGACGAGTGGAGACACGCATCGTTGTACTATCTAGACAAAAAAATAATCCGTACCCGTTTACACCTGTTTTGAAATTAACAGAGATTCATAATTATCTGTTGGATAAGGGCTCTCCTTTTGCCAAAATAAGAGTATGTAACCCAATTTATCAGAAGGTAAATATAGAATGTGTCGCTATCTTAAAACCCAACGTCAAAGATGAAGGTGCAATTATACGGAGGTTGACACAGACGGTTAAGAGCTACTATGAAGGGTGGGTGAGTATAGAAAAGCTCCCTGAGTTGGGTTGGAAATACTCCTACAAAGAACTTCACGCTCTATTGGTAAATGATGAGAGTGTCTCGAGATTAATAAAACTTGAAGTTAATAGTGAATCTCTAGGTGATGTCGATATAGATGTGGAAGATAAATATCTGAGAGGCAATAAGCCGTGGAGTGTGCTGATTCCAGATCCTATTAACCTTAGGTTATTGTATTCAAATAGGGGGATTGACAATGCAGAGATAGGGGCAAACTTTATTGTAAAATAGTATGATATGAAAAATAGAGGCGAATTAAAAGAGTACTTCAAGTCGGGTAAAGTCCCAACTGAGGCTGAATTTGCAGAGTTAATAGACTCTGTTGTCAATATAGATGACGATGGGGTGGTGATGCGTACCAAACAAGATGGGATTGTTTTGTACCCGGAGCAAGAAGATAGTGCATTAGCCTCATTTTTTGACGTCAATATGGATGCAAAACCAGCCAAAGATGCAAGTTTTAGACCTCCCTCTTGGACGCTGAGTATTGGTGCTAAGAGGGAGCTGATACTTAAAGATGAGAGAGGTAGTGTTCTCCTTTCGATAGAGCAGAATAGAGTGGCATCTCTTTATGGTTCAGGGAATGTTGAACATGAGGAGAAGAAAAGTGAAGAAGAGAACGTGTTTTCTCAAATACCTTCCGATGGGGGGTGGCACGACCTGCCCGTAACGGATGGTCTGAGGGTAATCCCAGCAGGGTATCGAATATACACTATCTTTGCTGTCCGCAGGTGCCACGGGAGGGAGTACGATAGGATGCTTGAGGCTGTTGTAGGGCATAGTAATGGGCTCTTTTGTCAACTATCATCCTCTCAAAAACATTGGTATGGATGGTGTGGTCCGATACGGTTGAGGTGGAAGATGAAAAATGGGAGACTCTTTCTTCAAATGCGGGGGCGGAGAAGAGAGGGTAGTGAGATCCACTACCGTGTTGTGACTAAGTGGGAGTATTAAGAGGGTAAATAGCAAACTAAATTTACAGTTATAATGGATAAAAAGCAATTGTATATAGAGCAGCAAAGTGTGGAAGATGCCCTGTATACGGCACTCCAACAAAAAACTTTGAGTGAGCTACAACGCTTGTCGGGGGAGGTGTGGACGGATTTTAATGCGCACGACCCTGGTGTGACAATTGCAGATATTAGTAACTATGTCTTGACGGAGTTGGACTACAAACTCGGGTTTGACCTCATAGACTACATGACGACTTCCAATGGTGAATTTTCGAGTGAAAGATATGGCTTGTTCTCTCCAATGGATGTATATCCAACAAATCCTGTGACAAAAAATGATTACCGAGAGTTAATACACGCAGCTTTCCCAACATTAGAGAGAGTTAAAGTGAATTGCGATATAGATACTGGTGATTTTACCATACATATTGAGTGCTCTCCTTTTGATAGTAATATTGACATTAAGGAGAGAGTAATGGATTACTTTCATAAATATCGCAATTTATGCGAAAACCTCTCATCAGTGACCATAGTTGAAGCGATTCAGTTATCTCTTCACTCTGAGATTGTTCTTGAGTCGGGAGGGGATGCAACCTATATATTGGCAAAAATTTACTACTGCATAATGAGATATCTTGCTGGTTCAATCTCGGTAGAACGTCAAGATATGCACTCAATTAGGGGGGTGTCCTATGAAGATTTGTTTGATGGAGCAATTAATGGAGTAGAGGTTACGATCCCAAAACAGAGAGGTACTGAACAAGAACTCATTAAGCTACTAAAGAGGATTAAAGGGGTTAGGAGAATCAAAACGTGTTATTTTGTTAATCAAGAAGGGCATATAGTAAATGATTTTAAAGATGGATATCGTGTCACTATACCCAAGGTGACCGAGGATTTTAGAGTTAATATACTTATTGATAATACATCTATGTCTATCGATATGAACAGATTTACTGAGAGTTTACAGGCTTTGTATTTTTCACGAACATCGAAGCGTTATAAACCACAAGATGCAAAGAAATGTGAAGTTCCTATCTATAACAATACTCCATTGAAGGGTGTGTTTCGTGATGTCTTTAGCCATAGCTCTATTGTGAATGATTTTCCGCAGTGTTACCAATACAGAGAGTCAAATACTAGCTCTATAACAACCTATTTGTCACTTTTTGATTCGCTTATAAAAAGAGGTTTGAGAGAGCTTAAAGAGTTGAAACAGCTACTCTCAATAGAGGACACAGGATCTACCATATTGTCGAGGATGCAAGTTCAGGAGTCGGTAGATGGGAAAGAGGGTGTTTCCTCAGAGCTATACCGAAATACATACGAGATTAAAATGGCATATTTAGATATGCTTGACCATTTGTATGGAGTAGAAAGTTATCCGAGTTGGATGTCTAATATGAACTACTACGGAGATTCCGAAAATGTTATTGTAAGTAGGCGCATGGCACTCTTACGTAATATACCTGAGTTGACTCGAAACAAGTTTAAATCTCGAAATATTTTAACCGACACCACACAAAATAATATTCCTACAATAAAAGCATATATGTCATATCTACTTGGGTTTAACATTGATGAGTCTATAGTAATTGGAGATCTACTGCCGAGCTATAATCTTATTCTGATGGATGACGACAAAGAGAGTATTGGCTATCGTAAAAGAATGAACTATATGTTGACAGAAGATGGGCGTATGAGTGCATCAAATATAGAAAATATAGTGATGGTAGAGTTCTCTCCGGAAGACGAAGATAGATGGAATTCGAAAGATGAGAGCGAACGTACAGCAGAGTACGAGAGGCTAAGGCGAGAGCTACTCGTTTTCAATAACAATGTAATAAGTGGTGGACTTTTTCGTGGAGGGGTGAATCTTGATAACTATAAACTGTTAGACCTCAATAATGGGGAGTATCTATTGACTTTTTGGGATGAAGAAGATAGTGCGTGGGTAAATCTAGGGCGCAAGAGTAATAGAGATGAACTTATCGATTTGGCTAGGATTTTGCGTTATTTCCTCCTTGAACTGAACCGAAAAAGCGAGGCAATGTATGTTGTGGAGCATAATTTATTGTATCGTCCAGAGTATTTCACAATTTCATTTATTTTGCCAGATTGGACCGTTCGTTTCAAGTCACCTCGTTTTCGAGATGTGTGCAGACAACTCCTAAAATTGTTGATGCCAGTGCATATAAAAGCTTATATCTATTGGTTAGATGTGACTGAGATGCAATTGTTTGAACATGTTTACAATAAATGGGTTAAGGGGTTGTCTCGCGGTGCAAGTAGTGAGTCTGAGAGTAGTGATATTGTAGAAGTGTTAAAATTAGGTGGAATTGTTAAAGAAGAATTATGACCACTATAGACAAGATATCATTCAATTTTTCGGTTCAAGAGGAGGCATTTGCACATAGTCTATATGTGCAGTGGGATGAGTATTGTCATCGTACTATAACAACTGTTTTGGATGATTTTTTCAGTGAAGTAGACAACAAAGATAAATGGATTGAGATAGACTTGCTGAAGCTCGAAATAGGGAGTATCCCAGAAGAGGAGTTTTACACCCTATTCCCGTTGCGTCTGCGTGAGGCGCTAGAGCGTACTTTTAGTACATATATTATAGATAGAGTTGATAACCACAAATTAGCAGATAGTCGTTTAGAGAATTTATTACACTATCTAAAGTATGGAGCTTGTAGAGCCGAGTGGAGCGATGGGGCTTTTGATTTGTCATATGAGTTGGCATTTATTATGCAATATACACCTAGTTACATCAATATAATAGTGCAAACCTGCTTTCAAACAACGTATATGTTGGGGCGATTAATGAGAGATGTAGAGAGTCGATTCTTGATAAATATGATTGCTCACTGGAACGAGGATAGACAAATAACAACTAAGGAGCGACAACAGACACTGTCTCAAAGCGTATTGAAAGCTCCAACTAATGTTGTTAAATTGCTCGAAATGATTAGTGCTGATACTCGGTTGGTTGGTCAACTCGTAATCCATATGAATGATGGTCTAGAGTCTAATTTGTCTTTGTCGGAGATGGAGCGCTCCGCAATTAAACTACGACTTATAGAGCATGTAGAAGAGAATTTACGACCGACTTTAATCGGAGAGTTGAGTGATAATATACTGTGGATATTCATCACCCCGATGAGTCCCTTTGAGCGACAGCGATACCTTGCAGCTCTTCTTGAGGCTACACCTAGAGTTGTGGTTGATTTTATTCATGTAGCCAATAACATCCATTTAGATACTCTAGCGGAGATATTGAATTCACTAACGATAAAGTATATTATGCTGACTGAGTGTGAAAGTCACGCTGAGGTTGGTGTCCCTGAATATTGGCACTATTTTTACTGTTGGTTGCTAGAGCACTATCCATTTAATGGGGTCTTCTCTTTTGGAGATAAGGCTCATTTTCAGAAGCATCTAAATGTTAAATTATTATCTTTTATTAGAAAACGAGCATATGCAACCTATCTGTCGAAAGCTGAACTTACAATACATTTTCTTCGTGAAGTATTTGGCGACGAGTACTACATTAAAATATTAAATGTTATTTATGGCCAGCAGTCTATGGCTGCCGATGGTTCTCCAGAGTACTCTGGATATTTCAATATGGAGCTGTATTATATGTTTGTACATTTATCTCTATTGGAGCGAAGGGTTGTTGCGAAAGAGAAAGAAACAGTGGCACTTGTAAATAGTGATATACTTGGAGAGGTGTTTAATAGAGAGAAGTTTACTGAAAGAGGTGTTGAGGTGCAGGCTAGGCAGGACGATAGTGTCGATGTTGGCTTCTTGAATCAAGAGTTTGTCCAATTGGTAGATGATGATGCAAGGGAGAGGGTTGTGAATACTGTGAGTTCAATATATGTTAAAGATGTTAGTAGATTGCTCTCTGAAAAAGAGATTAAAGAGGTGGGAGGATATGAGAAAATAGAATTTTTAATAAAACATCACCCTCAAGAGTTGTTATCATCTCTTAAAAATATGAGTGATGATAGTGCGCTTGATGCTCTGATCCGTATAACTGATTCTGTAATGTTGCAACATTGGATCGACCTCATTGCGTGTCATATCACCTCATTGAGTGTCGCACCCTTTAGGCAGTTAATGAGTTGGATCGTACAACATAGTGTGGGACGTAAATCGGAAGCAGCATTTGCTAGAGCACTCTTTCTGTGGGTAAAATGTGATCGTTGGCGAACAGAGACACAGAATGAGATACGAGAGTTTTTCTTTTCTCAACTTTATGATGAAAATAGTGGCATGTATTCGTTACAAGCGCATGATTGTGAGTCGATAGGAGATGTTTTGTCGCTACAAAATCGTATATTCGAAGAGTGGAATAAGGATCTATTATTAGACTACTTAAAAAATACTAGCCTCGATATAGGGGCAAAACAGTATGTTTTGCGAAAATATATCGTGTTTCAGCCTATTCTATTGTTGCAGATTGTTCGTCGTTGGATGGTTGATGGAGTGTTTGCAATTGAGGAGCTTCAGGAGTGGATGGAACAAAAAGATTGGGTTCAGATGATAGCTGGAATCTCGCTACCCAACGCTGAACTTGTACGTCAAATAATGTGGTATTTACAAATAAATAAATTAGCTATGCAGTCAACGATTGAAATTGGATTAATACGTTTTATTCTCTCCACAGAGGTTGCTAAATTGAGTAAAATGAGGATAAATGAGGTTGCGAAACTTTTTATTAGGTCACTAGAATTAGAAGAGAGAGTGTCAACGGATGCCGCTTCAGGGCAAGTTGTAGCCTTGCATGACATTGTGCTAAAAAGTGTTATCTCCGACCTCAATATTGAAGCAGTCAATCAAATAGATTCTCCAGAGGAGTCTAGAGAATTACCCCAAAACCTCTCCGTAAGCAATGCAGGACTAGCTCTACTAGCTGCGTGGTTTCCACGTCTTTTTGACATGCTTGGCTTGCTGAACGAATATCAAAAAGAATTTAAAGATATGGAGTCTCGAATACGTG
>CAMRBL010000034.1 GCA_947040435.1 uncultured Rikenellaceae bacterium
GGTATATTCTGTTGCTTTAAAATCTTTCATTATATCAAAAAAAAACTCATTAAATTATGACATGCGACCTTTATAGTCATCATATCCAAACTCTTTTATAACCTCAAATCCACTCTCACGACTCCACTTAACAATTGAAGGGTGGCTAACTCCATTAAACATCGTAGTCTTAACCATTGTGTAGTGAATCATATCTCTAAAAACTACTTTAGCACCAACTCCCAACTCACTATCAAAAGACCAATCTCCGCAGAAATCTCCCGCCAAACAGCTATTTCCTCCGAGTCTCCACTTTGTTTCACCATCTTTAGGCTCTGAAGCTCCAAGTACCGTAGGCTTATAAGGCATCTCCAGACAGTCTGGCATATGACATGCAAAAGACACATTCAATAGTGCTGTATTAACGCCACCATTACACACAATGTCTTCAACCGTAGAGACCAAACACCCCGTATCCCATGTAAAAGCACTCCCTGGTTCGAGAATAACTTTTAGGTGTGGGTAGCGAGATTTAAAACTTTTTAATATCAGAATTAACTCATCTTCATCATAATCCTTGTGTGTCATCAAGTGACCACCACCCATATTAATCCACTTAATCTGCGAAAGTAAACCACCAAACCTCTCCTCTATCGCTTCAAGCGTAGCTTTTAAGTCTGCTGGTCGAGACTCACAAAGTGAATGAAAGTGCAACCCATCAACTCCCAATGGAAGTTCAGTTAGGTTTTCAGATAGGATCCCCAGTCTTGAACCTCTATCACATGGATCATAAAGCTCCGTATCAACGGTCGAAAACTCAGGATTAACCCTCAATCCACACGATATACCTTTTGCTCTAGCATCTGCTCCATACTTCTCGAACTGATTTAGAGAGTTAAATGTAATGTGACTACTATAACTCATAATCTCACTAAATTCAGATTCCGAATATACGGGCGCATATGTATGTGCCAACTCTCCGTACTCTTCAAAAACGAGACGAGCCTCTGCAAGTGAACTTGCAGTGGCTCCATCTGAATGTCTCTGTAACTGAGGAAAAATGTTCCATGTAGCGTTAGCTTTCAATGCGACTATTACATCAACACCTGCGCCATCTCGCACCTTATCTATCACAGATAAATTATATTCTAATAAATCCTGATTTATGACATATGCTGGAGACTTCACATCAGTAAAATCCCACTCCGCCAGAACCTTATCCTTATCTATCATAACTCTAGATCAATGTCAAACTTCTCGATCCAAGGAAGACCCTGCTCACCTAATTCTGCTAAGAATGGATCAGGATTAAACTCTTCAACGTTGTAAACTCCAGCACCTTTCCATAACCCCTTTGCAAACATTGCAGCTCCAAGTGCAGCAGGTACTCCCGTAGTATAACTTACAGCCTGAGTTCCTGTCTCAGTGAATGCGCTCTCGTGGTTACAGTTGTTATATATATAGTAGGTCTTCTCTTTACCATCTTTAATACCCTTTATACGACAACCAATAGATGTTAATCCTGTATAGTTTTCGCCTAAAGATTTCGGGTCAGGAAGTACAGCCTTTAAGAACTGAATAGGTACAATCTCAACACCATTATAAATAATTGGGTCGATTCTTGACATTCCAATATTTTGTATAACTCTTAAATGAGTTAAATACTCCTGTCCAAAAGTCATCCAGAATCTAGCACGTTTAATTGTAGGGTAGTTCTTAACTAGCGACTCCAACTCTTCGTGATATATAACGTACGACTCCTTCTCCCCAATCTCTGGATATGTTAACGGCTGGTGTATCTCGTGTGGCTCAGTCTCTATCCACTTACCATCTTCCCAATAACGCCCCTTTTGAGTAACCTCTCTAATATTAATTTCAGGATTAAAGTTTGTTGCAAACGCCATTCCGTGGTTACCCGCATTACAATCTACGATGTCAAGATAGTGAATCTCGTCAAAGTGATGTTTCGCTGCATATGCAGTGAATATTGCAGAAACTCCAGGATCAAAACCACAACCTAAAATAGCTGTAAGCCCAGCCTCTTTAAATCTGTCTTGGTAAGCCCACTGCCAGCTATACTCAAATTTAGCCTCATCGATAGGCTCATAATTTGCAGTATCCAAGTAGTTTACGCCACACTCCAAACAAGCGTCCATAATTGTTAGATCTTGATATGGGAGAGCTACATTAATTACAATATCAGGTTGAAAACTGCGCATCAATTCGCACAGTTCAGGAACCTTATCTGCATCCACCTGAGCCGTTTTCACTCTATCTACACCTACTGCTTGCGCAATAACATCACATTTACTTTTAGTTCTGCTAGCTAGCATAACTTCAGTAAAAATAGGATTTTTTGCTACCTTATGGGTAACGACAGTGCCTACACCGCCTGCTCCAATGATAAGAACTTTACACATTACTTATATAGTTTAAAAGATTTGATATTTTCTATTTCTATTATCATAAAATTATTTACTGATAATATTATAGTGCAAAGATATTATTTTTTATGAAAATAGCTAAGTCTCATAGGACTTTATTATGCCATATATTTGATATATTTAAAAACGAAGAAGATGCGACAATTTATGGCACAAAAAAAGCAGCTACATTGTACATGCAACTGCTTCGTTTCTAAATTGGTAGCGGGACCGGGACTTGAACCCGGGACCTCATGATTATGAATCATGTGCTCTAACCAGCTGAGCTATCCCGCCGCTTAATTATTTAAAAGCTATGCAAAGGTAGAAAAAAAATGTAATAATACAAAAAAAAAGATTTTTTACTTCCAATAAACCAAGCTCCATTGCACGAATAATCACTTCGCAATATGTTTAAATAGTGCAATGTATGACATGTAGACAAATCTACTAATTAAAGCTATTTTACAACAAATTAAGTGACAAAATTCATCGGAAAGAGTAAATAGTGTACTTAATTCAAAAAAAACTCGTTATATTTGCACTCATTAACACAATATTTTTTTTGTGACTAAGTGTAAATATTCTTAACAAGTAATTTAAATTGACAAAAAGTAAAATATGATAGAAGCATTTATTTCATTCGTAATATGTGCCATTTTAGGATTTTATTTATTAGGTTTTATTGGTCGTATTGCATTAAAGTTTTTTATAAGAAAAAAAACACGCGAATTCCAAGAGCAATTTGGGGCTAAAGGCAACTACAATGGACAGAGCCAATCTAACTGGAATAGATCTGCAAATACAAATAGTAGTACGCAGCAAGATGAGGCCAAAGAAGAAGAGGGTAAGATTCACGTGCAACAAGCTGCAAATACAGAAAAAAGAGTGAGCCGTAACGTAGGCGAGTATGTTGACTTTGAAGAGGTAAAATAATTATGAGATTTTTTGAATTCCTGGGCAAATACTATATACTAATGACTAAAGTCTTTTCTAGGCCCGAAAAGATAAAAATATATAGAAAGCGAATATTATTCGAGATGGAAGCTCTCGGGTTTAACTCTATTGGTATAGCTGCTATAATATCCGTATTTATGGGGGCAGTAGTCACGCTCCAGATGTCTATTAACTTAGAGTCACCATTTATACCACAAGTTCTCATTGGATATGCAACCAGAGAGGTTATGATTATGGAGTTCAGCTCCACCGTTGTAGCACTGATATTAGCAGGTAAGGTTGGAAGTAATATCGCCTCCGAAATTGGAACAATGAGAATCACCGAACAGATAGATGCCCTTGAAATAATGGGTGTTAACTCCGCTGGGTACCTCATCCTACCCAAAATAATAGCAACGGTATTATTTTTTCCATTCCTAACAGTTTTAAGTATTGGAATCGGATGTGCTGGAGGTTATTTTGTATCAATACTTACGGGTATAATGAATCCTGATACATATATAGATGGATTAAAAATGGATTTTAAACCATTTTCAATCACATACTCTCTTATTAAAACAGCCGTATTTGCCGCAATTATCACATCAATATCTGGATTTTATGGCTACTATGCCAAAGGGAATTCACTCGAGGTGGGAAAAGCAAGTACTAAAGCTGTTGTAGTTAGCTCAATTACAATATTGATCTTCAATCTAATAATAACTCAGTTAATCTTAATAGGATGATTCGTACAGAAAACCTAGTAAAATCATTCAACGATCGCACCGTGCTCAATAACATTACAACAGTTTTTGAACAAGGGAAGACAAACCTTATTATAGGTCAAAGTGGATCAGGAAAAACAGTACTACTTAAATCATTAGTTGGTCTACACCCTATTGACAGTGGTTCTATATACTATGATGATGTATGCTTCTCAAGCCTTGGATTCAAAGAGATGAAGGATATTAGACAGCATATAGGTATGATATTTCAAGGAGGCGCACTATTAGACTCCTCTACGGTAGAAGACAACGTAAAACTACCTCTTGATCTCTTCACAAATCAATCTGAAGAGGAGAAGTTGGAAAGAGTAAATTTTTGTCTAAATAGAGTTGAACTACTCAACTCCAACAAACGCTACCCCGCAGAGATTAGTGGAGGTATGGTAAAACGTGTAGCTATTGCCCGTGCCATCGTACTAAACCCTAAATATCTCTTTTGCGACGAGCCAAACTCAGGACTAGATCCAGTGACATCTTGTGTTATTGACAATCTAATAAAAGAGATCACTCAAGAGTATCAGATCACCACCATTATAAATACCCACGATATGAACTCCGTTATGGAGATTGGTGATAAAATAGTCTATATACATCAAGGGAACAAGTGGTGGGAAGGAAGTAATGATGATATATTACGATCCGATAATAAGGAGCTGAATGAGTTTGTTTTTGCCTCAGCAATGGCAAAGCGAGCGAAATTAGCAACACTATAACTTATAATTATTTATATCTAGTGTCGTCACCAACCACGCAAGTCCTCCACAAAGAGTGATATATGCGTCACCAAACGACATTAGTAAGCACACAACGTTAAATAATTGTAAAGTTATCTGATTATTGTTTGTTTGCGAAGTAAATAATATCTATTTTTGTGTCGAAAATTATAAACTTTATATAATAAATTTAAGATTATGTCAAAAATTAAAATTGGTATCAACGGATTCGGACGTATTGGTCGTTTGGTTTTCCGTGCTGCAGTTGCAAAAGCGGATCAAATTGAAGTAGTAGGTATTAATGACCTTATTACAGTAGACTACATGGCTTACATGTTACGTTATGACTCTGTTCATGGTCAATTCGCAGGTACTATCGAAGTTAAAGATGGTAACTTAGTTGTAAACGGTAACACAATCCGCGTAACAGCAGAGAGAAATCCAGCTGATCTTAAGTGGAATGAAGTTGCTGCTGAGTATGTTGTTGAGTCAACAGGTCTTTTCCTAACAGAAGAGAGTGCTCAAGCTCACATCACTGCAGGTGCTAAACGTGTTGTTATGTCAGCTCCATCTAAGGATGCTACACCAATGTTCGTTATGGGTGTAAACAACAGTACTTATGCTGGACAAGCAATCGTTTCTAACGCTTCTTGTACTACTAACTGTCTTGCTCCACTTGCAAAAGTAATTAACGATAACTTCGGTATCGTTGAAGGTCTTATGACAACTGTTCACGCTACTACTGCAACTCAAAAAACTGTTGACGGTCCTTCTGCTAAGGATTGGAGAGGTGGACGTGCTGCTGCTGGTAACATTATCCCATCTTCAACTGGTGCTGCTAAAGCTGTAGGTATTGTTATTCCTGAGCTTAACGGTAAATTAACTGGTATGGCTTTCCGTGTTCCTACTTTGAACGTTTCTGTTGTTGACTTGACTTGTCGTCTTGAGAAGCCTGCTTCTTATGAGACTATCAAAGCAACTATCAAAGCTGCTTCTGAGAACGAACTTAAAGGAATCCTTGGTTACACAGAAGATGAGGTTGTTTCAACTGACTTCGTAAGTGATCCACGTACTTCTATCTTTGATGCAAAAGCAGGTATTGCTCTTAGCGATACTTTTGTTAAGCTTGTATCTTGGTATGACAATGAGTGGGGTTACTCAAACAAAGTTGTTGAGCTTATCCAATACATGAACACAGTTAAGTAATTTTAATTGTATCATACATAAAGAGCAGATTGTCTTCATTGACAGTCTGCTCTTTTTTTGTACCCCACACCACAGTATCGTAGAGAACAAATAGCATGTATATAGTTGGGAAACTCCATCTTTTTACTACCTTTGCGCATATAAAATATTTTAATTACATAAGATGAATATAACTTCAGCGGAATTTAAGTGTAGTAGTCAAAAACTCTCACAAATACCTAATGATGATTTCTTGGAATTCGCATTTATCGGACGAAGTAATGTCGGTAAATCATCGTTAATCAATATGCTAACATCAAAAAATGGATTAGCGAAAGTGAGTGGAACACCAGGAAAAACAAAACTCATTAATCACTTCACAATAAATCACAATTGGTACATTGTCGATCTACCTGGGTATGGATACGCTAGGGTCTCAAAACAAGCTAGGGGCGAGTTTTCTAAATTAATCCTAAATTATGTGCAGAATTGTGACAAAATGCACTACCTTTTTGTATTGATAGATTCAAGACTTGAGCCACAAAAAATAGATATTGAATTTATTGAGATGTTAGGTAATCATGGCATCCCATTCGGCATTGTCTTCACCAAATGTGACAAACAATCTACAAGCCAGACACACTCAAATATCTCTGCATTCAAAAAAAGATTACTAGAACAGTGGGAAGAACTTCCAACAATGTTCGTTACTTCAGCAGAGAAAAAAACAGGAAAAGAGGAAATCCTCTCTTTTATTGATACATGTCTGAAAAATTGTTAAAAAATATTGTAAAAAACTTTATAATTATCTTAATATATCGTACTTTTGCAACTTAAACAAATCCTATACCTATAAATATAATGGCGATACATAAGCTAAAATTTTTCGCATGCAGAGAATCAAGACATCTTGCAGAGCGAATAGCAAAAAGTTATGGTACTGAACTTGGAGACTCTTCAGTACTTGAATTTAGTGATGGCGAATTCCAACCATCATTCAACGAAAGTATTAGAGGTTGTACTGTATTTATTATACAGTCAACAGTTCCTCCGACAGACAACCTAATGGAGTTACTTCTAATGATTGATGCGGCACACAGAGCATCTGCACATCGTGTTATCGCTGTTATGCCATATTTCGGATGGGCACGACAAGATAGAAAAGATCGCCCTAGAGTATCAATCGGAGCGAAACTTGTTGCAAATATACTTGTAGCAGCAGGAGTTGACAGAATTATGACAATGGATCTTCACGCAGATCAAATTCAAGGATTCTTCGATATTCCAGTAGATCATATCTATGCTAGTGGCATATTTATCCCTTATTTAAATAGCTTGAAGATTGAAAATCTTTCAATTGCTGCTCCAGATATGGGAGGTGCTAAGCGTGCACACGCATACTCACAATATTTGAATGCTCCTATGATTATTAGTCATAAGCAGCGTGAAAAAGCTAATGTTATTAGTAGTATGACTGCAATTGGTGATGTTGAAGATAGAAATATCATCATTTTAGATGACATGATCGACACAGCTGGAACAATTACTAAAGCGGCAGACATGCTTATGAGTAGAGGTGCAAAGACTGTTAGAGCTGCGATAACTCACCCTGTATTGTCTGGTCCTGCATATGACAGAATCAATGCAAGTCAACTATCGGAGATTATCGTTACGGATACTATCGCCTTGGATCAAACACAAGACCTATCTAAATTTACAGTTTTAGGTGTTGCAGATCTGTTCTCTGACGTTATCGAAAGAGTTCACAATTACAAAGAGATTAGTTCTAGATTTATTTTCTAGTAAACTATATAAATATCTGCTCGTTATACCTCTTAGGAGAGCACAAAGAGCAGAGTTCTACAAAGCTAAAATAAGTGAGGAAAACGTAAGTTTTTTTCACTTATTTTGCTAAGATCTCAATTCTATAAATTAATTTTGAGGTCTCATATAAAATAACTATATTTGTAGTATCTATTTTTCAATTTAAAAGAGTAAAATTTATTAAGCATAATAATATGAATATTGTAAGAGAAAATCGTGAAGATTTAACATCTTTATTGAAAGTCACAATTAGCGAAGTTGATTATAACGAAGCAGTAGAAAAAGCTCTTCGTGAGTATAAGCGTAAGGCAAATGTACCAGGATTCCGTCCAGGAATGGTTCCTATGGGTGTTGTTAGCAAGATGTACAAAAAAGGAGCAGTTGCAGAAGAGGCTTACAGAGCAGCTTCAAAAGCTTGTTTTGAGTATATCGAAAGCGAAGGTATCACATTTATTGGTGATGTTATTCCTAGTAGTGAGCAAGTAGCTCTTGATTTTGATAACAATACTGAGCACGAATTCATTTTTGAATTTGCTGCATCTCCTGAGGTTAAGATCAAGTTCTCGAACAAAGATATCGTTACAAAAAACATTATTGAGATTAACGAAGAGATGGCTACTAGCTACCGCGATAATTACCTACGTAAGTTTGGTAAATTGGTAGACGTTCCTGCTGTTGAGTTAGACGAAGCGTTAACTGTTACTTTAGACAACACTGAAATTAATGTTACTGACGCTTATGTTGGGCTAATTTCAATGAGCGAAGAGGATAGAAAACCATTTATTGGCAAAAAAATTGGCGATGAGATGGAGGTTAATGTAAATGAACTTTACAAAACAACTGAGCAACGTGCATCTATTCTTCAAGTTAAGGCTGAAGAGTTAGAGGGTATTAACCCTAATTTCAAACTTACAATAACTAATATTCGTAAATTTGCTAACCCTGAGTTAAACGAAGAGTTCTTCAAAATGGCATTCCCTGAGGGAAATATCACTGACGAGAATGGTCTTGAAGAGTACATCAAAGGTCAAATTGGTACAGAGCTAGGTCGTGAGACAGAGCAACTATTTTCAATTGATGTTAAGAAACTAATTATTGAGAAAGCTGCATTGGTTATGCCAGAGGCATTCTTAAAGAAGTGGTTATTCACAATCAATGAAGGTAAATTCACAATGGAAGAGATCGAGAAAGATTTCACTCCATTCCTTAACATGATGCGTTGGAATCTTATCCAAAAGCATTATGTTAAAGAGATGAACATTGAGATTACAAAAGACGACGTTCTAGAGGAGGCAAAAGCATTAACACTAATGCAATTTGCTCAATATGGAATGGCTTCTCTTGAGGATGCAATGTTAACGCAGTATGCTGAGCAAGTTCTTTCTAACAAGGAAGAGGCTAACAAAATATATGAGAAACTATATGAGCGTAAGGTAATTGACGCTGTAATTCCAATGCTTAAAACTGAAGAGAAAACTGTTTCAGTTGAAGATTTCGGAAAAATAGTTGACGAATTAAACAAGCAGTAAATATAAACCTCGAAAACTTTTTTATATTTTATATGTTTTATGCTACCATGTAACATCACCCGATAAGGGCAGTTTATGTGTGTGTCAAGCATACCAAAGCTAAGGTAATGAAGGTTGTTGAAACCCAAAATTATGAAGCACTAAAGGAGGAAGAACATATAGTAATTTAAGTTAGTTTTAGAATCTTTAAACTCCACGATAGGAGCTATGTATATATAGTTCTATCGTGGAGTTCTAGGATAAATATTTGATATAAAAATGAGTGAATTCGAAAAATATGCAAAAGGTCATCTAGGTATTAGTAGCCTTAAATTACATGATTTCCAATCTGTTAGTACATCATATATATCTCCAACAATCATCGAGGAGCGTCAACTAAATGTTGCGACAATGGATGTATTTTCGAGATTAATGATGGATAGAATTATTTTTTTAGGCGTACCGATATACGATGATGCTGCAAATATAATTCAAGCCCAACTTCTATTTCTTGAATCCGTAGATCCTAAAAAAGATATTCAAATATACATCAATTCAGGTGGTGGTTCTGTTAGTGCTGGCTTAGGGATATATGACACTATGCAACTAATTGATTCTGAAGTATCAACTATTTGTACTGGATTAGCTGCGAGTATGGCTGCTGTACTACTAACAGCAGGAGAGAAAGGTAAGCGTCTAGCACTACCCCACTCTCGTGTTATGATTCACCAACCACTAGGTGGTGCACAAGGTCAAGCATCTGATATTGAGATAACTGCAAGGCAAATTATGCAGTTAAAGAAGGAGCTTTATGATATTCTATCTCTTCATAGTGGAGTCCCTTTCAAAAAGATTGAGAAGGATTCTGATAGAGATTACTGGATGAGAGCAGAAGAGGCTGTTGAATATGGTTTAATTGACGATGTATTGAAAAAAAGGGTTAAATAATGGCTAAAAAGAGGAATAATAGCAGTGAAGGTGATAATTGTTCATTTTGTGGATCACCTCGCTATGAAGCTAAAATGACATTTTCAGGTCTTGATGGCGATACAAATATATGTGATAAATGTGTTAATAGAGGCTATCACGTATTAAATGAGGCTGAAATTAACAATAAAAAGAGTAAAAAACCTAAGAAAATCAAAATCGCAGAGCTATTGAAGCCCAAAGAGATTAAAGATTTCTTAGATCAATATGTTATCGGTCAAGACTCTGCGAAGAAATATATGTCTGTTGCAGTGTACAATCACTATAAACGTTTGATGCACAGCGAAGAGAGTGACAACAAGATTGAGATTGATAAGTCTAACATCATAATGGTTGGCGAAACTGGAACAGGAAAAACTCTTCTTGCTCGTACTATCGCCAAGTTACTTCACGTACCTTTCACCATCGTAGATGCTACGGTTTTGACTCAAGCTGGATATGTTGGCGAGGATGTAGAGGGGATACTTTCGAGACTACTTCAAGTTGCAAACTATGATGTAGCACTGGCTGAACGTGGTATTATTTTTATTGATGAGATTGACAAAATCGCAAGAAAAGGAGATAATCCATCTATTACAAAAGATGTATCAGGAGAGGGTGTCCAACAAGCTCTTTTGAAAATTCTTGAGGGTACGGTAGTTAACGTTGCTCCTGAGGGGGGGCGTAAGCACCCAGATCAAAAATTTGTTCAAGTTAACACATCTAATATACTATTTATATGTGGTGGTGCATTTGACGGAGTTCAGAAGAAGATCACGCAGAGAATGAACACTCACGCAGTGGGATATGGGCAATTAAACAAGCAGCGAGTTGATACTGAGAATATTATGCAGTATATACTACCTCAAGATTTAAAATCTTTTGGTTTGATTCCTGAGTTAATTGGTCGACTACCTGTATTAACATATCTCGAGCCACTAAATAAAGATGCGTTGCGTTCAATTCTTACTGAGCCAAAAAATGCAATTATAAAGCAATACCACAGGCTGTTTGAACTTGATAATATAGACCTAAACTTTAAAGAAGAAGTTCTAGATTACATCGTTGACAAAGCAATGGAGTATAAGTTAGGAGCTAGGGGTTTACGTTCTATTTGTGAATCTATTATGATTGACATAATGTTTGAGCTACCATCGAAAGATAGTGTTAAGAGCTTTGACGTTACAATTGAATACGCAAAAGAGAAGATTGAAAAAGCGAAGTTGTCTCAACTTGCAAAATAAGAGACACGTATTTTCGTTATAGATACATAGCAGAAAACGAAGTTTTCAGAAGAATTTGATAAAACTTTTCTGGAAACTTCGTTTTCTATTATACTTCTATCAAAATAATTAAATTATGGATATAAAGAGTAAAATTGAAGAGCTACGAAAGAAGATTAATAGTCATAATTACAGATATTATGTCGAGAATACTCCCGCTATTAGTGATTATGATTTTGATGCATTACTGCGAGAGCTTCAAAACATGGAGGAGAGTTATCCCCAATTTGATGATGTAAACTCTCCAACTAAAAGAGTTGGAAGCGACAAATCAAATGGGTTTGAGAGTGTAAAGCACCGCTACCCAATGCTCTCATTATCAAATACATATTCACAAGATGAGCTGAGTGACTTTTGCCGCAAAATTGAAGAGGAGCTAGAGAGAGAAGTACAATATGTTTGTGAACTAAAATTCGACGGAACAGCAATCTGCATCATATACGAAAATGGTAAGTTATTAAAAGCCGTTACTCGTGGAGACGGTAGTTCTGGAGATGATGTTACCGAGAATGTTAGAACAATAAATAGCGTACCTCTAGAGCTAATTGGTAGTGGCTACCCAAATTATTTTGAGGTAAGAGGTGAGATCCTAATGCCATATAGTTCATTCGATAGGCTCAATGCTGAGAGGGAGCTAAATGACGAACAACCATTTGCAAACCCTCGTAATGCTGCCGCAGGAACACTAAAATTACAAAACTCATCTATTGTAGCAAAGCGTAGTTTGGACTGTTTTATATATAACATACTTGGCGAGGAGTTACCGTATAGGAATCACTACGAAAATACACTTCAATTAAAAGAGTGGGGATTCAAAGTTTCGGAACAGATGAAACTTTGCTCTAGCGTTAGCGAAGTGTGGAGCTATGTTGAGTCTATTGATAAAATGCGAGTAGAGTTACCTTATGCGACAGATGGTGTTGTTATAAAGGTAAACAAATACGATATTCAAAAACAGTTAGGGTCGACAGCAAAAGCACCAAAATGGTCGGTAGCTTATAAATTTAAAGCAGAACAAGCTCTGACTAAGCTACTTTCAGTTGATTTTCAGGTAGGTAGAACAGGTGCTATAACTCCTGTTGCAAACCTAGAACCTGTACAACTAGCAGGAACAACAGTTAAACGTGCATCCCTCCATAATTCAGATCAAATAACACTTCTTGACATCCGAGTTGGCGACATGGTGTACGTAGAGAAGGGTGGCGAAATAATACCCAAAATTACGGAAGTAGAGCTATCAATGCGTAGTGCGGGAAGTCACACTTTCGAGTACATAACCAACTGCCCCGAATGCAATACTCCGCTAGTGAAATTTGAGGGCGAAGCTAAATCATACTGCCCAAATCAAGGTGGATGTGCACCGCAAATTTTAGGACGCATTGAACATTTTGTTGCTCGTAAAGGGATGAATATCGACGGTTTAGGAGGAGAAACAATCGTTTTATTACATAATAATGGTTTGGTTAATAATATTGCCGATCTATACAGTTTGCACCATGACCAACTCGTATCACTTCCAAGATTAGGAGCAAAATCCGCTGATAATATCGTAAAAGGTATAGAAAATTCCCTAAATATTCCATTCGCAAGAGTGCTTTTTGCCCTTGGAATCCGTTTTGTTGGAGAGACAACAGCAAAGTATATTGCATCTCATTTCAAGAACTTAGAGGCAATAATGGCAGCAAGTACAGAGCAACTTATAGAGGCTGACGAGGTCGGAAGTAAAATTGCTGAGAGTATTCAAGAGTACTTTAGAGATGAAAATAATTTAGAGATCATTAGACGTCTAAGTGCCGCAAATTTACAGATGAGTGCAGAGAGCATAGAGTTAGTTTCGGAGAATTTAACTGGAAAAAACTTCGTTATTTCAGGATCATTTATCCAACATAGCAGAGATGAACTCAAAGCCTTGATTGAGCAACATGGCGGCAAAATACTATCCGCAGTCTCATCAAATACAAACTTCCTTATTGCAGGAAATAAGATTGGTCCCGCAAAATTAACTAAAGCAACTAAGCTAAATATCAATATTATATCTGAAACCGAGTTTATTAATATGATCGCAAGCACAGATAATGTTAAACTTAACACGATAACTAGCGAAAATGATAATAATGTAACACAAGGCAGTTTATTTTAGAAAAAATATTATCTTTACGTTAAAATAAACAAATTGTATGAAAAATAACATTTATGGCGTAGGTGTTGCTCTTGTAACGCCCTTTACGATCTCGGGAGAGGTTGATTATGATGCTTTGGCAAAATTAGTTAATCATGTTTCTGATGGAGGTGTTGACTATCTTGTGGCATTAGGGACAACTGCTGAGACGCCAACTCTTACATACGAAGAGAAAAACGATATTATAGCGTTTATAATCGATATAAATAGTAAAAATAGATCTCTACCTTTAGTTGTTGGTATTGGAGGAAACTGTACTAAAAATGTCGTAGACGAGATAAAAAAATATGATTTCACTGATATTGATGCTATTTTAAGTGTAGTTCCATACTATAATAAACCATCACAAACTGGTATATATGAGCACTATAAGGCTATTGCAAAAGCATCTCCGATACCTATAATCCTATATAATGTACCATCTCGTACGGGTGTATCTATGACAGTAGATACTACGTTGAAATTAGCTGCCGATTTTGATAATATTATAGGTATTAAAGAGGCTACTGGAACGACTGAAAATATGGTTAATCTATTGAAATGGCGTCAAAATAGCGACTTCAGAGTTATATCTGGAGATGATAGTTTAGCACTAGATCTTAAACTAATAGGTGGTGATGGCGTAATATCTGTTATTGCAAATCTATATCCTGATAAATTCTCCAAAATGCTTTCATCTGATTCACAATCAGAACAGCAAACCATTAACAAAGGAGTAGCAGATATTATTGATGCTATTTTTGCAGAAGGGAATCCTATTGGAATAAAAGAAGCTCTATTTATTAAAGGAATGATGTCTAACACGGTTCGCTTGCCACTAGTTAGTGTAACAAATGAACTGAGTGAGAAGATAACAAACTTAATTAAGTTATAGAAATTAGGCTTTGGACTGCCTTTGGCGATAAACTTTTGTGTAAACTACATTTTCTGTGGTTTACATTAATGTTGAGTGCGATCACGCACCGCCGCCCGCGAAGGGCAGTTCCCTGCTTCCTAGAAACTGTCTACGACGTTAAACTTTGAAAAGTTTAATCAAACTTTTGTGAAAACTACGTTTTCTGTGGTTTATATTATTGTTGAGTGCGATCACGCACCGCCACCCGCGAAGGGCAGTTTCCTGCTTCCTAGAAACTGTCTACGACGTTAAACTTTGAAAAGTTTAATCAAACTTTTGTGAAAACTACGTTTTCTGTGGTTTATATTATTGTTGAGTGCGATCACGCACCGCCGCCTGCGAAAGGCAGTTCCTCGCATATAATACAAAAAAAGTATCACCCTATATTTAATTATAGAGTGATACTTTTTTTGTACCCTATATGACGCCTATAAATTAGATCTCATCGCTATATACAGAAATAGGCAGATCATGTAGATTATATCTTGAAGCCATAGCAGACCCATATGCACCAGCAGATTTTAGAGAGATTAAATCACCTCTATTAAGAGTGGGTAGCTCAATGTCTCGCTCAAATATATCCGACGATTCACAAACAGTTCCAGCAATTGTGTATACTTTACTTCCATCTCCACCGCTAAGGTTCTCAATAGCATGGTGTGCACTGTATAGCGCAGGACGCAGAAGCTCTGTCATACTAGCATCTATGATTACAAAGTTCTTACCCCCTCCAGTAACTTTATTGTAAAGTACTTTAGAAATTAACTCTCCACACTGCCCTACGATTGATCTCCCCAACTCAAAATGGACATCCATATCCGATGGTATTTCAAGTTTTGTATTAAATATAGAGAAATACTCTACAAAATTAGGAATAGTCTCGCCTTCTGGATTAGCATAATTTATACCTAAACCACCACCAAGATTTACGTGATTAAGATTATATCCAGCATCAATAAACCACTTAACAAGGACGTTAACTCTGTCGCATAGATTTTCAAACACCGTTAAATCTAATATCTGAGATCCAATGTGAAAATGCAATCCCGTAATTTTTACGCTAGTCAATGAGTCTAATCGTGCAGCAACATCCTCAATCTCTTTATAAGCTATTCCGAATTTACTATCTGCGTGTCCAGTAGATATATGCTTATGAGTTTTAGGATCTACATCAGGGTTGATTCGCAGTGCAACATTTGCAACAACACCAATTTTTGCAGCGAGCTCATTTATTATCTCTAACTCATGTGATGACTCGCAGTTAAAAGCGAAAATACCCTGCTCCAATGCGTAAGTTATCTCCTTGTCGCTCTTCCCTACCCCAGCAAATACAATTGAATTAGCAGGAAAACCAGCTTCAATAGCCACCTTAACTTCATTGCCACTAACGCAGTCAACACCAAATCCATACTTCAAAACCTCTTGTAAAATTTTAGCTTCAAAATTTGCTTTTATTGCGTAGTGAACTTTATAATTATATCTATCCGCCTCACTCTTTACTGTTTCAAGAGTTCGGTTAAGAAGTTCTATATCGTATAGATAAAAAGGAGTTTCAAATTGTGCTATTTTATCTGTAATTTGCTTACTTATCATCGTTTTTTAGTTAAAAAGTGTATTATTTAAGAGTTGTAACGTCTCTTTTTTATCTTTAGTATCTATAAGTATAGCCATGCTTCGGTGATTTGCACCGTATGATATCATCTTAACAGGTACACTAGAGATCCCTGCAAGAACTTGTGCAGCACGCCCCGATGAAGCGTATTCAAACCCTCCAGCAACACACACAATCGTGTTATCTCTCTCAATAGTGATATTTCCCAAAGATGACAGCTCTT
>CAMRBL010000035.1 GCA_947040435.1 uncultured Rikenellaceae bacterium
AACAACATAAGCTATAATTTATAACGTACAAGGGGTACTTCGTCGGGTGGTTACAATGGATTGGGAGGCTGTTAGAAATGCAATTAAATACAAGTGGACTAATGGTATTGTAGAGGGTAATGTTAATAGGTTGAAGAGTAAAAAACGTGAGATGTATGGAAGAGCAGGATTTGAACTCCTCAGACGAAAAGTGTGTCTGTCGGTGAATGGGTAGGTGCACCAAATGTGACGAAGAACCTGTTTAGTCCGATATAGTTAATTTAAAATATGAAAATTAAAAAACCAATAATGATGCTTATAACTCATTAAGTATAATCTAGTTATGACGACTTAAACTCTCTAAAATTGCACCAAATGTGACGAAGAACCCGTTTGGTCCGATATAGTTACCTTAGCGTATTATAAAGCAATATTCCACTTCTATATTATACATACTTACTTTATTACTCATATATTTAAATTTTAATGATTGAATCTTGGTTATTAAGTTTAATCACCCTGTACTTCTGTTTTGTTAACTGGTACTACTATCTCTAATGATCTCCCTTTTCGAATAATATCAAGTAGCAATGTATCTTGACTCCGAAACGCTTCATAATTATCATGAGTAATTACTTCGTATTGTTTTCCATTTATAGCCACTATCTCATCTCCTTCACGAAGCCCTGCCGTTTTATAGTAGTTTGCTTCATAGTCTGCAACTTTTGTTACTAACAATGCATTTTGTGTGGTCGGAGCATACGAAAAATGGAATCTTATACCCATAGGACTAACAACTCTTTGAAAATTCTTAATTGGTTGCAAACCGACTTGGTTATTTTTCATATCAAAAAACACATTAAATCTCTTAAGGAAGTTGATTCCTATCATATAATCAGAAGATAACCGATTGTTATGATCATTAGTATAGATTCGTAAAGAATCCATTTTAAAATCATCATGTAGAGTTCCATCTACATTACAATGCCTAATATAACTCCCCATTGATGATGTCCATACAGCACCTTCTTGATTGTTGAAAAAATCAAGCTCTTTAGCACCTCGTAGTACTACTATGTCCCATGGCATCGCCGTATCTATAAGATATGAATGATGCAGTGTTAATGTATCACCATTGGCGCATTTTATTTTTAGGGGAATGGTTATCGAAACACGAAAAGCTCTATGAGGGTCAGGTCTAATGAAAGGATATACAAAGCAATCTTTAGGCATACTAAATTCGTTGGCAGAGTGCACTTCCATATAATTTTCTTCAAAATTTATTTCCCATATATTTGTTGTATCATTGTTTGAAATATTGAATATTCCATCTACATCCGGATTTCCATTGAATTTTTTCAAATTCCAAATCTGCGTACTATTGTCTATACTAGTCATATTTACATCTCCAATTTTTAAATTTGGGACACCTTCATATATTGACCTATGAATATTTGATCTTACCCATCCTGTTGGACTGCTTGATGATGATGTATAAATATTAAATAAATTTGCTGTAAGGTTAGGATAAGTAGCGCTAAATGTTGAATCTAATACCAATGCACCGCCAGTGTCAAAAACTAAATTTGCTGTTATACTATCGTTTAACACTACTGGAAGCAGTATTTTTCTGTCGTTAGGATTTAGTGTAAAATAAGTACGTCCTGGATTTACATCTTGTTTAGGAGTGCAACCACTACATAAACCTAAGCAAAGAGTAGTTAGTAAAAAATAAATAGTAATTATCGGTTTCATATAATTGTTATTAAAATTAATATGGAACCCTCATTATTAATAATATTAAAAATAAATCATTTGAGGGTTTGTATATATGAATTTAAAACTGTACAGCGTATGATTTGAAAAGTGCACAGCTGTTGGTTTCAAAATTAGTAAAAAAAATGTGATTTTATCTATTTTTTTCTTTGTTCTTCAACCATTCTTTGGTTTGCATCATTCTATAATAATTTCCATTCATATTAATCAAGAAAGCACGATGCGTTAATCTATCGACCATCGCCGCTGTTAGTATTGGACCTAAGAATATTTCATCCCACCGATCAAAAGATAAGTTTGTCGTTATGATCGTCGCTTTTCTCCCCGACCTAAGTGATAAGTGGTTAAATTGCAGCTCTGCCCCCTCCTTGTCACAACTAATATATCCTAACTCGTCACATATAACAAGGTCAAACTTCTCAAAGTTAAGTTGTAACTGTCTTAATGTCCGCTGTGAACGACATTCTCGAATCTGAGTTAGAAGATGTGGAACAGAGGTAAAGAATACGTTATACCCCGCCAAACATGCATTCATACCTAATCCTATAGCTACATGAGCTTTTCCAGTTCCGGGATTCCCTGCTAAAACAATATTTTGCCCAGATGTAATAAACTCAAGAGACTCCAGCTCCGGTAAATAATTCGACATATCCACAGGTAGGTCTTTTCTTGACAACTCTTGCAAGTACTTATATTCAGGAAATCCCGCTCTTCGGATTTGAGACTTCCTTCGATTTTCGACTCTAGAATTAGATTATATTTCCAATATATACATTAAGAACTGCTCTATAGACCACTCCTTTTCTCGAGCAACAGCTGTTGCAGCTGTGTAATCTTTCCAAATAGATGATAATCTGAGATCTTTAGCATAAGCTATGATGCTGTCATGAATCGTTGCTTGTTGTTCCATTTTCATAAGATTTTTAATTGGATTGTGGGCTTTGGTGTGAGTTCATTAATGATGTCACTTGATTCAATAGAGCAATGATCGTATTTGTGTTTCATTGGCAGGAATATGCGCTAGAGGCTCTTCGGTTACTGATTTATTGGTCAGCAACATTTTTATATGTGCCTCAGTTATATTTACAACTCCTTTCTGCTGTGCCTGCACACAAGCATCATTAAGTGAAGTATATGTAATATCATGCTCTTTACAAAACAATAGTAAGTCTACAAAACCTTTACCATTGGCTCTAAAGTAGTGTTGATATATGGATCTGATAATCTCTGGTGCTTGTTTGAGTGCAAGAGAGTCTGCTATTGCTCCAGGTTTATGTAGTAAGGTTAGTAGATAATGTTATATATCAATAGCCCATCCAATCCAGAGGTGTAAAGTCGTTCATGTGTAGCTATTCTTTGATTAGCATGATACATAATGAGCTTATCACTGTAAAGTTTAACATCAACCGTCTTACCTGCAAGATGATCTGGTACAGAGTAGTGAGATGTATGTAGGGTAACAGTACTCCATTTGTCGATAAGTAAAGTTCTCATCTGAAAGCATCCCATCTTACCCTTGTATGGATTTAAAAGCAGAAGTTCTTCTTGCATGCGCTCAGAGACTGTACACGTGTTATTCTTAGCTATTTGATTATTGAGTTTATCACAGGCCGACGATATAGCTTGATAAGCCTCTTCGATGGTATTAAAGCTATCTGTACGACAGAATGCTTTACGCCTAACAACTTCGACACTACGTTCTACATGACCTTTTTCGTTTCTCTTATGTGCGTTACAAAAACGATGACTAAAGCCATAATAGGTCTCCATATTCATTAATGCAACCGTTGGTCGCTTCTCTGTTTTGCCTACGAATTCAGCTACAGCTACACGCATATTATCATATTTCATTTGTATCGGAGCTCCTTGTATCTCTTCAAAGAAGCGAATATTGGACTCCATAAATGCTAGTGTATCTTGTCGTTGAAATAGGTAATTTTTACGTCCATTACTATATGGGAGTGTAAATACTGCTATATTAAACTTACGCCAAACACCATCAATACAAAGTTTGACTTCACCCCAGTCAAATTCACATGAATGACCAGGTTGGTATGTTTGCTTTATAAAGCTTTCTCTTGTTTTGGACTCTATAGAGCGGATATAGTTACAAACACTAGAATATGAGATAAGATGATTCTGTTCTCGCAGCAGATCATAAATATCACACTTTAGCATACGTTGTTTCCATCTGTTGCTCGATAGTTTAGCTGCATTCTCTTCCAAGTAGCTATTTATAATCTGCTCAATAGCTGAATTCAGCCGACGTTTTGGTCGATTAGATACTGAGTAACGGGAAGGGGTAAAAAGAAACTGACATTCAGATTCATTCTCTCCTGGTGGATACAGAACTTGGGTTTGTTCATATTGCCTTAAATAGCTTCTGACGGTATTCCGACTAAAGCCAGTACGCCGTGAAATCTCACTTTCTGAGAGTTCTGCCAGATGCCGTAACTTAATAATTTCTTGTTTATCTTTCATACTTATCATTATTAGCCTCCCTTCTTTTTTAAAAGAACAAAGGAATTAGTTTTTTTGATAATCTGTGCAGTTTTCAATTCATATATACAAGTAAGGGTATTTATGCTTGGATCTGTCGCATTTGCTTCATTATAAATTACGTTTCCTGTGAAATATAATATTTAAATGTTTCATTAGTATTCGTGTTTTTAAATATGATTTCACATAAACGACCATATTTAAGATCGGATGGCTTTGCAGAAGCTTTAAATGAATATGATTTTTCTGTTATTGCACGAGTCGTAACTTCTGTTATCCAGTCGAATTTTGAAGAGATAATAATATTTCCAAAATTTGTATTGAATTTTATTGTGAAATTACTTTCGTTATTATGTACTCTTATCTGTACGTCGTTAAACCACTATTTTACATAATATTTATTATAATATAATGCATTTAAAGGTATAGTGCAGTGAAAAAAGGGAGAAGGCAAATTGCTAGACTCCCTTTTTCTCTATTCAATATTATCATATAGGTGCATGGCTTATTCTTTTGAGTTCAATACTTTTTTCCTTAGATGCACATCAATGAATGACTATAGCATATTGTAACGTTTTAGTGATAATATACAAAGGAAGGGTCTTAGCCTCTATCTCACAAGTATAAACCCCTTTGGGGCATCAATAAAAAGTATTGATAAATCTCCACCTTTTAGGTAGTATTTATCAATACTTTTTTTGATGTACTTGTGCGAAAGATTCTAACCCTCCAATGATTTGTATATATCACAAAGAAAACGTCAACAATGTGATAATACAAGTTCATTGATGTAGTTAAGGAAAATCAAATATACACTCAAGGGCAATATTGCCAACAATCAATACAAAAACTGCAAGTCGGCAGAATAAATAATGACAACATTATTATGGATGAATTTGAGATTATGGGAGAAGGTTTATGTCCTAAATGTGGACAAGATCTAATAGAGAATGAAATAGGATACATGACATGTACGTGTGGTTTCATTTGTTAATTATCAACAAGGTTAAGTAGCTCAACAAGGGTTGCTTAACCTTTTCAAATTATAGCAATTTTGCTAATATAATCATTTAGATACTGTTCGTCAGCAGGATAAATATCGACCTTGTTTTATGGAAAAATTAAGTGTTGCATACGTCAATGAAATTGCTCAATATATTACGACGATTTTTAAAAATAATATGGTCATTGTGATGAGCTGGGGCTTTGATGAGGCTAAGGCAAGCGTGTATAAAGATATGGCTTCTTTAGAATTCTCTGTTAGTGGGTTTCTGTACCAGGGAAAAGTTATAGTGTCCTATAATCAAGGAGTTGATTATTTTGAAATATTTACATTTGAAAAAGATAGTGTAAAAAATCATGATACTAATATATGTTTTGACGAATTAGTATCAAAGCTAGATGTGATTATTGAGACTACGGACTCTAAATCAGAAAGTTATCACCTTGCAATAAAGAATAATTTGGCCCAAGTATTTGTTTAGTTGACTCAGTGAGCAGAAGAGGCACTCTCTTCTGCTCACTGGTTTGATTTATTAATTTATAAAACAATAAAAATAAAAAGATAATGAAACAAGAATTTGAAAAAATAGAGATTAATGGTATAGATGCATTATTTACAAATAACGAAATAAATCGTAATGAAATTCCACAAGGTTACTTTGCTTATGATATAAGAGAAGGAGATAATGACAATGCCTTTTCAACGATAGAACATCGTGTTCTGGTGAATAGAGCTGGAACAATTCTTACAACATATAAAATTGAAATGAATAGTTCTGCCCCTGATGACTATATAGTAATAGAAGATATAAATTTCTTAGGAGAAAATACAGAAATAGATCTGTAATATTATGAACTAAAAATAATTAATAACTAAATTCTGTTTAAAGAGCCAATTCCGAAAGGAGTTGGTTTTTTTATGCTCAAAATTTTGCATCAACAGAGTAAATACTACAAAAAAATATGATTAAAACTTTCAACAAAAAGGCTCATTTGAGAGCCAATATTGAAGCGATAAAGGTAGCCTTTACCATCAATAATGAAAAACGTATAGCTACAGAACAAGAGTGTGTTACCTTACAAGGCTATTCGGGTTTTGGGGGTCTGAAATGTATACTAAATCCTGCGAACTCATATTCTGATATTACTCAGTGGAGCAAATATGAACATGACTTGTTCCCTCTTGTATTAGAACTTCACAAGTTGATAAAAGCTAATACAAAAGATGATCTTGAGTATAAGAGATATTTTAGTTCATTGAAGAATTCAATATTCACTGCTTTCTATACCCCTATCGAGGTTGTTAGAGTAATTGCTCAAGCATTACAAAATAGAGGAGTAGTACCAAGATATATATTAGATCCGTCAGCAGGAATTGGAGCATTTACGCAAGGTTTTCAAGAGGTGTTCTCACAGAATGTTACATATAGTGCTTTTGAAAAAGATATTCTAACAGGTAATATGTTAAGAGCTTTGCAGCCACAAGTTAAGGTCTTAATTGATGGGTTCGAAGATATAGATCAGAGTTTCAATGGATATTTTGATATAATATCTTCTAATATTCCATTTGGTGATATCCCAATTTTTGATTCCCAGTTTGCAGATAGTAAAGAGCTCGCTAAGAAGGTCGCTACATCTACGATTCACAACTACTTCTTTGTAAAGGGTATTGATACTCTTCGTGATGGGGGAATTTTAGCATTTATTACATCTCAAGGAGTGATGAACTCCTCAAAGGGAGAGCCAATTCGAAAATGGCTAATGGAGCACTGTGATCTGTTGTCTGCAATCAGACTGCCCAATAATCTATTTACTGAAATAGCAAATACTGAAGTTGGAAGTGATTTAATTGTTTTACAAAAAAACATAAAAAAACTCTCTCTTTCAGATTTTGAAAAACGTTTTTTGAACAGCTATCTAAGACCCAGTGGTGTAAAGTTCAATGATTATTTTAGAAATCTATCAAGGATAGTTCATACATCATGGAAACTTGATACCGATTCTTATGGGAAACCTGCTATAATTTTCACTCATGAAGATGGAGTCAAGGGTATCTCTACCGACATGGCTAAAATACTATCTGAAGACTTCATGCAAAGACTTGATGTTGAACTATACAACCAACATATTGATGTAAATAGGAGTGAAAAGCCTCTTGAGTTGCCTGTTTTGACACATACTAATAATGAAAATCTCTACGATATGTTTGAGATGGGTGAAGCTGAACGCTCACAGAACACCCCGCACAAAAGAGCAAAAACTGTTTTATCTGCCTTTGGAATGGAAGATACTGGTGAGTTGTGGTGGCAACTAGATAAAGACAAAGGGATGCAACCTAGAGAGTATAGTGGAGTTCGTGGAGATTACCTCAAAGAGGGATCTTTAGTTGATTCTGATTTTCAAGTGGGTATCTACTCTAAAAATATGGATGATGATATGCGTTTTCAACCGTTGGAACTCTCCTCTAAAGTGCGACAAAAAGCACTTTTGTATATTGAAATTCGTAATAAATATCATTACTTGTATGATTTTGAACTAGAGAGACAAATAGAGAATAAACCTGCTCGGCATGATCTCAATAAATTGTATGATCGTTTTGTGGCCCAATATGGAGTTTTGCATAAGAACAGAGATGTCATAAAAATGGATATCGGAGGGCGAGAGATATTATTTCTTGAATTATTGCAAGATAAAGATTTTGTTAAGTCAGATATTTTCTCTCAGCCAGTGTCATTTGCCTTAACTGAAGTAACCGAGGTTGAATCGGCACGAGATGCTCTTTCTGCATCGCTCAACAAATATGGAGAAGTCAACATTGAGTATATGTTATCTTTGCTCTCTGGAGCAGAAGAGAGTGATATGTTGGTTGAATTGAGTGGGCAAATATACTATAATCCTATTGATCTCAAATATGAGGTATCAGAACGCTTTATATCTGGAAATGTTATTGAGAAGATTTCAACAATCGAAACCTATATTGCAGATAATCCAGAAGATGGGTTAGCTCCAATATCTTTGAAGGCACTGCGTGTTGCAATGCCAACACCGATAAAATTTGAGGAACTTGATTTCAATTTTGGTGAACGTTGGATCCCTTCAGAGATATATGCGCAATGTGCAACATATATCTTTGAAACAAAAGTGAATATCAACTATGATTCTACCGCCGATGAGTATCACATAAAGGCAAACTCATATAATGCCAATATATACGAAAAATACAATGTAAGAGGTGAGCATCGCTCATATAATGGGTTGTCGCTAATGAAACATGCGCTTCTCAATACAACTCCAAATATAACGAAAACAATTAGGGTTGGAGAAAATGATGTCAAAGTACGTGATAATGCTGCTATACAGATTGCCAATACTAAAATTGATGAAATACGACAAGTATTTGTCGATTGGTTGAATGAGCAAAGTATTGAATTCAAGGATAGATTAACGGAGCTTTACAATCGTAAATTCAACTGTTTCGTTAAGCCTAAATACAATGGCTCTCATCAGTCATTCCCTGGTCTCAATATGGGGAATTTGAAGCGTGAATTTGGAGTAGAAAGTATTTATGACTCCCAAAAAGATGTCATATGGATGCAAAAACTCAATGGTGGGGGCATCTGTGATCACGAGGTTGGAACTGGTAAAACATTGACGATGTGTATTGCAGCTTTTGAAATGAAACGTTTAGGTATAGCTAACAAACCGATGATATTGGCATTGAAAGCTAATGTTACAGAGATTGCACATGCTTTTCGTACTGCATACCCTAGTGCAAAAGTGTTGTGCCCTGGAAAGTATGATTTTACTCCAGCTAATAGAGAACGTATTTTTCATGAGATCAAAAATAATAACTGGGATTGTATCATTCTTACTCACGATCAATTCGTTAGGATTCCTCAATCGTTCGATATTCAGAACCAAATACTTCAAGATGAATTGGATAGTGTAGAATACAATTTAGACCTATGCCGTAAGCCGGGACAAAATATTTCACGTTCTATGGAAAAAGGACTTTTGAAAAGGCAAGCGAACTTAACCGTAAAACTCCAAACTATTCGCTACAAAATGGAGAGCAAAAAAGATAATGTTATTGATTTCAAAACTATGGGTATTGATCATTTGTTTATCGACGAGAGTCATCGTTTCAAAAACCTGATGTTCAATACACGACATAATAGAGTTGCTGGGTTAGGAAACTTAATCGGGAGTCAAAAAGCATTGAATATGCTATTTGCAATAAGAACAATTCAATGTCGTACAGGGCGAGATTTAGGAGCAACATTCCTATCTGGAACAACTATTTCTAACTCTTTGACAGAGTTGTACCTTCTTTTCAAGTATCTGCGCCCTAAAGCACTTGAAAAACAAGAAATAAAGAGTTTTGATGCTTGGGCTGCAATTTTCGCTAAGAAAACAGTAGATTATGAGTTCTCGATAACTAATCAAATTATCCAGAAAGAGAGGTTTAGATACTTCATAAAAGTGCCTGAATTGGCTAGCTTTTACTCTGAAATTACCGATTACAAGACAGCGGCGATGATTGGTATAGATCGACCCGAAAAGAATGAGATACTGCATAATATCCCGCCAACGCCACAACAAGAGGAGTTCATTGTGAAATTAATGGAATTTGCCTTGACTGGTGATGCAACTATTTTAGGGAGAGAGGCACTTTCAGATTCTGAAAAGACGGCAAAGATGCTAATTGCAACTGATTTTGCTCGAAAAATGTCATTAGATATGCGTATGATCGATTCAAGTTTCGATGACCATATAGACAACAAGGCGTCTCATTGTGCATCAAAAATTGCAGAATATTATTTTAAATATAATGAAGTGAAAGGGACTCAATTTGTATTTTCAGACCTTGGAACATATAAACCAGGCGTATGGAATCCATACTCTGAGATAAAACGTAAATTAGTCGAGGATCATAATGTTCCTGCACATGAAATACGCTTTATTCAAGAGTGCAAAACCGAGAAGTCCCGAAAGGATATAATTAGCGCCATGAATAGCGGTGATATACGTGTATTGTTTGGGTCTACAGAGATGCTTGGAACAGGAGTAAATGCTCAGAAAAGAGCTGTAGCCATCCATCATTTGGATACCCCTTGGAGACCATCAGATCTGGAGCAGCGCAACGGCAGGGCAGTTAGAAAAGGAAATAAAATAGCTAAACTACATGCAAATAATCAAGTTGATGTTATTATATACGCTGTTGAGAGGTCATTAGATGGCTATAAGTTCAACTTGCTGCACAATAAGCAACTTTTCATTCAACAGTTGAAGACAAATACTCTAGGATCACGTACAATTGATGAAGGAAGTATTGATGAGAGCTCTGGAATGAATTTTTCAGAATATGTTGCTATACTTTCTGGCAATACCGAGTTACTGGAAAAAGCAAAATTAGAGAAAAGAATAACTGTCTTAGAGAGTGAGAAACATGCATTCAATCGAAATCAATCTATTTCAAGAGCTAGATATGATTATTTAGTATCTACCTCCGACTCCAATAAAGATATTGTTGTACGTATTGAAGAGGACTTGAAGAAATTCAATGAAAAAGTAAGGTTTGATACAGATGGAAATAAGCTAAATCCAATTATCATCAAAGGTGTTGATGGCAGTGATCCAAAATTAATTGGAGCAAAGCTCCTTGAGATTAAGGCAAAAGTTCGCTCAGCAGGAGAGTCTCTACCAATTGGATCTCTTTATGGTTTTCCAATTTTTGTGATGACTGATCCTTTCAGAACAAGTCCATCTGATTCATATCAAAATATATTCTATATTGAAGGTTTGAGTCGCATTAGATATAAGTACAATAGTGGTTATATTGCAAGTGATCCAAATCTTGCAACGTTAAATTTCTTAAATGCTCTTGAGAAAATGCCGATAATGATTGAAAAATATAATAATGAAATTGATAAGTCATCAAAAGACATAATAATTTTCAATAATATCGTCAATGAAAGATGGAAAGGAGAGTTTGATCTCAATGAGTTGAAAGCTGAACTTTTAACACTGACTAGACGAATTCAGTCATCACTTGATTCTATTGAAAAAACTCCAGATGAAGATAATATGATTTCACAATCTACTGAATGTATTGATTTGACAGTTGCGATTTGATCGAAATAGATAGCCAACTCATATGGGTTGGCTATCTATTTAACAAGACTCCCTTTTTTCACTATACAACCCTTGATATACTCCTATTGAGTATATTTTGTGTTCACAAAATATACAATTATTCCTATTACCTCTTTCCGTTCTCCATTCACAGGTGAATGGAGAGAACCTACTTTTGTCCACTGACAAAAGAAGCAAAAACAGACACCCACAACTGGAAGTTGTGGGTTCAACTCCTTCAGGACTCTTCAATGTTTTGTTAAATCAAACATTAGATCAAACCCAATAATTGATATAGTTCGTCATCGTATATCGACTTGACAATCTATTTACAGAAATAGCAAATACTGAAGTTGGAAGCGATCTAATTGTTTTACAAAAATACGTAAAAAAAACTCTCTTTCAGATTTTGAAAAAGGTTTTTTGAATAGCTATCTAAGCCAAGCGAGAATCCCGGATTTGTGGGCGTTAACGATCCACTGAAAGGATTTACTCCTAATGCTGAGGTTTTTGAACGTATCAAAGATTTTAAAGAGGCTGACTACAAAAACAAAGGTTCAACATTAGATAAAACTAAAGTGCTTAAATAATCAAATTAATACTAATAAAATAGCTGCAAGATTCATGTATGAATGACACATGAATCTTGCAGCTATTGTTAGATAAGACTACTGCAAAACCTCAGAAAAGCTTGTTTTCGCTTCAAATTTATAGGGTGAAATAATAGTAAGAAGTTAAAATTTTTCAATTCTTTGGCCACATTACTCTTATTACTGCTTTCAATCTTTAAATATATGAACTATTGTATTAACTTGATCCAATCTACGCATACATTATCTTTGCCGTCTAGTATCTCAAGTTTTATTGTATTTGCACCTGATTCGACAGGTATCTTGCAAGAGCTCTTATTCCAGTGCTTTTTCTTCTTATTTTCATTAAGGCTTTGTCTCGCAACTTCTTTACCATTATTGGTAACTATAAGTGTTGCATCTTTACCTGTTTTGAGGTAATAAGATATTTGAAGTGTTGTTGTATTTGGTCCACCATCATTCTCTTGATATAGTTCCAATGACGAGTCGCTATTGTCATTTGCAACGACATATCCAAGACCAGTATAACCTTTAATAACTGTCTCTTCTGTACAGTTATTCGAAGTACAATTTTCAGCTTGCATACCTTCAAATATTTTACTGATAGAATTTTCATCAGCCCAGTAGATACCCTCCTTGTCACCAAATTTCTCTGTCATGTCTGCAATACACTCACTTGACAAATATACTTTAGCCCTTACAGTTGTAGATTTTTTCACTTCAAAAGGAGTGAAATATTTAGTGCTACCTAAAGACGGAGTAGTACCATCTGTTGTATAATATATTTCATACTCTTCTACTACTTCATCTCCTGCCAAGTTGATAGCTTTAACATCAATACTTATCAAGTTGCTTAGTTTCAATTTTTTATCACCCAAAATAGATGCAAAATGTAAATTAGGTTTAGCTGAGTCGCCTGTATTATCTACAAAAAGGCGTAACAAACCAAAGAACGCATTTTTTGATGTGGCCCTGAAGTTAGTCTCTATATCCGTTGGGTTGCCATTTTCGGCAGATACAACCTCTAGCCCTTTGTCTAGGTGGAAATATACTCTATTTTCGCCATAAGGGTATAGTGTACCTTTACTGTCATTCTGTTTGATCGTAATTATGTGAATATCCTCATCTTTTCCTGTCAAATAAGACTCATCTTTAGTGACATCTAGGAGTGATGGAGCACCAGAAGACGTCTGCGTACTTCTACTAATCTCTTTACCATCTTCATACGCAATAGCTTCAATTACTCCCTCTTCCCACTCAACAAGCCATTCGCATTGCATTTGTTGCCACTTCGAGCCTTTCTCTCTTTTTCCAAGAGATTTGCCATTTAGGAATAACTCTACGCAATCACCACTTGTGTATGCAATCACTGGAATTTTCGTTCCTTTCTTCATGTATGGGTGCGTCCAGTGTGGTAATATGTGTACAATTGGTTTTGTCCCCCATTCGCTTTGGTATAGGTAAAACAGATCTTTAGGGAATCCTGCTAAGTCTAGCGCACCACCCATAAAAGCTCTAAATGGCCAACCACCATGAACGTATCCAGCTTCGCCAACGTAGTCGTATCCTGTCCATCTGAAACTACCTGAGAACCAAGGAAGGTCATGTAGAAGTTCAATGCTGTTACGTGCAGTTTGCCTAACAGTAGAGTTGTCGTATGATGAGTTATAGTGTTGTTTATAATTCTTCCATGTAGTTGGATCTGCCCACTCATAAGTAAATATTTCTTTTGGTGTGAAATCTGGAATAAAGTATAATTTATCACTATATCCGTCTCTATACCAAGTCTGACTTCTGTAATAGCCTCTAACTTGCCATGTATGAGGTGTTTCTGTGCCAATGAAGGCTTTATCTTTGGGTATATAACTCTCTATGAAAGATTTATTCTCAGAGAGACCATTCATTCCCAATACATCCATAGATGCACTTCCTGAATGTCCAGATGTAACTAAGCGAGTATGGTCCTCTTCGTGGCATGCATTGACAATATCTTCAGCAACATCACCTTTTGTTTCATTACCAACGCTATATATTATTATAGATGGGTGGTTTCTATCACGTCTAATCCAATGGCGTAGGTCAATCTCCCACCACTCATTAAATGCCTGATTACCATAGTCAAATGTAGCTTTAGTGAGCCATCCATCAAACATCTCATCCATCACTAACATTCCCATTTCGTCGCAGATATCATAAAATATGGGAACTTGTGCATTGTGCGCAGTTCTGATTGCATTACATCCCATATCTTTAAGTTGTGCAATTTTCCAGCGTAAAATATTTTCCGTAGATGCTGCTCCGACAGGTCCTCCCTCCAGATGTTCGCAAACTCCTCTAATCTTTAGATTTTCCCCATTCAGCCAAAAACCTGTTTGAGCGCACCATTCAATACTTCTTACTCCAAATTTGATAATCTGCTCCTCAATCACCTTAGAGTCTTGTAGTAGTTTAACTCTTAATCTATATAGATTTGGGCTATCAATGTCCCAACGTTTTGGATCAGCTATGTTGCAACTCAAATTAAAAGTTGAATTAGTGGAGATATTAGCATCACCATCTGCAACTATTTTATCATCATTAGATATAATCTCATAGTTAACTTTATATCTCTTCTTAGGGTTTGCTTTTGTAAGATCAACCTCTCCTGTAACTGATATTTTAGCACTATTCTCGTCTATTATAGGAGTTGTTATGAAGATGCCATCTGTTTTAAATCTAACATTTTCACTAACCTTTAGATAAGCATCACCATAAATTCCACAACCATGGTACCACCTTGCACTAGGTTCTAAACTATTATCAACTCTGACGCTAATTATATTCTTGCCTTTTTTTACAAAATCGGATATTTCATACTCAAAACTTACATATCCGTAAGGTCTTTTGCCTAAGTAGTTGCCGTTAATCCACACCTCACTATTCATATATATAGCATCGAAACATAAGAATAGTCGTTTATCTTTGCACTGCTTATTTGATAGGGTCAGCTCTTTACGATACCAGCCAACTCCACCACTAGCATAGCCTCCCTTGTCGCCTTGAGCACCATCTTCAGAGTATCCTTGTTCATGTGCCCAATCATGTGGTAAAGACAATACGCTCCATGATGAGTCGTCATAATCAGCATTAATCGCAGATGGTAGATCTGAGAGTGTAAATCGCCAATCTGAATTTAATGAAGTACGTTCAAATGCGTTTGACTCCAGAGTTGTCACAAATAGTAGAGATATTGTGACATAACAGATTAATTTCATGTTTTTGTAGGTTGAATTCATGTTTTTTTGTTATTTTAAGGTTTGGGTTTTCTATCTTTTGTCGGAATATTCACTGCATTTAATTATTATATACACAATACTCCCCCACCCTTTTTATATTGTCATAGCAAACTGAATATACAATTAAAGTTTGTAAGTCCAGAGACCTGCTGTTTTCATGTTATTCTGCTCTATGTTTATAAAAGATTTACAAGATAGCAAAATTAGATTTAAATTTCATTAAATTTAATAATTAAAGTGGCATAAAGTGCTAGCTCAAGGAACAGAAAATTAGCATTATGGAAATTTGAAGATTATAGCGCAACTCTCGCAGCTAATCCCCACCTCAAAGTACTACATTACCGAGCTTTCCCACCTACGTCAATCCCACTTCTAAGCAGAAGATGGATTCTTGTGTAACCTATAAGGGGATATAAAGCCCATGTAGGTGGTGTTATGATTTTTTAGTAGCTGTAAGGGTACATTCAAACCCTTACAGCTTAGGTGGTGCGTGCTGTGATCTATCTATTATATATTGTAAAGACAATCAAGTAGATGTCGTCGTGAATATAT
>CAMRBL010000036.1 GCA_947040435.1 uncultured Rikenellaceae bacterium
TGACTGGAGTTCAGACGTGTGCTCTTCCGATCTGTAACATTAGAGGAGAAGAGGTTATTGAGATTAAGATCCCAGCTGGAGTAGGTGAAGGTATCCAACTATCTGTTAGTGGAAAAGGTAATGCAGCTTTCCATGGAGGGGTAAATGGTGACCTTTTGGTACTGATAGAGGAGGAGAGAGATAAGTATCTGATAAGAGATGGAAATGATTTAATATACAATCTAAACATCACTATTCCGACAGCTCTACTTGGAGACTCTATTGAGATACCACTAGTTGAAGGTAAGGCGAAAGTCAAAATCGAGCCGGGAACTCATTCTGGTAAAGTTTTGAGATTGAAAGGTAAAGGATTGCCAGATATAAATGGATACGGAAGAGGTGACATACTAGCTGTAATAGATATTACGGTACCTACGAAATTAACATCTGAGGAGAAGAGTTTGATTAGCAAATTAGCTAGCCAACCATCATTCAAAGAGGCGATAAGTGGTGAGAAACAGAATATATTTGAAAGAATGCACAACTTCTTCAGATAGAGAAAAAGTTGCAGGCAACTCAACAAATAAACAGTAAAAAAAGAGCTTTAGAATTCTATTCTAAAGCTCTTTTTATCGTTACGACAACTGGGTTATGATCTGAAAACTCACTAGACGGAGAGTCATATGCCACCGTTGTAAAGTCATCACTATGAAATATAAAATCTATTCTAAGTATATTAAACAACCGTTTGAAAGTACCCGAAAGCCCACTACCCTTCTCCACAAATCCATCCTTCAAATCTCCTCTCATGACTCGATATGTGTAAGACATAGGAGTATCATTAAAGTCCCCACACACAACCACTGGATATGGTGAATATTCTACTAATTTCACGATAGAGTCAACTTGATTAGATCTAATTATATTATTCTTTATCAGTTTTCCTAATATTGTAAGCTCAAGTGAGTCATTTTTTTTAGATACGAACTTATGGTCTTCAAGATATTTTACATCATTAGCACCTATGCTCGTAGACTGAAGATGATTATTAAAAACTCTTAATGTATCACCTTTTTCAATCAACAAATCTGCCCATATCATTGAGTTAGTACTATTTTTAAAGACAATAGTACCCGAATCTAATATACGATATGTAGAGTATATAGCTAATCCGAAACCACCAGAGGAAGATTTCAATCTATAATCACACACATTATATTTCAGTCCTTTCAATTTAGCATTAACATCAGCCTTATTTATTGTTTTTGAAGTCTGAAACTCCTGCAAACAGAGTATATTAGGTTGATATTGCCTCACAAAATTGAGGCAAGAGTCCATTGTAGACTCCTTATTCGTTATATCTGGATCGATAAATCCGTGTACATTATAGGATACTATATTAATCTCACCCTTTTCACCTCCATTTTTATACTCTTTGCTTATTGATGGCTGGAAGACACGCAATAAAAACCCGACACCTAGTAGTAGTGGAGTCAAAGTAACAATGATCCAAAACACTCTCCACCTTACAATCCAATATAAAAGCAGGATAATATTAGCTAAGAATGTAAAAGGCGCAGCTAGTGCCAAGAGAGATAACACGGCACTCTTTTCAGGATTAATATACCCTGCTAAATAGGTCATTATCAGTGTCAATACAGCTCCAATTGTCACTAAATAGAGAACAACGTCGAGAATTAACAGAGAATAGCTACCTTTTTTTCTATTTTTTTTAGACATAATTCACTAATAATATATGGTTCCCCTAGTTTTCCACCAGCGCAATAATAGATACCCCCATAACAGACCACCAAGATGAGCAAAGTGAGCGATACCTAAATCGATACCTGATATTCCAAGGCTTAACTCAATAACACCATAAATAATAACAAAATACTTTGCTTTTATAGGAATTGGCGGAAATAGCAACATAATAGTACTATTAGGGTGGAACATTCCGAATGCCAAAAGGAGTCCGAAACAAGCACCTGACGCCCCTAATGAGACAGTATTTTCAAGTTGAGCCACAGCCATTGGGCTTAGCGATGGATCTGAGATCTCATACCACATAAACAACATATGAATAAGTGCTGCACCAACACCCGTTATCATATAGTATGTCAAGAAACGCTTACTCCCTAAATCATACTCCACTACTCGACCAAACATCCACAAAGAGAACATATTAAAGAAGAAGTGGAAAAAATCTACCTGAAGAAACATATGAGTAACTAACTGGTATGGACTAAACAGGGGACTTGTTACAAAGAAAAGTCCTAGTTTTTCAAGTAATAAGTTAGCAGTTCCATGCGGCAAAATAGACATCGCCAAGAAAACAAGTGCATTAATTATTATAAGGTTCTTTACAACGGGTGGTGTATCATTAAATATTCTCTGTCCTATCATAATATTATTATTATTTTATTCTATTTATTAAATTTAGCTCCAATCTCCTCTGGAGATAGAGTTGTCATAATTGGCAATCCCGACTGTGTAAAACTTGGGTTCGGCGTAATCATAAGCTCCTCTATCAGCTGCGTAAGATCACATTTACGAACACCTCCACGCCTATATGCTGCCGATCCGACTTTGGATATCACATTAGCTAAGTGCTCTCTACGCACATCATCAACAGATGTGACATCATCGCGCATACCGTCTAGCAGATCATAGAGTAACTCTTGCGTTGGGATCTCAGAAAACTCCGCAGGCACTCCACCTATATCAATTGTATATTCATCTTTGAAGCTAATATCGAAACCTATTGTATTGAAATCACTAATACACTGCTTCATTAACTGGTAATCATCAGCCGACAATACCATACACTCAGGAAACAACAACTGCTGTGTTACCGAACTTCCACTTCCAACGATCTTTAAATATCGGTAATACAAAATAGTCTCGTAGGCTCTACACGTATCAATTAATGATAAATTCCCATCAATTACTGTTGCAATATACCTCTTTCCTATTGATAAAATATCTTTAATTTCAGTTTTAGGTTGCTCTTTAAATTCCACTTTAATTTGTGTATCCTCTTCTCCATCAATAAACTCCATTAATGAACTCTCATACGATACAACATCACTAGCGCCTTCATTTGCACCACCATTTGCATCATCATTTGTATCATCCTCAAATGCACTATGCGTAGCCTCATTATAACTCTCAATAGCTCTATCAGTAGAGCTATCAAAATATTCATCCTGATCAACCTCCTCAAACTCATCGTTATAAAACTTTCCTTCAAATTGACTCCTTAGCATCCCTTTTCCACTCTCAGAAATACTACGAGGCACAGAAGCACCGCTGTAACAGTCAAATGGATTAAATTCAGGATTAGATTTAATTATAGGCTCTCGTAAAACTTTATCATCACGAACCTTCAATACAGGAATATCCAGCGATGTATCCATATCGAAGTCCATCTGCGGCGCCTGTCCACTCTTAGCAATAGACTCCCTTACTGCGGCACTAATTATCTGCCATAGTGCCGCCCCATCATCGAACTTAACCTCAATTTTCTGGGGGTGAACATTTACATCTATCTTATCTGGTTCTATGTCAATATATATAAAATATGATGGCTGGTACGTTGGGGCAATGAGTTTTTCGTAAGCGGTCAAAATAGCCTTATGAAAATACGGACTCTTAAAATAACGCCCATTTACAAATAGATACTGATCTCGATTACTTTTTTTTGCTGATGACGGACGACCTATATATCCCTTTACAGAACCTAATGTAGTGCGAGCATCGACCTCTAACAATTTAGTTGTCATAGTTTTTCCTACAACACCCACAATCCTCTGTTTTAGAGTTCCGATAGGTAGTTTCAAAACTAGCGCATCATTATCATAAAGTGAAAATTCAATTTCAGGATGACACAGAGCCACACGATTAAACTCGGTATGAATATACCCAGCCTCTTTCGTACTCTTATCCAAAAACCTCTTCCTAGCAGGAACGTTGTAGAACAAATTTGTAATTGAAAACTGAGATCCAACGGCACAACTAATAACGCTTTGATTAACGAATTTCCCACCATTAATCTCTACTTGTGTACCAACCTCACTATCATCTCTTCTTGATTTAAGTTCGACCTCCGCAATCGATGCGATCGATGCCAGCGCCTCACCCCTAAATCCAAGCGACGAGAGAGAGTAAATATCATCTACACTAGATATTTTGCTTGTAGCGTGCTTATCAAAAGCTAATCTAGCATCAATAACAGACATTCCACAACCATTATCTACAACCTGAATAAGGTCTTTCCCCCCATTCTTGAAGTTAACAGTAATATTTGTACCTCCAGCATCTACTGCATTCTCTACAAGCTCTTTAACAACAGAAGATGGTCTATTTACCACCTCACCAGCTGCAATCTGATTTGAAACAAAATCAGGTAATTGTTTTATGACGTCTGCCATTAAAAAATATAAAATTAATTAAATGAAATACAAAAGTAATAAAAATGGCAACGTTACACAAAATAACATAATACTCTGTGTTCTTCTTTGTTTCTTATTTTTAATCTCTTCAAATATTCGGGACTCTCGTCTCGAACGAATACTACTCTTCAAATAATCTCCATTACAATGCTCTTGACAACCCTCCCCTTTTGTAGGTAACACAAATTGACGAGGCTTACGCACCCAACTCACATGTGCAATTGTAAAAAAACTACTTAACCATTTAAACATAATTATAAATATCAGTTATAATTTAATCATAAACATATTCGTAATGCAATATTACAAAAACTTAATGACAATCACAAACCACAAATAATATTTGTTTCGTTCAACAACACAACGCCGCCCACAAAGAGTAGTTCTATCAAATTAGATTTAGAACTGCTATTTGTGGGCGGCGTTTTATTATTTCAATAAACTAATTAAAGTTCCGCTTTTTTCTTTGAAACATCAAAACCATGCTTCTTAAACCATGGAAATAGATTCTTACCTGTTGCCTCACTCAATACAGCAACTGTGTTGTTCATATCGTATGATTTAAGTTTTTTATCTCCAATCATTTCACGTTTAGCTTTAAAGTAACGAGACACGATATCTGGATAATCTTTTCTCAACTCCTCAAAAACCCAGTACGTTTTACCCCAATGAATATCTCTTGCAGCACCACCAGTTAATTTAGCAGAGCCATCAATAGCGTTGCCACTTATGTCATACTTATCCATCTTAGGGTCATGTTTTAGACCAGCACCTACCTGTGCATTGATACGGCGCATACCCTCCTCTTCATGTCCCATATCAAGCATCACAAGGTTACCAACATATGTTGCAATAGGCTCATTCCACACCTCAGGATATGGCAGAACCCACGAGTGTACAGATTCATGTGTAATAAACTCGATCATTCCATCTTCTTTCTCTGGAAAACCACCCCACCATACAGCAAGAGCGATAACATTTCCACTTGAAAATCCACCACCATCAGTAGCAAGTAATGTAATTTCAGAACCCATACCTTTAGACAAAGGCACTCCCATACGCTTCTCAATAAATGGCATACATCTGGTTGAAATATCTAACATTGCACTTGCGTACGGCTTCAAATACTCATTATAGCTAAGGACAAATGTATCATTGTCATCCTTATTCTCTAATGAACCGATTCCCTTACTATTGTGTGGTTTTGTAGGATCTACAACCTTACCAGAAGCAATTTGTTTCAACAATGGATTCCACATTTCAACATTAATAGAGTCCGAAGCGTTAGGATTAGATCCTGCAATAGCACGAGAACCAATCAATATTTGACCTTTACCAATCTTCTTCTTCGCAAGCACTGCTGCTCCATTTTTATCTTTCACTAGAACGTCCCAACCTCTACCACTGATCTCTAGTGCAGAAGCGTTGTTTCCAATAATTACACTATCATTAGTATAAGTAAGGGGTTGCACTGTTTTTCCTTTGAACGAAACACCAAAAGTTTCAGCTAATTTATTTTGTGACTTTGTTCCCTCGCTTCCAAGTATAACAACACCACCTCCCGAAGAGGCAAAATCATTTATAGCTTTTATATCCTCTGGTAGATAAGAGATACGATCATCACACCCTAGAAGCACCAATAAATTAGCATTACTAAAGTCATAATTATACAAATTACACCAGTTAGTAGCTCCCTTACCATCTTTGATATACTGACCATGGAAACGATTGTCAGCATAGAATGAGAATGAGTGTGAAAGGTCTGTTACTGCGTGTACAACTCCAGGGTTCTCAACCTCAGAACTACTGAGACAAGAGCAAGATGTTGTCATCATAAATGTCTGTCCTAACAACAGGATAGGCATCAAGTGTTTTACAAATTTCATAGGTTAGTTTTTTAAGTTAGTTAAGTTAGTTTTTTAAGTTAGTTAAGTTAGTTTTTTAAGTTAGTTAAGTTAGTTTTAGGTTATATATAAACAAAATTCTCTTAAATTAGTGGAACTATGACAGTAGCCACACCATTCCTATCGCAAAAGAGGCGATAATAACCATGATGACTCTCTTCAAAATTCCGCTACTCTCTTTTGATGTATTAGCTGACCCTATTCCACGTCTAGCATACATACTCATTCTAACGTATTGACCTGGGCGATATACTTTACTTGGGTCAACTTCGTCACTCTCTTCACCGTGCAGTTGTTTACGACGCTCATCTCTCGCAGCTTTTTCTGGATCAAAATAGCGTGGTTTATATTCAAATTGGCGAGCACTTCTATGCCCTAAAGATCCTAATCCTAACATAATTCAATCGGTTTTATACAAAAATACGTTTTTTTCTGAATTTACTAAAGCTCTCTACATAGAGCGCAACTCCGCGTTATATGCGAGTAGGCAACAACTCTAGCTCAACAACTCGGACTCTGCGATCTCTACTTTCTCGAAATTAAATTGAGATAGTATATCGTGCATAAGCTCTGCAATTTGCATATTACACAAATTACCAATACTTCCTTCGTGCGTATGTTCAACGGTTCTCTCTGGTTTAAACTCACCTCTCTCAATAGCCAAACCAACCTCTTTATAAGCCTCTCTAAAAGGGACACCAGACAACGCAAGATTGTTCACACTCTCAACACTAAATATGTAATCATACTTACTATCTTCAAGTATTCCACCCTTAACGCTAACATTTTCAAGCATAAAAGTTGCCATCTGAATCGACTCTTTCATCTGCTCAATTGCAGGAAAAAGAGACTCCTTCAATAGTTGTAGGTCTCTATTATATCCAATCGGTAGATTTGTTGTCATCATAGCAATTTGATTAGGCAGACCCTGTATCAAGTTACATTTACCACGCAGAATCTCCCAAACATCTGGATTTTTCTTGTGGGGCATGATACTTGAGCCCGTAGTCAACTCCTCAGGATATGATATAAAGCTAAAATTCTGACTCAAGAACATTGTATTATCCATAGAGAGTCTAGCCAGTGTAGCCGCAACAGACGATAGTGCTTGAGCTACAATACGCTCACTCTTTCCACGTCCCATTTGAGCGTAAACAACATTATAACTTATTGAGTCAAAACCTAATAGATCTGTTGTCATAGTTCTATTCAACGGAAATGAAGATCCATAACCTGCTGCCGAACCAAGTGGGTTACGGTTACATATTTTATACGATGCCAATAGCATCTGCATATCATCTACAAGCGACTCTGCATAAGCTCCAAACCACAATCCAAATGAAGATGGCATAGCAATTTGCAGGTGAGTATAACCTGGCATTAACACATCTTTGTGCATCTCCGAAAGACGTTGTAATGTATTAAATAGAGGTATAATATCCTCAACGATACCTTTAATAGCACTTCTAAGGAATATTCTTAAATCTACTAAAACTTGATCGTTTCTTGATCTTCCACTGTGAATTTTCTTTCCAGCTTCACCGATACTTTGGGTCAACATAAACTCAACTTGTGAGTGCACATCCTCAACACCATCTTCAATCACGAAGTCACCATCAACAATACTCTTATGAATATTTTTCAGCTCCTTCTGTACCAACTCCAACTCGTCGCTTGCCAAGAGTCCAATAGTCTCTAACATTCGAGTATGAGCCAAAGAACCTAACACATCTGCCTCAGCTAGCATTAGGTCCATCTCTCTATCTTTTCCAACCGTAAAACTACTTACACGCTCATTAGCGTCACCACTCTTTTGCCAAAGTTTCATAATCTACAATATTTTATCTAACATTTTAATATATAACTCAATACCCTCTTTAATCTCAGAAAGGTATACAAATTCATCTGCGCTGTGTGATCTTGCGCTATCTCCCACCCCAATTTTCAGCGATGGAACGCTCAAAAAGACTTGATCCGAAGTTGTTGGCGAACCATATGTCATACGACCAAGCTCCTCTCCCGCCTTTACAATTGGGTGAGCAGGATCAATTGAAGATGACCTCAACCTTGTTGATCTAGCTTTAACGTTAGAGGCTAGATTCTCCGTAATAACAGACAACACCTCCTCGTTCGTGTACATCTCAGTAACTCGAACGTCCACAGTAAAGCTACACTCCGCAGGGACAACATTATGTTGCGTGCCAGCATTTATAATCGTTGTAGACATCTTGACCTGACCAAACAGAGAACTTACCCTCTCAAATTTGTAGTTATTAAGCCAATTAATATCTCCAATTGCACGAAATATTGCGTTATCACCCTCTTCTCTTGCCGCATGCCCCGACTTACCAACTGCAACGCAGTCAATAACCATCAAACCACGCTCAGCAATTGCCAATTGCATTAGTGTTGGCTCTCCAACGATAGCAAAATCTAAATCACCAAGAAGAGCAACAATAGACTCCATTCCTTTATAACCTCCAACTTCCTCCTCTGCCGTAAGTGCAATACAAAAGTTGTATCTCAAATCCGACCTATTATAGAAGTGTTTAAACAATGCAATCAACGATACTAAACTCGCTCCTGCATCATTGCTACCCAATCCATATAACTTATCCCCCTCAACATCCGCCGCAAAAGGATCTCTAGTATATGCACCATTTGGCTTTACGGTGTCGTGGTGTGAATTTAGTAGTATTGTTGGTTTCGTAGAGTCGAAATACTTGTTGTATGCCCATATATTATTATGCAATCGATTGATATTCTCCACTCCAATCATTTTCAGATGGTTAGATAATATATCTGCCGTTGCTCCCTCTTCTCTACTAAATGATTGAGTCGCGATGAGTCTCTTTAACAACTCAACCGACTCCAAATACAAAGCATCCATAATTACAAATCTTCTCTGCAATCACGCAGTTCTGCCCGCACAGGGCAGTTCCTATTAAATTCACGAAACTATCTACGACATTAAACGTTAAAAAGTTCGATCGATTTTTTCGGAAAACTACGTGTTATGCGACTATTTTTCTCTAGTGAATTCTCTGTCTTACAACCTCGTAAAGCATCACTGCCGCAGCAGCCGAAACGTTCAAACTCTCAATCTCTCCAACCAAAGGGATTGCAAGTTGAACATCACACAACTTCAAAATCTCACGTGAAATACCCAAATCCTCACTACCCATCACAAGTACTGTTGGTTTTGTGAAATCAGCATCATATATAAGAGTCGTACTCTTCTCGGTAGCAGCAACAATCTGAAAGCCATTAACCTGAAGAGCTCTAAGCATAGTTCTAATACTACCTACTCTACAAACTGGAATACGAGTAAGTGCTCCAGCCGATGTTTTAATAGCATCTGCATTAACTGGTGCAGAGCTTTTAATAGGTGTAATCAACCCATGAGCACCAGCACACTCAGCACTACGAGCAATACCACCAAAGTTTCTAACATCTGTAACGCCATCAAAAACAACGATCAAAGGTGTTTCATTCTCTGGGATTCCATCGAGAATATCATCTAGCTCAACGTACTCAATAGCCGCCATCAAAGCTACAACACCCTGGTGGTTACCCGTTGTCAAACGGTTCAACTTCTCGATAGGTACCTCTTGGATGTTTACCTTATTTCTGCGACATATCTCTTTCAACTCATTAATAAGTTGACCATCTGCCCCCTTACGAAAGTAGATCTTATCAATTTGGTTCTCTGTTTCAATCGCCTCGATTATTGGACGTATTCCAAAAACAATATTCTTTGCCATATTTTTTTTTATGTTTAATTAAACTGCCCTACGCGGGCGGCGGTGCGTGATCGCACTGAACTATTTTTATAAATCTAAGAGTATAATTCCAACAAAGATAGTTCTTTTATTAAATAGTTCTTACAAAGAGACGAAAGAAAACGTAGTTTTCAAAGGAAATTAATAAAATATATGATGCAAAGGGTAACCAACCTGCAATTTAACCACAGATCTAACACTCATAATATCCCACCTCATAACTCTGAAGCATATATTTTCCATCTATAACTAAACTTTTAGTTGTATAATTAAAAAATTAGTTATACATTTGCAATGAAGACTTCAACTAACCCTTAAAAGATAAAAATCATGAAAAGCTAACCTGCCAAAACAACCCTACATGGGTGAAGGTGCATGATCGCACAGAACATAAGCTTTTTTTTACACTTCGATAACTAAACTTTTAGTTGTACAATTAAAAAATTAGTTGTATATTTGTAAAAAGAGACTAAATTGTAGTATATAAAATAACTATTATGAAAGATAAGCACTTAACAAAACTCGAACTTGAAACGATGCAAATATTGTGGAAAATAGAACAAGGTTTTTTAAATGACATTATAAATAATATCCCAGAACCTCGCCCCGCATACACCACAATATCTTCGATGATGAGAATACTTGTTGACAAAGGGTTTGTATCCTTCGAAGCATTTGGAAAGAGTTTTAGATACTTCCCTCTTGTATCTCAAGAAGAGTATACTAACTTCTTCCTTAAAAGTGCGAAAAAGACCTTTTTCGACAACTCTGCTCTATCATTAATATCTTTTTTTGTAAAAAAAGAGCAGATGACAGATAAGGAGAAGGAGGAACTTATAGCTATTATTAACGAAAAATAGAGGTATTATGAGATTGATTGAGATTTCAACATTTTTAGTAGAGTTCATTGGAGTATCATCTATTTTATATCTTGTCTATATCTTAACTCTTAGATATAAGAGCCAGTATAATTTAGTTAGAATATATCTACTCTTAACTCCTATTGTCGCGCTGTTAGGTGCAACATTGACATTTAATGTAATACCTACAAAGGTTCAAAACATAGAGCGTAGTTCGCAAGTTCAGCACATTAAAAATCTATTTTTAGATCTAAATGAAGATGTAAAAGCGACTAGTTCGACTCATACGCCTAGACCTATGACAGCAACTATGTCTGAAGTTGTAGTGCCGACTGAAATGCCTATAATCGTAGAGTCTCAAACGTTTAAAGTTCCCGAATTAACACAAGAATCTAACTCACGTATTGCAAGCACAATCAGTATTGTATCTATATTAGGGTTAGCATACATATTAGTAATCCTAATTAGGGCAAGTTCACTAAGCTATCAGGTACACAAAATACGCTCAATCAAGAGATGGGCTACTATTGAGGAACACAATGGCGTACAGCTACACCGTAGTGCATTAGTAGAGACTCCATTCTCCTTTATGCGTGATATTTTTATAGATAGAGCAGTTCATGGGGATAAGTTACGCATGATTATACAACACGAACTATCCCACATCACAAACCGCCACTACATAGACAAGAACATCGCAGAGCTAATGTGTATATTTATGTGGTTCAACCCCATCGTATGGCTTATACGCAAAGAATTATGCTCTACGCACGAATTTCAAGCCGATAATAATGTAATAAAAAACGGTGCAAATATTAAAACATATCAAAATTACCTATTTGAAGAGATTCTATCCAAATCGCCAATTATAGCGAATGGATTCAACCACTCTCTTATAAAAAAACGTATGATAATGATGAAAAATAGAAAAACATTTAAACATATCGCACTTAGAGCCTCTATTGCTGCGGCATCACTAGTTGGAGCATTTGTATTAGTTTCATTTAAGTATGCTGAAGCTGATAACTCTCCAAAAGATAAGGTCTCAGAAAATAGTCCAAAAAAAGCAAATGATATAGTATCGAATAGTAATGAAGGGGAAATATCTGTAAAAACTGCGGATAACACAACATCTAAAGGGAGTGTAGTAACATCGTCAAAAAACAACAAGGCAGCACCAGAGCAATTTTTTACTACATACACGGTCAGTGACTCACTGAAAAAGGAGTCTCCAGAAGCAACACTGCGTTATAGACTTGTACCCAAAGATACCCACAAAGAGATAGTTATTACTGTTACAGCTGTAGCAATACCTTCGAGCAACAATATAATAATAAATATACTACATAATAAAAAAAATAGTAATTTAACAAAAGTCTTAGTTACAGGAGACACTACACCTAGTGATGAAGATATTGCTACATTAGTGGACATTTTTGGGAAACCTGAGATGATTGGAGATCCAATGTCTGAATTAATTTTAGCCCATCTACTGAAGAAAGATGGCGTACAACGAGAAGCGAGAGGTATAAAAGTACCAACTAATAACGATAGCCAAATTGCAAAAGTTACATTAGGAGATAACTCAAAGCAGGAAACACCTACATACAAATCTTTGAGAACTCAAAGTGAGGCTGCGATAATCCGATTAAAGAAGAAATATCCCGAAAACACAACATCGACAAAACAATCTAAAGTAATACTCGATACATACGATAGTAATGAAGAGATAATTATCATAGATGAGCAATCTAATATAACATTATTAAAATTAGGAATCAATGAGTATCATAGCAATTATGCAAACTTCTTAGAGATGTTTAGGAGCATGATTATTGACTGTGAAGAGAGTAATGATCTACCCACTCTAGTTACACTACGAAAGTTATTCATAGCTGAAGAGAAAAAAGCTGCAAAGCAAGTAAAGTCTAGATATGATGATCCAGAAAAATACTACACACTAAGTGATGCACAAATTAATCCGATTCCAGAGTATATGAAATCTGTCAAAATAGACGAATGGAGATCATATAATGGACAGATTATTGGCATGGAAGTTACAGAAACTTCGACACTAGTAGATATTGTTCTTAGACCGGACTACGATGTGTACTGGTGGTGCATGAGCCAAAACACGTGCCTAATAGATAAAAAAACAGGCAAACAATACAAAATAAAAGGTATAAAGGGAGGAATGCCACTAGAAGAACTACTAATAGTCAAAGGGTATAACAACAAATATATTTGCTTTACACTAGTTTTTGCTCCGTTGGATGCGGGAGTAAAGAGAGTAGATTTCGTTGAGAAGAACTATGAGACTTTAGTCCCACCGTCAAATGGATCTCCTATGATTGACAGAAACTTGGATGTCAAGAAGCTACAACGTAGAAAACTTTCAGGAGCAACATCTACGCCCCAAATTTTTAATGATACTAGGTCACATGACTATACACTAAAAGAGGATCAAATTAATGGTCTCCCAGATTACATTATATTTGACAAAGATAGTAGGTCTGAGCTCCTTAACGAAAGAGCTATTGGCATAGAGACAAATGAGACTCAAACACTAGTAGACTTTGTGATTCGTCCATCGAATAATGCATATTGGTTTGGAGTGAGTGAAAACACATACTTAGTGGATCACAAGACAGGAGATAGATATAAAATTAGAGCAGTAAAAGGTGATATACCACTAGGAAAAGGGTTAGTAGTTAAAGGTCAGGAGAATAAAGATTTATGTTTTACTTTTATATTCCCACCTTTAGGTGACAAGATAAAAAAAGTTGACTTAATTGAGCTTGTTTCTGAAACAATACTCTCTCCGACAGATGGAGTACAACTATTTCACAACATAAATTTGAATGTGAAAGATTTAGTAGAGAAAAAAAATAAGATGGGGAAAATTATAAAATAGAGTACCAACATATAACATCTAGCGTAGTAATAAGGGTGGTTATTTTAGAGTTCTAAAGTATCAAAAAGTCTCATTACTACGCTATTTTTGTAACTTTATTTACTATAATCCTCACTATTTAGTGCAAAAAACGTAGGTCCATTAGATTATTTTTAATATATTTGTAAGATATTAATCTATTAAAACTACAATTATGAAGAATTTATTATCTGTTGTTTTATTACTTTTAAGCTGTTCTGTATGTTCAGCGAAGGGTGATAAGACCAACGATCCAATGGAGGTTTTTGGAGACAAAATGGGAACATCTCTTGCCCGAAGAGTGAAGGCAAAAGATATCATAAAGATCCAAGATGCAGAACTAAGAGAGCTAGCAATAGCACTATACAACAAAACATACTCTACTGATTACAGAGTAGCGAAGTACAATGCGGTACTAAATCCTAATGAACTAGGACGTCAACTTCACATTGGAAATGGTTACTCAAACTACGAAGGTATGACAGGAATATACCTTGAGGCAGGAGAGCAAACTATTCTTGTTGACAATATTGCTGAGGGTAAAGAGATTAAGCTTCTTGTTCCAAATTGGAATCGTAGAGCTCCAGAAGGCATGGATCCTACAAAAGATCCAAAGGGATGGGGTCTACATAAAGATGTTTATAAGATAGCTAACGGAGTAAACAAAATAGCGATTAAAAAGTCAGGTCTTGCATATATCAGCTACTACTCTGATAAGCCTGAGACTGAAAATGAAATCACAGTCCACTTCCTTAACGACAAAGTGAACGGTTATTTCGATATAACTAAAAATGACAATAACGATTGGGATAGCCTTCTTAAAAACGCTGTATATCCAATTATGGATGCAAAAGGTAGATACGTACAAATTGCCTACCCTGTTATAGACCTTCAAAAACATGCTGCAGGTAGAGGGGTTGATCTTATGTCAAACTATGACTCACTTGTTAAGAGACAACACAGATTCATTGGGCTAGAGAAGTACAATAAGATACCTAAAAACCGTATTTTGGCTCGTGTAAACTTCAACTACTATATGTTCCGTGACGGAGATGGTGTTGCCTACATGGGAGCACCACAAGGATATGCTATGGGTATGGTTGCCAATCCAGACGTAGTAATCTCTGGGGATCCATGTTGGGGATTTAGCCATGAAGTTGGTCACGTACACCAACTAAGACCATACTTAAACTGGGGTGGACTTGGAGAGGTTAGTAATAACATCATTAGCATGTATGTTACTAAATCATTCGGTGTAAAGAGTAGACTTTCTGCGGGTAAAAGCTATGCTAAAGCGAGAGAATCTATTATTGACAAGAAAATATCGTACCTACAAAGTGGCGATGTGATGTGTAGATTAGTTCCGTTTTGGCAACTACAGCTATACTTCGCTCAAAATGGGAAGATCGGAAGAGCGTCGTGTAGGGAAAGAGTGTGTCAGTACGTGTAGA
>CAMRBL010000037.1 GCA_947040435.1 uncultured Rikenellaceae bacterium
ACATAGTCGGAGTAGTGGGCGCTGATGACGAATCAAGCGGTATGAATCGCCCTGGATTGTTGGTCGGATTAGGCTTACTGCTAGTTACCTGTTTAGTGATCGTTTCTTGTGGAGTGCTAGCTTCTTTCTTATTGCTATTTTTAGCGATTGTAGACGAAGATCTGATTCGTCTACTTTTGTAGTAGGTATATTCTGAAATGTCAAATCGGGAAAAAACTTCTCTTTTTGAGATATTATTATCAGTGCAATATTGGTCGAAATCGGTAAGTTCGGATAGTGTTATAGTTCTAGTCATAATCTTTTGGTCACAAAGATACTCCACACCATAAAGCTATACAACATAGGGATAGTCGGAGTATTACAAAACAAATACCTATCTTTGTATATAATCAATCAACACTATTCATAAAAAAGTATGAAAATAGAAAGAAGAGGAGGCAAAAGAGAGGGCTCAGGACGTAAACCACTCAGTGCCACAGAAAGGAAAACGTCTGTAACCATTCAAATTAAAGACGAAACTCTTTCGTGCTTAAACAATTTGTGCGAAAAAGAGTCAAAATCACGTAGTGTCATAATTACAAACTTAATTATGAAAAATACAATACTACTACTGCTACTCCTTGTAGTGTGCAGTTGCTCGACAAGCGATGAGATTGCTCCAGAGCCGATAACACCTAAAAAGACAACTTTCGAAATTGGCGGAATTAACTTTGCCGTAGTTTTGAAATCAACCGACATGAGATTTACTATTACGCAGGAAGAGCATAGTGAAGATTTTGAAGTTGCTGCTACAATTACTCCAGCAACAGCTAAGGTTACAATTAATGGCGATGAGATCTCTGAAAATATGCAGATCTCACCCGATGTTGAAAATACTTTGAATTTCCAACCAAACGAGGTAGGAGACCATAAACTGATCTTCACTATCACAGATAAACAAGGCTTCAAAACAATTGAGGAAGTCAAGTTGAGATCGTTGAATGAAGTGATGAAGGTTGATATAGCATATATCTCCGATACCGTTGCTCTCAAAAGTTCGTCAGCATTAAAACTCTTTGTGAAGCAGGTTAACCACCCTGAAGACTTTATACTGAATTTTTCAGTGACTCCTGCAACGACAGCAACTGTTACATTGAATGGCGAGGAGGTCTCTCAAAATATGAGGATCTCACCCAATGAGCTGCACGAATTCATATTTACTCCAGATGAGATTGGTGATTACAAACTACAAGTCGAACTTCGAGATAAACACAACGGGCAAGTAATGTATAAGTCAAGGGTGAATGTGAAAGCACCTAAAATTATCTTTGAGGTGGGTGCAGTTCCCGAATCAATCGCAGTCGAGAGCGCAGCACAATTTACATTTTTTGTAGATGAAAAGTACCACACAGAAGACTTTAAAATCAAAATTGATACAACTGTACCTAATTATGAATTGTATAGCGTTAAACACTTCGGAAGTGCCGATATATTACTGAATGGAGAAGCTATTTCAGCTATCACTTCAATACCTTCAAATTCTGAAAATACTATTAGCTTTGCCAACGCCAACGTAGTGGGAGAATACACAATAACCATTCAAATTACAGATAAATATAACGCTATTACATCAAAGGAGGTTGTTATCAGAGCGTTTTCACCACCTATCGAGATCAAGTGGTTTACACAAGATATTTTGGGGTATATGTGGGAGAGTGATAAGCCATATATCTATGACAACTTGAATAGAGATTTCTCAATAGATCCTCTCACTAAGTCACTAGAAGGTAAGCAAATTGATCGGTTGTTCACGCAAGAGTGCTATCCCGTTGGTATTGATGATGGATCTACTACTTTCCCCGGTGCAACAGTTTTACTGCACATTGCACAAGAAGGTGGCAATGAGATGCAATATTTACAACAGTATAATAATGGCTATTTTCCCGAAGATCGAAAAAAAAATACAACTACTTGGCACAACGAATTCGATATTGTGGCGTATTGGGGACGAGAACCCATTCAACAAGGATTTCATGGAATAAGATTCGAGACAAGCACACTCACAACGCTAGGTACAATGTACTATGCAATACGAGTGGTTGATAAGTGGGGTAAGGAGAAAGTTGCAACCCTGCCATATAAATGTTTTGGTATGTATGAAAAGATACCTGATTGGTGCATTACTTCCGATGAAATTCCATTTTGGTGGTATACACAAGCGAAATAGATGACATGAAAAAGGCGAGTAGATCTACTCGCCTTTTTTTGTAAACTTAATTTATTTCATTATTACTGTTCTTCCTAGCACTTCAAAAATAATCTTCACCTCTTCTATATCTATCGCATTTGCGTAGAATTTTACTTGTTTTATAAATTTACCATTGTGAACAGGTATCGTAGAACCATCATTCCATTCATTCGGAGATAGGTACAGATGAGTCAACTTATCCGTTATGCCGCTGCCATTCGTTGAAAATGTCAATTCTATATCAATTTCAACTAATGTTCCATGATCAATTAACTTGGACTTCTGCCACGGGTTTTGGGGGCTAATTTGCATCGGTGGGTGCCAATATGAATCTTCCTCATTTGTTGTCACTCCATCTAATTTTACCTTCACTTTTGCTCTCACATACGTGTTGTTCGTGGTATTTGTACTTTGATAAATTCCAAATATTATAGGTAAACGAGCAACTCCAAAATTCCGTAACTCCGCAGTGTAAGGGCGTGTCTTCGTTGGATTTTTGAGATCTTTATATATCCCGATATATTTGATAGGAATATAGTCCTCAAGCGAGACCTTACTACCTTCCTGCGCAGACCAATTACCAAAAGACCATCCGTAAATTGGAATTGAGATTACTTTTACTTGTGTTCCCTCTAAAAAGCTCCGCTTCGTGGTTAATTCGTATACTCCACTTGCTTCATTCAACTTATATACATCAAATCTTCCCTCTCCTATAGTAGTAACATTCAAGGTGATTAGTTGTTCAAAAATAGCTGTCACTGTTACATCTTTTTCTATTGTCAACTCAATTGTTGAAGTGGACTGAGTCAACCCCTTCCATCCTGTGAACGTATAGCCATCTTGAGCGGTAGCAACTAATTTAAGCTTTGTACCCTTCTCAAATTCATTCAACAAAGTTATTTTCCCGTCTAAAAACACAGCAACACTTCCTAAACCAACTACTGATGTTGATAAACTAAACTTAGGTGCTTCAGATGCATGAATGGTCGATGTTACCTTGGAGCTAACATTCCAACGATTCGTTGCTGTTGTGACAACGGCAAAGCTACCCTTTGTGAATGACATTATCTCTAGCACATTCTCTACTCCTGACTCAGCAGAAAAACTTGATCTAGTCGCTGCTGATACGGGTTGATTATTCCACTTTACCCTGCCATAAAAATCTGAGGGCAATTGAAATGATATATTGCTTTTCTCATTTCCTCCCGCTCTAGCGGTAAGTTTGAAGGGTATGAATTTTTCAATGTATCCATATTTTTCTGCCGCATTATAACTCAAATACATTGTTAAGTCATACGTGTTCACTCTCGTATCGACAATGTTTTTGCCTTTTATATTAATTACATAATCGTGCTTTTGGTTTCGCTTCACATCAAAATTTGACGTGTTATTTTCACCCAAATAGATTTTGTATGTCACAAATACATTTGTGCCGTACTCGACTAAAATATATGCATAGGTTGCTAGTTTTGGCGCATTTACCTCTCCTTTGTTCTTTTGATCAGTAATTGACAGATTATCTCCTTGCCTATTTTCGGGCATTTCAAATTCCAAATCATAGCTCGTAATCCAAGTATCAAATTTCACTTCATCAAGATCCTTAAAATCGCTTGCACTTGTTGACGTCACTTTTTCGTCTTCAAATAGCTTGCCATCGATAGGGATATTTTTTATTTGAATGCTCTTCAAAATATAAGAGGGACTCGGAGATAGTACCTTAATTTTAACAGTGGCATAATTTCGCTTCAACTTAACTTGCAACCTCTGAGGAGTTGTAATACTTAACTGTTTACTGTATGATAAAGTACTCTTCAATTGGGGAAGAGAGAGTTTCAATGTTCTTAGGCTCTCAGCTGTCTGCACCCCTAGATCTCGCCCAATATTTGCAACTGCAAATATCGTATAATTGTCGGGCTTCAACTTCAGTAGAAAATTATTGTTAGTCGCATATCTGCGGTATACCTCCCCTTTTGCAGAAATCATATAGATGTTGAGATCATTAATTGGCACATCACTACTTCCCGATAGTGTGCGAGAAGCATCTAGTGTCTCATCTGCAGAACATGCAAATTCAACGCTAATTTCATCGTCTGATGTGTCAAGATCTTCTTTATGCTCTTGACATCCAATCGCTAGAATAAGTGACAAAAATAATAGTATTTTTTTCATCTAATTTTTTTTTAAATAAAGTAGGTGATTTTTCTCACCTACTTTATTAATGATTTGTATTCCTAAATTCCCATATCAACAGTTTGAGTCACAAGTGTCTCCCAATTTGCTGCTGAAATAGAAACTTGAATGATATTACCATTTGGATCTGTTGGAAGTCCGTTGATGTTCACAACTGCCTTGTATGCTCCATTTCTAAGAATCTTACCTGCTCCAGAGCCTTCAAGCTCAAAAATATAATCAACTGTAGCTTGATCTCCTAGTGTTGATAAATTACCATCGATGTCATACAAACCTGACATCTTCACAAATACTTTACTACCAGCAGCAGCACTGTTTTGCTCGTACAGGTAAAACATGTTTTGGTAAGACTTTGGAGTTCCTGCAACCTCTTTAGAGAGTTGTGCGGTTACAAATGTTTTTGCTCCTAATGAATACGCAGAACTTCCGAATAGAAAACTATTAGTTGCGCATTTGCTGATCTCAACGCTGTTGATTTTCACTACTGCGCTGCCATATGCAGCAGTAAATTTAGGTGTCGTTTTTGCCTCAATCTCAATCTTCGATACAGTTCTTTTCACAACAACATCAACGGCAGTCTTGCCAGCAGTCAATTTTTTTGTTGTTGCACCTGTCATTACAAACCCTTTAGCTCTCTTTGCCTTAGTGGTTACTTCCGAAAATGTACCATTATAGCTACTAACTTCACTCTCCATGAAGGCTAGAAGAGCTTGCTTTGTGATTATTGTACTCGGAATCTCTGTATTCACAATCACTGCAAAATAAACATCATCTCCAACAGTAGTACCAGGTACTACTAGTGTGATCGGCGATGAAGTGATAGTTCCAATTTGAGCGAAGGTCAAGAATTTCCTAACTGCAATATCTCCCGATTTATTACATCCGATAATTGTTGCTGAATTCACCTTTTTCTCCCAAACCTCAGTTGTTCCACTGCCAAACGCTCTCGACTCTGATGGTGCTGAAAAAGATAACTCAACTTTTGAACCTCCCTCTAATGGTGGTGTTGATGGTGTGATTTCGTCATTTTGCTTTGAACATGATGTTGCCATTAATGCTACTAGCATAACTGTGCTTAAAATAATTTTTTTCATAATTTGGTTTTTTTATTGATTATTATTGTGGGGACTATTCCCCTAGATTTTCTATTTGAATTTTTGCTACTTCGAAGTCCTCTATCTTTATAGAGATATACTCCTCATGTACGTCTATCTGAACTTTGGTAGAGAGTGTTTTGCCACTCAACATATCATCCTTGATATACTGAGGAATCAAACTATTCAGATCTGCCGAAAAAAAATGCTTTTCAGATGTCTCTTTCGAAAAGATACCAATTGGGATAGTAGCTTCAGGAGCGAACTGCAACACCTTGAACTCGCCAACCGCAACTCCTCCATTATACGATAAAGTGGGTTTGTACATCTCAACACAATTGCCTTTCTGATCGTTGAAATTGATCTCTGTACAATTTTCAGTGCCAAAATAATAGCTCTCTGGAGCTTCTAACGATTCAAGTCCTGTTATTTTGAGATCAATATGATATGTTAACTTCGAAAGATCTATCGTAACATCTCGCTTGTCTCCCTTTTGAACCCTAATGTGATGACAGTTGTACATCAAATCATCCATTGTATTGAACTCTCCTCTAGATCCTTTTACCTTCAATGTTATATCTTCTAAACAATCGCCTGCAACACAGGTAGGGAGTGTTGTGTTCTCATCCGCATTAACCCAACTGACAATAGTATAGTTGTCATTGGGTAAGTATGTTTGATAAATACCATTGGGTAGAATATGACTGTGTGTGTAACTCTCTTGTCGAAAGAACATCCCATTGCCATCAAAGATATAGAGCTCCAAACTTTCAATCTCTTCATTGCTCTTGGAGAAATCTTCATCTTTTGTAAATTGATAATTTAAGGTCAATTCTGCCTTGTCTAAATAACTATACCCAACTCTATCTGAGAGGGTACAGCTCATTAGTGAACTTGCAACTAGTACGGTGATAATAATTTTTTTCATAATATTTTTTATTTAATACTCCCTTTTTTCACTTTCCAACCCTTACTCAAGCAGTTTCATCTCTGGATCTAAATTGGATCTAAATCTCAACATTGTGTTAAGTTCTATCGCCCGTTCAAGATACTTCTTTCCTTGCGTGTACTTCTTCAAGCGAGAGCAACTAATAGCTAGTAAATAGTTTGTTAATGCATTTTGTGGTAGCGACTTCAATATGTCATACGCCCCTTTGTCGTAGCCTAGCGAGAGAAGTGTGATAGCTGTATTTTGATTATCATAAGGATCAAGTATCAATAATGCTTTTTCATACTCTCTATCTTTCAAGTACTCTATCCCTTTTATGTAGGTAGAATCCAATTTGTTAGTGTGAATAGTATCTTTTATCATTCCCACTCGTCGCAGAGCGTATCTAAAATTCACACTTCTCAATGGTGGATATAGGTTGGTTTTTATCAGCTCGTAATCCTTTGGATATTTACTTCGGATTAACCCCTCTCTTGTGTCTAAAACTCTCTCTCTTTTGATAATATCAAGTATCTCATCTCTATTTTCAATAGTTGTATCTCGCTTTATGAGAGCTGTTAATTTTGCCCAATCCTCCCCAATTGCATTGGTGGTAATTAATGTATCTATATTGGCATTGATAACCTTAGTCAAGTGCTGTTGTATAGACTTACCCCTCTGTTTCGATAGGCTTTGATTGTACCTAATATCTCCCTCTGGAGATCCTCCAGATGTAAGGATTATGCTATCAACATGGAATTCATTTTGATATATTAGAGATTTAAACATCTTTTCCATCTTTGACAATTCCACTCTATTGTTTGAGAGAGTATCAATAATTGTCGAACGTCCAACTTGAAATTGTATATTGTAACTCTCACTCACCGTTGCAAACTTCTCAATTACCTCCGTTTTGTAGATCTTCGTTGTGTCTATGAGTCCTATCATTGATGATACAATATACTTCAATGTATCACTTGATGGTAAATTGATACAACTATTGTCTATCGCTTTCAATTGCCCATCAAAATGTAAATTGAGGTGCTTGGTACTCTTGTTTGTCTTAATAACTTGAGTATAATAGTAATTGAAATTTTCACCCCCTCGATGTATAACAGAATCAACTCTTGCATCTGTCATTTGAGGAAACATTATCGTCTGCTCATGCTGTCTCTTCAACCTCTCTTTGCGATTACTCTCAAGCTCATTCAAAACCTCATAGTACTTAGAAGCTAGATAGGTTGAGTTCTTGGAGTAGCCAGACCTATTGCCTATCTTGTTCAAATGGTTCTCAAATTGCCAATATTGACGAGATTGTAACTTTGAAAACAAGCCACCACGAATCGCAATTTTATCTAATGATGAAATAATACCATCCTCTGAAATAACAGGTGTGAAATATACTCCCCAATTTCCATCTTGTAGAGTGCTTGGGACTGAAATCACAAAGTCTATTGTAATTTGACCCATGCGCTCAGGAACAAGTTTAGTTCGGGATACAATCGCAATCGCATCTATCTGTAAATCTGCCATAAAAGAACCTCTCTCATCCTTAACTGCATCTACTAAATTACTCTTTCGAACAGTATCGTAAATTGCCGAATTTCCTTCTTCTTCTTCAGAACTCTCTGAAAGAGGCAGGGTTATTGCTGCTGTATGGTTGTGCTTTTTGACTCGATGAGTCAGAGAACACCCCATTGTGATTATGCCTACGACTATAATTATTAAACTTTTCATACATTAAAATAGATAACTAAGCGAAACTCCTAACTTCGTTGGGAGTAATAGAATACTTTTGTGATGTTCTGTTGTCTCTCGATCAAAGATCCCGACGTTGCAAGCTCCTTTGTCGTAGTCGGTGTATACTATGCTCGCTCCAACTTCGCACTCAAGGGATAATCTATTAGAGAGTAGCCACGCATAACCATAAGAGATCCCTGCTCCAGATAACCATCCTCTCTTATATCTCTCCTTAGCTATCAAATCAAATTTGCTATACGTTACGTAAGCTGAAGCGAAGTGACCAATGTAATTCGTGTACTTCCAAAACCTGATGCCAGGCTGAACCGTTATATGTTTGGCTTGAAAATTTCCAAACGAAAAAGGATTGTACGAAATAGAGGTGTTGAACGTCTTGTTCTTAGTCAACTCAATGTCAACTGCAACATTGAGGTTCGTTGTGATTAATCCCAGTGCATTTGTCTTCACAGAGCAATACTGTGCTGACGCAGAGAGTGAGAGTAATAGTGCAAATAGTGTGGTAATTAATTTAATCATAATTTGTAGTTTGATGTACTTAATTGATTGAAAAATAGTCTTACTGTGTTTTCAAGGTCAGATTTTGATATTGTCATCCTAAGTTCGGGAGTAGTGTTAACGGGAAGGTCAAGCCAAAAGTTAAAATACCAATTATGATTAGGAATGGGGAGTAGCTTTAATTTCGTATTTTCGGGAAATGAACTCTTACTACTAAACTCAAAGACTCCATTATCATTTAAGAAAGCGACATCTATTTTACCTTCTCCGAATATTAAACAATTTAGTTTATATACCTTTTCAAATATTGCATATATAGATTTATCACTATTCATAGTGATTTGAATAGTAGCTTTTGTCTCCATTATATCCCCACCCCATCTTATAAATCCATAGTCACTCTGTGTAGAAGTTGTAATGGTAAGTACTGCTCCTTTTTTAAACTTAGTTAAATTGGTCTTTTTTCCATCAATAGAGACAGTGATTGTACCAGAACCATAGGTAACCTTCCTTAGTGTGTATATCGGCTCTCCTACCACTTCAATAGAGGTTGTTAGACTATCAGAATACCCCCAACGATTTGTGGCGCAAGTTATCATATCAAATTTCCCTTGTTTCTTTGACATAACCTCTAAGTGATTGATACTCCCAGAATCTGCTCTAATAGTAGTAGCTGTAATAGTTTTATCATTCCAGCGAACTACCCCATCAAATTCATTTGGTTTGATAAAGGAGATATCAACTGTCTCCCCTCTATCAGCGCTTACTTTCAAAAAACAACTACTATATACATTTGGAAATACTATTACTGAATCGATATTAGATCTGATAGTTACTTTAGGAACTATTACTTTAAACTCTATTTCCTCTATCTCCTCTCCCTCTTGATCGTCGTATATAAATAGTTTTAATGGAATAAACTCAATACTAGATGGCGTATATCGAATGTACGTATGATTTTTATCTGGCAAATCAAATATACCTCCATTATAAACCTCCCATTCAACATTATCCGCACTTACTTCTAGTTTATCTCCTTCAGACCATCCTGTTAGCTTATAAGTAAAGTCCCCATTGTAATTAAGCTTATTGACTGCAAAGAAAAAAGTATATGGTTTCTCAACTTCAATAGATGTTCTCTTTGTAAGATCTATTTCAATTGGAGAGGTAACTATATTAAACGTAGTTGTCTGAGAGACCTCTTTACCTCTACTATCTCTAACTTTTACTTTAATTGAAACTTTTGAATTTAGATAGTTGTAATTTGAAGGAGTGAATTTAACCTCGCCAATTGATATCCCATTCTCATTAGCCCTAATCGTACCTGTTTGAATATCAACTCCACCTCCTCTTGCTGTAACATCATTACTAGTAATAGCTCCTGATAATGCAGGATCTAAAGTTATCCAATAGGTATAATCATCTCTATTTCCTCTCTTTGAAACATTATAAAAAAATTTATATGTCTCTCCTAGCATAGCCTCATTAATGTTTATTGTCTCTACCCCACTTAAATACATCTTCAATTCAGGATTTGGAGTATCTTTAACATTAATGCTATACACACTCTCAATAAGATATTCTTCATTTTCAAATTTCAATAAAAGATTATGTGCACCTAATTGTTTGGGAATATATGTTATATGTACATCATCAATATCTATAGAAACTATATCTTTAAGAGGAATTAAAGGATCACTATTGATTTGCAACTCACCTGCACCTTCAATTAATTCATAAGAAAACTCGTAGCTATTAATAGTAGAGTTACCCTTATCTACAGCTAAATCAATTCTAGCTGGTTGAAAACAAATGAGTGTATCTAATTGAGATACCGCACTTATTTTACAACGATAATCGATAAATGGCTCTAAATCCTTCTCTTCTCTACAAGAGTTCAATAAGGCCGCAAAAAATGAAAAGAACAAAATTAATTTTCTCATAATGATTTATTTTTTAGTCAATATATGTAATCAACTAAACAGAATAATCACTATCTTTGTAATAGAATTGGTTACAAGGTATGATTATCTTGTTCAGTTGGATTTCGTACACTGCGACCACATATCGCAGTGTACTTTTTTTATTAATGAATGGCAGGTATTTAGATAAGAAATCTAATCACATACTTAAATTACACCACAAAGATAATTAACATTTTAATCATATCATAGTATTTGTAATAATATATGATTAATAAAATAGTTAATACATTTTTATCATATAAATTTATTTTATCAAAATATAATAATTATGCTGAGTATCTGTCTCTACATAACCTAAATGCTGAGTATTTATCCCCTAAAATGCTTAGTTTATTTCTCTACAATGCTGAGTATTTGTCTCCCAAATGCTTAATATATCTCTCTATGTTATAATTATAATATGCTTATAGCTAGAGGTATAACACTTCTTAAAGTGCCCTACTATCTATACTAATGATATAACTAATCTTTAATCTATATAATATTATATGGTATTTTTAGTGTATAAATACACAAAAAATGAGTTTCCTAAAGCCATTTTCAATGGCTATTTTGTTGAAAAGTGAAAAAAGGGAGATAGTTATTAACACTTTTTTGCAGAATGCTGAGTATTTGTCTCTTTGTTATATCTAATTTTTAATCTAAATGCTGAGTATTCATCTCCAATAGGTCTAATTAATTGTAAAAGAAGAACTTAATATTATAGCATTATTATATATTTGTGAGCGTTTCAATAGTAAAGGAAATGATATTTTTATTGAGCTTGCTAAAATGATTTGTCTTGCTGAAGATATTCACTTTTCGTTTGTACTGCAATTTTAGTAGTTATTGTGGAGATACACGGACATGGAGACAATAGAACAGGGCTACCATAATGCACATGAAGATCTGATATACAAAAATTCATTATTATTTGAAAAGCAAACGGAAAATCTAGCATCATATCAAATGAATTTTCTTAAAGTACTAATTGATGGTGTTGAGAAAGAATTTATTTCGTAAAAAGAATTTGACTACATATGACTGAGATCCTTCTGAATATGTATCAATTAACACAAGTAGTCTAATTAAAACAGAGCAGATTTAGGTAGATTTTTTTTTGACATACCCTGTAATCAAATTATGGCTGATGCAATCATTTCCAACATAACTGTATAAATATAATATTTATGCTGAGTATCTGTCTCTACATAACCTAAATGCTGAGTATTTATCCCCTAAAATGCTTAGTTTATTTCTCTACAATGCTGAGTATTTGTCTCCCAAATGCTTAATATATCTCTCTATGTTATAATTATAATATGCTTATAGCTAGAGGTATAACACTTCTTAAAGTGCCCTACTATCTATACTAATGATATAACTAATCTTTAATCTATATAATATTATATGGTATTTTTAGTGTATAAATACACAAAAAATGAGTTTCCTAAAGCCATTTTCAATGGCTATTTTGTTGAAAAGTGAAAAAAGGGAGATAGTTATTAACACTCTTTTACTGAATGCTGAGTATTTGTCTCTTTGTTATATCTAATTTTTAAACTAAATGCTGAGTATTTCTCTCCAATAGGTATAATGAATAGATATTCAAATAGTTAAATATGTCAAAATATTATATTACTTTATTCGATTTTCATATTTAAAAATAAATAATTATGAATTTCAAAGCTGCTGTTGAAGATACCATTGGGATTTATGATACAATATGTTGTGAGATACTATCAAATATCAAGGAAAGACCAAAAAAGCTATTATTTGTAGAACAATAAAAATAGTATTCCCAATTTATTCTTTTGTTGTTTGAAATATTGTTGTGATACTCCTACGCTTCAAACTTGTAAATATAATAACAATGCTGAGTATTTCTCTCTTCAGAGGCTTAATGCTCTATATTAGTATAATTGTATATGATGTGTCTGATACACATTATTTTACGTAGGTGTAGAAATTATATAAATAGCCTCTAAATACACTTTTTTTAAATGTATAAATATAATATTTAGAGAAGAAAAACAGCTAATCAGATATACACATACCCCTGACCATGATTTATATATTCTGGTTAAGTATGTGTATACCTAGTTAGCTATTTTTTTATTACAGCACAAATGTATAAAAAAACAATCAAATATCAAATTAAATGTAATTTATTTTAATCATGTATCTAATATTATAATCACTAGATAGTGTATGCAAAAAAAAAAGGGTGAAAATTTGAGGGCACTGAAAAACATCTCGAATAATGCCCCCTTTATTCTTTTTTAGCTATAAAATAATATCTGCAAGAGTTTATTGCTTACAATAAATATCTTGCAGATATTGTTTTATTTAGGGTTTATGCCTTTTTCACTGTGCTATATGGGATGTATTTTTGAACAACTAGAGATAATAGTACAGATTACATCACTTTCAAGATTCGTTTTATATTTGCGGCAAAAATAGCCATCGCCCCTTGCAACTGCATAGATAACAAGCCATATGACTCAGCTCGATCGTATCCAAAAACATGTTTTAACTCCCAATTCTTAGCCTCTATTTTGTATCTCTCTTTGGATTTAGCCCTAAAGTGTTCACTTTGCTGAAACTCTATTTGAGTTTGTTGTTCAGCTGTCTTAATTGTTATAGAGTAGCTCTTGGTTTTTGCCCCATTTTTATAGCAACCATCTCTGCGAGAACATACCTTGCACTTCTCAACATCTAAATAGTATACATAAACTTGATTTGATGATTCGCATTTCCGGCCTTGCTTAGCTCTCCGGATTGCAAGATGTCCTGCCGTACAAACAAACATCCCTGCATCCTTGTTATAATCAAATGTATCATCTTTACCTCTAAATCCGTGGCTGATCGATGGACTTAAACGTGCAACAACCTCAAACCCCTCCGCCTTTGCTTTCTTTAAATTTTTATCTCCTGAATATGCACAATCTCCAATAACCGTCTCTATTTCCATTCCATTTTTACGACTCTCATCCACTAATGATGGAAGAACTGGACCATCACCCTTCTCACCCGAAGTTACGACAGCAGCTGTAATAATACGCTCCTCACTCATTGCGATATGTGTTTTGTATCCAAAAAATGAGCTATCCTCGCTCTTGTGACCTATGCGAGTATCTGCATCTTTTGATATCGTATAGTGGTCAGCAATATCGTTGATTGTCTCTTTGAGCATATTTAACTTCTCTCGAATCTTAGGCATTTCAATCAAGGTCGCTTTGTCGCTGATGCACTCAATGAGTGACTGCGTATAAGTGATCTCTGCCTCTAGTTCATTCTTTTCGCTCTTTGCTGGCAACAACCTTTTAATATCATCATCCACTTCGTAGAGTGATTTGCGAAGTTGCTTAGAGCGCAATCGAAGGATCTCGATTGGGGAGAATGGATTGGAGCGTGAGCCGCTATGGGTAGCATCTACGATGATGGACTTTGATTTTATAATCCCTTTATCTATTGCTATAGATACGGTTTTACCAATAAGTAGGCTCAATAGATCCATATCTTTAAGACGGAGTTTACGGAACTTACATAACGTACTGGCGTCAATGACTCTCTCTTCGGGAACCATGCCTAAAAAGTACTTAAAAGACATATCGTACATTGATCGCTCTACAACATCAACATCCGAGAGGTCATAAATGGTTTTTAGCAGAAGATACTTAAACATACGAATAGGATTTTGAGCAGTCCGACCATTGTTAGAGCAATACTTTGGCGACAACTCATCATAGACAAATGAGAAATCTATAAGATCATTTATACGGCGTAGTAGATTATATTGTGGGATAATCAAATCGTAAAGTGCAATATGATTGCTCAGTGGGAGTTGTTCTTGAGGGTTAAGCATACCACTAAGATACAAAAAAAATAGGTGTAAATCAAACTTTTGTCTAATTTACACCTAGATAATTTAGGGTTTTTCAGTGCCCTC
>CAMRBL010000038.1 GCA_947040435.1 uncultured Rikenellaceae bacterium
CTCCGTATGATGCGAAGTTTAAGGGCTTACATATATTGTTTGATAAGGATAATGTTCAGAATACACTTGGAGAGTATATCGCTAGTAAGGGGTTGTCTCAACTGCGTATTGCGGAGACAGAGAAGTATGCACACGTAACTTTCTTTATGAATGGTGGTCGTGAAGAGAAGTTCGAGAATGAGGAGCGTATCCTAGTTGCATCACCTAAAGTTTCGACATATGATCTTCAACCAGAGATGAGTGCTTATGAGGTGAAAGATAAATTAGTAGAGGCTTTAGATAGTCAGAAGTTTGACTTCGTTGCATTGAACTTTGCTAACTGTGATATGGTTGGACATACTGGAGTTTACGATGCAATTGTGAAGGCAGTGAAGACTATTGATGAGTGTGTTGAGGCTGTTGTTGAGACTGCGAAGAAGAATGGATATGAGGTTGTTATTATTGCTGACCATGGAAATGCTGATAACTCAGTAAATCAATCGGGTACGCCGAACACAGCTCACTCACTAAATCCAGTGCCTATTATCGTTGTATCTGATAGAGTTAAGAGTGTTGAAAGTGGAGTTCTTGCAGATATTGCGCCAACAGTTTTGGCTCTTATGGGTATTGGACAACCAGAAGATATGAATGGAAAGAATCTTGTTGAATTATAAGATTTTATCACTTCCCTGCATTACCGCAGAGTTTATAAGAAAGGAGATTTTCAATTAAATTTGAAAATCTCCTTTTTGTTGTTAGTACAGAACTGAAAAAAAATATATATTTTTGAGACATGGATCTCAAGATCGACTATTAATTTATGTGTTATGGTTTTTTGGTACGTGAATTGCACAAAGTCAATTATGTACCAAAAATCCATATAGTTTGAAGAGACGTATCACATCACACCTAGATCTTATATTCTCCAATATACTTTATGGGGTAAATTTCTCGTACTTTATATCTTTAGTCAAAAGTTGGGGGTCATTTCAAGATATATTATTCTATCAGATACTATTTGCTTCGCTCTTTTTCATTCCACTCTCGATAATCTACTATAAAAATAGATTTACGTGGCGTGAGGTTGTGCGTATTGTGATTGTTTCCACGCTTGTAACGTACGGAAGTATGTATACGCTTCTATGGGGTGCAAAATATACAACACCAATTAGTGCGTCAATAATCGCAACGCTAGGTCCTGTGTTCACACTCTTTGTGAGTCGTATTGTCTCAAAGACAAAAATAGTATTGTCCCGAAAAATAGGTATGTTATTGGCTTTTGTTGGTGCAGGAATATTGCTTGTAGACCACAGAGGGGTAATTGTCCATGGTACGGAGTCTTTCGGAAATCTATTGATACTTGTGAGTGTATTTTGTATCGCAATTCAGACTATCATTATAAAACCAGTGTTGAATCGGCATGGAACAGTAGTGGTGATTGGATGTTATTATTTTGTGGGACTACTTATAACAGCACCATTTTTTGCAACAGATGCGTTTTTGGTAGATGTTATGAGCATGCCACTTATGATACAGCTAGAGATGTTGTATATACTTATATTTGGGACAATAATCCCCTCTTTTTTATTGTATCGTGGTGTCGAGAAGCTAACTGCCATACATACTGCGCTATATCGGTATATTCAGCCCGTAATGACTATCATTGTTGCAGCACTTCGTGGGCAAGAGAGGTTTGATAATGCGGATTTAGTATCAGCTATTTTTATATTCTCAGGCGTACTGCTAACCGTATCTATATATATACCATTTTGTAATAGAGGAAAAGCGGAGTAAAAAAACTGTTCACTGCGATCACGAGGTATGCATTATGTGATCGCAGTGAACAGTTATTTTTTTAGGGCTTCTCTCCAGTTGTCTGGAATTACAATTGACTCTTGGAGCTTAAAGTTGAATGCTACAAAAACACTTCGACTTTCAGCTTTAATCTCTCCTGTTTCAATGCTCAATATCTTTTGGAACATAGTTAAACTCTTATTCCCAATAGACTCAATTGTTGTCTCGACACATACATCCTCAAAAAATTTAGTTTGTATAATGTAGTTTGTGGTTGTAGATGCCGTAATAAATCCCTTAGAGTCGTGTAGTACATCAATTTCAAGCGATTTAGTCATAAAATCTACCTTTCCAACATCAAAATAGTGTTGAAGATTTACGTTGTTCACATGCCCTAGTATATCTGAGTCTGCGAAACGTTTTTGTATGTCTACTCTAAGAACTTTCATTACTCTCTGAGTATATTCACAACACCACTATTGTTCAATGAAATTATTGAACTAGGAGCTTTTGTTCCTTTTCCCTCAAATTGAGGACTTACAATGAAATCTACTCCATCGCATATCACTTTAGGAATGTTTCTGAATATAAGCGGAGTTGGTTCTCCAGAGATGTTTGCAGATGTTGATACTAGTGGTCTACCAAGTTTTTGTAGAAGTTTTGTACAGAATTCATGTTCAGGAACTCTAACACCAACCGTACCCTCTTCCGGTATTAGATTAGTAGATATTCCGTGTGCACCAGGAAGGATTAGAGTTAATGGTTTGTCCGTCATCTCTAGTAGATCCCATGCAACTGGAGGTACATTTGTTACGTATCTCACTAGGTTGTCAATCTTATCAACAAGTATTAACATACTTTTTTTATCTACTGAGCCCTTTAGCTTGTAAATTTTTTCAACTGCGTTACTATTAGTTGCGTCGCAACCTATTCCCCAAATTGTATCTGTTGGATATAGTATTATTCCCCCAGCACGAAGTACTTCTACTACTTTTTCTATATGCTCTTTCATCGTTTTATATATATAAGTTATTGTTATTACTGCTGATTATTATCAAACTTAGATAATATTATGCAACAAAGTTATGATTTTTTTGTAGGTTCACTAAAAAGTAAGTAATTTTGTGTGTACATTTATGGATATAAGAGAGTTTTTTGTCATAATGTATAGTATTTTAGAGTAAAAATATTAATTAATTGTAATATAAGCGATATGGGAAGAGCGTATGAATACCGAAAAGCACGTAAAATGAAACGTTGGGGCAATATGGCTCGCGTGTTTACAAAGTTAGGAAAAGAGATTGAGATTGCCGTTAAATCGGGTGGTCCAGATCCAGGTAGTAATACAAGACTTAGGGTGTTGATTCAGAACTCTAAAGCTGAGAATATGCCTAAAGATAATGTTGATAGAGCAATTAAGCGTGCAATATCAAAAGATACAACTGCATATAAAGAGATGATATATGAGGGTTATGGACCATTTGGTATCGCTGTTCTTGTTGAGACTGCTACGGATAACACAACTCGTACTGTTGCAAATGTTCGTTGCGCATTCAATAAGTTGGGTGGATCTTTGGGTACAAGTGGTTGTTTAGGATTTATTTTCGATCATAAATGTGTATTCAAAATCGCTATGACTGAGGGTGTAGATATTGAGGAGCTAGAGCTTGAGTTAATAGATCTTGGAGTTGATGAGTTGTTTGAGTTTGAAGGTCAGATACATATATATGGAACGTTTGAGTCATACGGAGCAGTTCAAAAATATTTCGAAGATCAAGGTGTAGAGATCATTAGTGGTGAGTTTGTACGTATTCCGACTGAAACAAAAGATGTTACACCAGAGCATAGAGTTGCCATAGAGAAGTTAATCGACAAGCTGGAGGATGATGACGACGTTGTTAACGTCTTTACAAACATGAAAGAAGAAGAGGACGAAGAGTAGCCTTTTACATAATTACCAGTATAGGGCAGTTGTTTAAAATATAGTTATCGACAAAGTTACTGACAATTTTATTAACAAAGTTATCAACATAAGTGGCGATGGGATTGTTAATAAAAATGTTAGTAAACTTGTTAATAAGATTACGCCCACTTTTTATAAGTAGTACTATTAGTATGTAGTTTAACGCTAATTATTAAAAGAATAAGAGATGAGATTATTACTAATTAGTAACTCAACAAATGCAGGAGAAGAGTATCTAAAATATCCAATAGAAGAGATTAAATCGTTCTTAGAGGGTGTCTCTGAGGTGCTTTTTGTCCCTTATGCTGCTGTTAGTTTCTCGTACGATATATATGAGTCAAAGGTTCAATCTCGTTTTGATGAGATAGGCATTAAAGTTGTATCTACACACAGACTTGATAACCCTGCATTGGCAATTGCAACTGCTCAGGCAGTAGTTGTCGGTGGGGGAAACACTTTTGCTCTTGTTAAACGCATGCAAGAAGAGGGGCTTATGTCGGCTATTAAGAGTCGCATTGACAAAGGTATGCCATTTGTAGGGTGGAGCGCAGGAAGTAATGTCTGCTGCCCAACACTCTGTACAACAAATGATATGCCAATAGTACAACCTCAATCATTTAATACAATAGGGGCGATCAAATTTCAGATTAATCCACACTACCTAGATCATAACCCAGAAGGTCATGCGGGGGAGACTAGAGAACAACGTATTGAAGAGTATATTGCTGCAAACCAAGATATGTATGTTGCTGGATTGAGAGAGGGGTGTATGCTAAAGGTAGAGGGCGAAGAGTTGTCCCTTATCGGGAGTAGACCATTGAGAGTGTTCAAGTATGGAGAAGAGCCTATTGAGATTGCTGCTGGAGGAGACTTTACACTATTAATGTAGGAATTGCTATGTCTATTACATCTGACATAGGGCGAAGAGGGGAGGCTGTAGCAATAAAATGGCTGCTGGAAGGTGGCTATGAACTGCAACATGCTAACTGGAGAAAAGGAAGATATGAGTTAGATATTGTAGCTGTAAAAGGCGATGAGATACACTTTGTAGAGGTTAAAACAAGGATCAAAGAGTCTTTAACAACTCCGCAGGATGCTATCACTAGAGGTAAATTCAATGCTTTGAAACGTGCTGCAGAGGCGTATATATTTGAATATGATATAGATTTAGAGCCTCAGTTCGATCTAATTACTATCGTATATGACAAAGATAGGTGTTCATTGGAGTTTACTCCTAATGCTATGTATTGTCAGTGGTAGGGCTTGTTGTAATCGTTTGGTTTTGGAAAATTGCCCTGCTGGGTTGCAGGGAACAGATAGATTTTTTACTTAAATAAGGATTTGTTATGTATGATATTTTAATGCAATGCCCACTATTTATAGGATTAAATAGTGATAAGATTAGTGAACTTATAGGCGATAACTCTCCATATACTGTAAATAAGTACAAAAAAGGAGATGTAATTGCGAGTAAAGATAGTGCGTATTCTGGATTGATGATTATTCTAAGTGGTAGTGTGAGTGGTGAGTTTACATATACGTCAGGACAGAGTTTGCTGGTAGATATTTTGGAAACTCCGCAGTTAATTGCCCCTGCATTTCTTTTTGGAGGGTGTAATAGATTGCCTGTTGATGTTATAGCGCAGTGTGAAGATGTGGAGATATTGACTCTTCATAGAGGACTTATTTTTGATATTATGCAAGAGGAGATGGTTATTTTATCTAATTTTATAGATATAATCTCTAATCGTGCAAATGCTTGGTCTAAGAAGATATATGTGCTATCATTAAAAACTTTAGAGGCTAAATTTGCCCACTACCTACTGGAGCAGTCATCAAATGATATTACTATTCCAGATGTAGCTCATATTGCAGAGTATTTCGGATCAACGAGAAGTTCTCTGCAAACTGTAATTGAGACACTGAAACGAAAACAGATTATTAGTTGTGTCGCAGGTAAAATAGAGGTATTGAACCGTGAGGCACTAGAAGATATTGAGAAATAAAAATAGTGTTAGATATATGTTAGTATATAATTGGGGAATACATCTTTTGGTTTTTGCAATGAAGATTGCAGCACATTTCAACTCAAAAGCAAAACTTTGGGTCGAAGGGCGAAAAGATATTTTTAAACGAATAGCACAAGCTATTAATCCTGGAGATCGAATTGTGTGGATTCATGCCGCATCTTTGGGTGAGTTTGAGCAGGGGAGACCTGTAATTGAGAGGATAAAAAAAGAGTTTCCTAATAGAAAGATACTACTAACGTTCTACTCTCCCTCAGGATATGAGGTGAGAAAAGGGTATGAAGGGGTTGACTATATATTCTATCTTCCTGCAGATACCTTGTCTAATGCAAGACGTTTTGTTGGGTTGGTGCGCCCTGAGATTGCAATCATTGTAAAGTATGAGTTTTGGCTCAATATACTCAATGAATTATATATGCTAGGGTGTAAGACATACCTTATATCTGCTATATTTAGAGAGGATCAAATATTTTTCAAGAAGCAAGGTGGGGTATTTAGAGACGCTTTAAGTGATTTTAAAATGATATTCGTACAGAATAATCACTCCAAAGAGCTTCTTAAGGGTATTGGAATAGATCAAGTTGAAGTGGCTGGAGATACACGATTTGATAGGGTAGCATCTATTGCTATTAACTCTCCAAATAATGATATAGTTCAACGTTTTCAAAATGGTTCGAAGATTTTTATCGCTGGAAGTACTTGGGGTCCAGATGAAGAGGTGATTAAGCCTATGATCGAGAGATATACAAACCTCAAGTTTATAATCGCACCGCACGAGATGGTACAAGATCGTATAGATGCTATAATTTCAGGATCTTCTCGAAAAGGTATTAGATATACTGAGTGTGTTGGGAGTGATATTAACCTTGCTGAGTATGATTTTTTAATTATAGATACTATTGGTATCCTATCTTCAGTATATAGATATGCAAAATATGCGTATATTGGAGGTGGCTTTGGAGTAGGGATACATAATACGCTGGAGGCTGCAACATTTGGATTACCTCTAGTTTTTGGAACTAATTACTCTAAATTCAAAGAGGCAAGAGATATGATAGAAACGGGAGCAGCAACAACTATCACTTGCTCTGAGGGTTTAAATACGTGGATCCATGAGATGGAGGCAGACGGTGAGTTGTATGAAAAACGACATCTATTAGCTCAGTCATATGTTCAAGACAATGTCGGAGCTACGGATAAAATTATGAAATATATATTTAAGTAGTTGCCTACCACTGTGCAGTGCTGCTTTTGAGGGCAGTTCACTATACTATGGTAGATAATAACTAACTTGTGGGATCTATTTTGAGAGGCAGAATTTTTCTATAATTTTTGGAAAGTGTTCTTGTTCTAGGGCTTGGACTTTTGCCGCAACAGTGTCAGGTGTATCACTTGGCGTAATTGATACTTTGACTTGATATATAATACCACCGTTGTCATAGATATTATCTACATGGTGAATTGTAATACCCGTTTCAAGCTCTTTGGCTTCAACAATCGCTCTATGCACATTCATTCCATGCATCCCTTTTCCACCATATTTAGGGAGTAGAGCAGGGTGTATGTTAATTAACTTACCAGACCACTCTTTAGTTAATGCAGCAGGTACAAACCATAAGAATCCCGCTAAGATAATATAATCAATCTTCGCATCGATTAGTATGTTCAAAACATTGTCGTTATCCCTGAACTCTTCCCTAGTAAATAGTTTACACTCTACGCCCAACTCTTTGCACTTGTCGATGACTCCAGCTTGAGGGTTATTTGTAAGTACAAGAGCAATATTTATCTCATTAGATGATTTGAAATATTTAATTATGTTTTCCGCGTTGGTTCCGCTGCCCGATGCAAATATAGCTAATTCTTTCATTATTAATGTTTTAGGTGTTAGGGGTGTTAATTTTTTTGTAAAAAAATGAAATTATTTGTCAAAAGTAATAGAAAAAGTATTAGATTTGCACAAAATAGACTTTGAAATAAGTAAATTTATATAAAAAACATTGTTAAATTAAAAAGAAAAAGATTATGTCAGAAGTTTCTTCAAAAGTTGCCGAGATTGTCGTTGATAAGTTAGGTGTTGATATCGCAGAGGTAGTTCCTGCTGCAAGTTTTACAAATGATCTAGGAGCAGATTCTCTAGATACAGTTGAACTGATCATGGAATTTGAAAAAGAATTTGGTATCTCTATTCCAGATGAGGATGCAGAGAAAATTACAACAGTAGGAGATGCTACTGCTTACATTGAAGCTAAGAAATAGTATTCTTATTTAAACCACAATTACAAAATTTGTCAAACAAAACAAAAATTATTATGTCGTTAAAAAGGGTCGTTGTAACAGGTATCGGAACTATAAATCCTTTAGGAAATAGTATTCAAGAGTACTTTACTAATTTGGAAAATGGTGTTAGTGGAGCTGCTCCGACTACTCGATTTGATGCTACTAATTTTAAGACAAAATTTGCTTGTGAGGTTAAAGATTACAACCCGAATGACTTTTTTGAGCGCAAGGAGTTACGTAAATATGATTTATTTACGCAATTTGCACTTATAGCTGCCGATCAAGCTGTTGCTGACTCAGGTTTCGACCTAGAGAAAGTTGACCTTGAGCGTGTAGGTGTTATTTGGGGTTCTGGTATCGGTGGATTGCAGACTTTCTACGAAGAAGTTAAGGGGTATGTAGAGGGAGGATTTATTCCTCGCTACAGCCCTTTCTTTATACCTAAAATGATTGCAGATATTGCAGCGGGTCATATCTCTATAAAGTATGGCTTCATGGGACCTAACTACTGTACAGTCTCAGCTTGCGCATCTTCTAATCATGCAATGATTGACGCAATGAATCACATCCGTTATGGTAAAGTAGACATTATGGTAACTGGAGGTTCTGAAGCATCTATTAATCCTCCTGGAGTAGGTGGATTTAACTCAATGCAAGCCTTATCTACAAGAAATGATAGCCCAACTACTGCTTCTAGACCATTCGATGTGAGTCGTGATGGATTCGTAATCGGTGAAGGTTCTGGAGCTTTGATTTTCGAAGAGTATGAGCACGCAAAAGCTCGTGGAGCTAAAATTTATGCAGAAATATTAGGTGGAGGTATGAGCGCAGACGCTTATCACCTTACTTCTCCTCATCCTGAAGGATTGGGGGCAAGAAAATCTATGCTTGATGCTGTTAGTGATGCAGGTATTAACATAACAGATATTGACTATGTTAATACTCATGGTACATCAACTCCTGTTGGAGATGTTGCTGAAATGAATGGTTTGAGAGCAGCATTTGGAGATCATATTTATAATATGAATATAAATTCAACAAAAAGTATGACTGGTCACCTTCTTGGTGCTGCAGCTGCTATTGAGGCGTTAGCTTGTATCTACACTCTTAACACTGGAATTATCGCTCCAACTATTAACGTTGAAGAGGTGGATCCAAAAATAGATGCTAAGTTAAACCTTACTATTGGTACTGCGCAGAAGCGTGATGTTAAATATGCATTGAGTAATACGTTCGGTTTTGGCGGACATAACTCATCTGTAGTATTTAAGAAAATATAATAATACACAGAGCAATTAAGCTCATTATCTATAAGGGAGGTTTAAAAATGTTTGAAAAACTTTTAAAAATTTATTATAAACGCTTCGGTATAGATAAGCATTATTATCAAATTTTGGATCAAATATTCGGAATATATCCGAACAATATAGAGTTATATAAGCTGGCCTTGATACACAGGTCAGCTTCTTTACATTTAGAAGATGGCACGCTAATTAATAATGAAAGACTTGAATTTCTTGGAGATTCTATCCTAGAGTCTGTCGTGTCAGACTACCTTTACATAGAATATCCTACTGAAGCAGAGGGCTTTTTAACTCAAATGCGCTCTAAGATAGTTAGTAGAGCCTCTTTAAATACATTGTGTTTAAGTCTTGGACTTGACAAATATGTAATATATCAAACAAATGGTAACTATACTCAGAAACATATCTGGGGAGATGCTATGGAGGCGATGCTTGGAGCAATATATCTTGATAAGGGATATGAGTTTATAAATAGATTAATAATCAACGACTTAATCCAAAATCATATGGATATTGAGGAAGTTTCTGCAACGGAGACCGATTTTAAGAGTCGTATTATTGAGTGGTGTCAGAAAAGTCGTCGTGTTATCGCTTTTAACACAAATCATGCTGATGGTTCAACGGCTAAAAATCCACTGTTTCACTCTATTATAGTTGTTGATGGTTTGGAGATTGGATTTGGTACTGGATCGTCAAAAAAAGAGGCTGAACAAAATGCATCTTTCTCTGTATCTGAAATCATGGTTAGTGATGAGGTGGGTGATAACATCCTAGAGATGTTTGACCAGTCAATGAAAAATGAGACAAATTCGGGATGTTAACCGACAAAGAGATTAGAGCTAAATTAATCTCTAAAGGTTGTTCTGAACTAAATGATACTGAGTTGTTAAGTATTATTATAGGTGAGGGTGTTAATGGTCTATCTGCACATACTATTGCTAATAATATTATAAGTTCGTTAGGTGGTTCACTTGGTGAACTATCCAACTGTTCTATATCTCGGTTACGTATGGTCGAGAGTCTTGGTGTCAAGAGAGCTGTACAGATTTTGAGTGCAGTTGAACTTGGTTCTAGAGTTAATAATGCGCAGAGAGAGAAAATATCTATCATAACGTGTAATGAGGATATTATAACTATATTCAGACCGCTAATTGGACGCCTTTTACATGAGGAGATGTGGGTTTTGTATCTTAGCTCTGCAAATACGATTCTTGATAAAATAAGGGTTAGTCAAGGAGGTGTTCGAGGTATGTTTGTAGATTCTAAAATAGTTGTAAAGCGAGCGATCGAACTACTCGCTTCTTCGATTGTCCTTATTCACAATCACCCTTCTGGAGTGATAAAACCTAGTCAAGATGATATTGTTCTCACAGGGAGGCTTAGCAAAGCCGCAGCTATGTTTGATATTATTCTTGTAGATCATATGATTTTAACTGCGGAATCAAGCTTCAGTTTCAGAAATTCTGGAATGCTCTAGAGTCAAATCTGACAAATCTAGTTTTCAAATAAAAAGTCGTATGGGATTGTTAATTTAATTATCTCTCTGGTTTGTTGTGATGTAGGGAACTGCTCTATGCTGCAATTCCCTATGTGCTCACATATTTGCTTATAATTTTTTCATCAGAGATGTAAACCAAACAATTTTTTCACCAAAAATAGGTGCTGATATTGTGTTGTACTCGACCAAAACTCTCTCCATAAAGATATTATACATCGCCATATCAATAATTCCAACTTGAATAGAGTATGTGAACTCTCTTGTTGGCTCTGTTGATATTATTCTCGTAAATGTTATGTCATTAAATCCATTTGACTGAATAAAAGGAATATACATGTTTCTAATGATGTTTAACCACGCATCTTGAGCCGTTGACTCCACTATAAAGGTTGTATTTACTATATACATTTTCTCTCTATTTAAATAATTCGCACTAAGGTAGTGAATTTTTATTACTCTTCAATATTTTTGTTGACTGCACAGTGTAGTCGGAGCAAAGTGTGTGTTTTATTTATGTATTAATTTTGCTCTATTAAATTAATATACACCCTTATAGGGTCGATATATAGAAAAGATTAGAAGTTTAGAATAAAATCAATCGTATTATTTGCAAATAAGAAAATAATACCTATCTTTGCATAAATGTATTCACTAAAATTAACATTTTAATTAATGTACGTAATAGTAGAAATCGCAGGTCAGCAATTTAAAGCTGAGAAAGGTCGTAAACTCTATGTTAACCGTCTTAAAGGAGAAGAAAATTCTCTTTTGAGTTTCGACAAAGTACTGCTAATAGACAATGACGGTCAGGTAAAAGTAGGCTCACCTGTAGTAGAAGGGGCCTCAGTCAGTGTAAAGATTCTTAGACATCTTAAGGACGATAAAGTTATCGTTTTCAAGAAGAAGAGAAGAAAAGGATACAAAGTTAAAAACGGTCATAGACAGTATTTAACTCAAGTCCTCATTGAAGATATTATTGCATAACCAAAAACTGAAAAAAAATGGCACACAAGAAAGGGGCAGGTAGCTCAAAGAATGGTCGTGAATCAGAAAGTAAGCGATTAGGTGTAAAGCTTTTTGGTGGTCAGTTTGCGAAAGCTGGCAATATTATCGTACGCCAAAGAGGTACTGTACACAATCCTGGTGAAAATGTTGGTATTGGTAAAGACCATACACTTTTTGCTTTGACTCATGGAACAGTAAGCTTCTGCAAGAAAGCTTCAGGTAAGTCTTTTGTTACTATTACTCCAATTGCGGAGTAATCTTAACTAAGATTGTAGATAGAAAGCGCCTTTTATAGGCGCTTTTTTCTGTTTATAGCAAAATTGTTCTCTGCGATCACGCAGTGCCGCCCGCATAGGGCAGTTCCCTGCGTTTAGGCGACTATAACTAGGCTACGAACTGTCTCCGACGGGAAACTTTGAAAACTACGTTTTCTTGGTTAAGTTTGTAGTTCTCTGCGATCACGCAGTGCCGCCCGCATAGGGCAGTTCCCTGCGTTTATTCGACTATAACTAGGCTACGAACTGTCTCCGACGGGAAACTTTGAAAAGTTTCATCTAACTTCTTTGAAAACTACGTTTTCTTGGTTAAGTTGGTAGTTCTCTGCGATCACGCAGTGCCGCCTGCATAGGGCAGTTCCCTGCGTTTAGTAAACCAGAACTAGGCTACTAACGATCTCCGACGGGAAACTTTGAAAACTAAGTTTTCTTAATTTTACATCAAATATTTTTTTGATAATAACAAAAACTAATGGCAAAAGTAAAAAAAGCATTTTTTTGTAAAAATTGTGGATTTGAATCACCTAAATGGCTTGGCAAGTGCACAGCATGTGGTGAATGGAATACATTCTCTGAGGAGATTATACAGAAAGAGGGGCGAATCAATACAATAGTTAAAGTTACAGCATCTAAACCACAAAGAGTTTGTGATATTGCAGATAGTATCCATACACGCGTGCCTATGGGTAACAAGGAGATTGATCGAGTACTTGGAGGAGGATTAGTGAGAGGGTCTTTAATCTTGTTAGGCGGAGAGCCAGGTATTGGCAAGTCAACGCTGAGTTTACAGTTAGCCCTTGCTGATAATGGACTTAAAACATTATATGTTTCAGGAGAAGAGTCGCCGCAGCAGATAAAAATGAGAGCATCTAGAATTGGAGTTTCAAATCCAGATTGTTATATCTATGGTGAGACATTAATTGAAAATATACTATTGCAAATTGAGGAAGTAAAGCCCGATCTCGTAGTCGTAGACTCTATTCAAACAATATACTCAGATATATTGGACTCTTCTCCAGGTAGTGTCTCTCAAATTAGAGAGTGTTCTGCGATGTTTTTGAAATATGCTAAGCAAAATAATATTTCAATTATAATTATTGGACATATAACTAAAGATGGTACCATTGCAGGACCTAAAATATTAGAACATATTGTTGATGTTGTACTTCAGTTTGAAGGAGATAATAATAATATATATCGTATTGTTAGGGGTATTAAAAATAGATTTGGAGCTACCTTTGAAATTGGTGTTTTCGAGATGTTAAATGATGGATTAAAAGAGGTTGAGAATCCATCTGAGATTCTTCTTTCTCACTATGATGAGCCATTAAGTGGTATTGCTGTTGGGGCTGCGGTAGATGGGATAAGACCCTACCTGATTGAAACCCAAGCTTTAGTGTGTAATGCTGCATATGGTACACCTCAAAGAAGCTCTACGGGTTTTGATACAAAGAGATTGAATATGCTATTGGCCGTTTTGGAGAAGAGGGTAGGGATGAAAATGTTTGCAAAGGACGTATTCTTGAACTTTGCAGGTGGATTTAAAGTGTCCGATACAGGTTTAGATCTATCTGTTGTGTCGTCTATAATCTCGTCATACTATGATAGACCAATATTAGAGGGTCTTTGCTGCGCAGGAGAGGTTGGTTTATCTGGTGAGGTACGTCCAGCTCCAAGAACTGAACAGCGAATTAGTGAGGCAGCAAGGTTGGGTTTTAAGCGAATTGTTGTTTCAGGGTATGTTCGTAATAGTGGATTGAAAAAGTTGTCTGAGAGTATAGAAATACTCTATATCAATAGAGTTGATGAGTTACCACGATGTTTATTTAATGATTAGTAAATTATCTGATTGTTTGATATTAATGTGATACTACGAGGATTTTTTAGTCTACGTGTAGTGTTATATATCTAGATGACTAAAGATATTTTGAGTTTATTATGGTTTGGTAAGTTTTATTATAGTATTAATAATAAGGTACTTGTGTAGTAATGGGAATTGTAAGGAACTGTTTTTATGAAAAATAAGTGTTAAAAAATTTGCAGAAGTAAAATGTAATTCATATCTTTGTGACGCTTAAAAATAAGTTCATTACAACATTTACATTATTATTGCCGATGTAGCTCAGTTGGTCAGAGCAGCTGATTTGTAATCAGCAGGTCGTGGGT
>CAMRBL010000039.1 GCA_947040435.1 uncultured Rikenellaceae bacterium
GCCTTAACCGCTAACTCATCTATAGAGATTCTGCCTTTGGGAATATAGTAGAGTCAACTACGGCACAATTCAAGAAAAATGCATTGTTGAACGGCACTAAGTTCTTGATGCTCATACTCTATTAGCTCACGCCTCTGGGCTACAGTAACTTCAAGTGTTCCCACTTTTTTTAGAAATTCAGTCTCTATTTCCAACGGACCAATCTTCCTGTAAAGATTATTTAGTTTACTAATTTCAATCCTTTTACGGCTTCAAGAGCTACTTTTGCTTTGAACTCCGCGGTGTGTCGCTTTCTCATAATTGATTCCCTCTAATTATTGAGCTTAAAGATACGAATTTATATAGTAATATACTGTCTAAAATTTGGGGAGTATTATAATTAGAGTTCCTTCCTGATGGAAAGACAGTACTAGTAAAAACCTACTCTCCTCTATTCGGGTTCTCTCCAACTACAACAGATAAGGCGTGGAGACGTGAAGCATATGATGAGTTTGAGATGATTATAAAATAGTCTCAAAGATAGTAGCTATAACATTAAAATTGCCCAAAAAAATCTCTTTTTTTGGGCAATTTTAATAGATATAACTTGACTGCAACGACTATACTCTGGCAAATAAAGCGAATTAATAATGTTTTATCCGAATATATTCACTTGTAGTTTGTCTACAATATATTGAATAGCTTTTTGAGCTTTAACAGAGTTCCCTGCCTCATCTATCGGCGGGGCAAATGCCGCAATACCAAATTGATGTGGTATAACTGCCATTATTCCACCTCCAACTCCAGTTTTTGCAGGAGTACCAGTCTTGAACATCCAATCACCAGTGTGTTCATAGAAACCCACAGTCGACATCATCGAAGTGATCTTTGGAGATAAATAACTGTCAAATACCTCCTCTTTGGTAACGGGATTTACTCCGTGATTTGCAATTGTAGCAGCTAAGATAGAGAGTGCAACAGCACTCACTCCAATAGAACACTGACGTGTATATAGGTCGAGTGAGACGTTAGGATCATCATATATTCGCCCATAACTCTTCAGAAGCCATGCAATAGATCTATTTGTGTAGTTCGTATCTGTTTCAGACTTATATAGCTCCTCAATAACGCTCAATTTACAACCACATAACTTCTCTAAGAAGCCAATGATTGCATCCCATTTTTTTGTACTATCCTCTAATGGCTGCACCATACTGCAAGCAGATATTGCCCCTGCATTAACCAGAGGTGTAGAGGGGTGGTCACTCTCCATTAGTATAGCCAATATAGAGTTAAATGGAAGTCCCGTAGCATCTGCGCCGATCATCTCCAATACCTTGTCTGCACCATACTGCTGCATTGCCAATATAGCCGTAGGAACTTTGGAAACAGACTCAATACCAAAAAGATAGTCCGTGTCGCCTGCTGTGATTAGCTCACCTGAAGGCATACATACAGATATGCCAAATAGATCCTTGGGTACGTTTGCGAGGTATGGAATATAGTCTGCATTTTTACCTTCAGTTTCATTTTTTATAGTACCATACGCAAGATTTACGACATCCTGCATCTGCTGTATAGAAATTTTACCTTTCATAACTATATATTAGAATTATTATTCTCTGCGACCACACAGCGTGATCGCAGAGAAAGTAATTATTTATTTTTCGCTCTTCTCTTCCCAGTTGAATGGTGCAAACTCCTCTGCATCATCACTATTCTTCCAAGAGTTCTTGCGATTTGCATAGATAATAAATGGAATAACAACAACTAATAGTGCTCCAAAGATAAGAACCCCAAACCATACAGTATTATTTCCTGTCTCAATCTGGCTCGGTGGTACGAAACTTAATACAAATGCTAATAGAGATCCCAAGAATCCTAGACCTCCAATAAGCCACATCATCAAATTACCCGATTTCCCGATTCTAAATGGTCTTTCAGCCTTAGGGAGCTTGTAGCGTAGTATTATTGCCGAACTAAACATAAGCATATACATGATTAGATATAGCAAAACTGTAAGTTGAGACAAGATTTGATAGAACGACTGAACAGAAGGCATTACAACAAATAGTAGACTCAATATAGTAACAATTGAACCTTGGATGTATAGGATATTTTTTTGAACACCTATTTTATTTGTTTTTTGGAATACTGGAGGTAAGTAACCAGCTTTACCAACAATAAATATACCTTTTGAAGGACCTGCAACCCATGTCAGTACACCCGCAAGTACACCAAACATTAGACAAATTGCAATTATAGGAGCTGCCCAACTAACTTTAAGGAAGTCAAAATAGTTATCAAAACTTATCAATAGACTCTGCGTAAGGCTAACATCTTTAATAGGAGTAATCACACTAATCGCAAACGTTCCGAGTACAAATATACAAACAATGATAAGTGCACCGATAATAATCGCTTTCGGGTAGTTTTTCCCTGGATCTTTAACATCCATAACGTGAATACCAGACATCTCAAGACCAGCATAAAATAGGAAAATACTAGATGCTAAGACTAAATTATCAAACTTAGTAAGGTCAGGAAAGAAACTTTGAGTCATATCAAGGTGACTTTGCCCACCATTAGCCAAGTACAAAACGGCAAGAACTAGTAGTAAACCAGCAGGGATAATTGTTCCAACGATAGCTCCAATCTTAGATATTTTACCTACCCAACCTAGCCCTTTCAGCGAGATAAAAGTTGCAGTCCAATATATAACAAGCACCACGACGAGTGTGAAAACTGCATTCGAGGCTAGTTTCATATCCATTGTGTGGTCGAGTCCAATGAAGGCGATAGATACAGCTCCAAATGTTAGTACCGTAGGGTACCAAATTGTACTCTCTATCCACTGTAACCAGATTGCAAGAAATCCCATTCGAGATCCCATCGCCTCACCAACCCAGCGGAAAACTCCACCTTGTTTCTGAGCAAACATTGCCGCCAATTCCGCAGCTACGAGTGCCGTAGGTATAAGAAATACAACTGCTGCGAATAGGTAGTAAAAAGCTGATGACAGCCCATAAACAGACTCTGCGGGGAGTCCTCTCAACGAGACTACGGCTGCAACATTCATAATTGCAAGAGTCATAACACCCAATTTAACCCCCGTAGATGTAGTTATTTTTTTTGCCATAATATTATTTCTTTAAATTAAATATCTATCTAGAGTGAGATCTAGCAAATCCCATCTTCTTTGGATGCTCTCCCTTATCGAGTGCAATACGAGTTGTTGTTGGGTACTCTAACTTATCCAACTTCTCAACGGCATTCTTAATATCAATAAGCAACATATTTGTCATATCTCTGCTCATTCCATTACGCACAACGATCCTCATAACAATCAGATCCTCAAGACTCTTTGGAAGGGTGTATGCAGGTACCATCCAACCACTAATTTGCAACTCTGCTTGAAGATCATACAGAGTCCATTTAGCATCCTTCTGATACTCTTGCTCCATGTGCCAAATAAATAGTGGATTTACAACCTCATCGCTATACACTTTAAATTGTTCCATTTTCCCAATCTCAGAGTGTGCGTAAGTTGCTGTATCCATACACGCTTGTTGAATCTCCTTGTAACCATCAAAGCCTAATCGGATGAATTGGTAGTATTGCCCTAGCACCTGTGCCGCAGGACGAGAGAAATTCAAGCCAACTTGAGTGATGTTTGCTCCCAAATAGTTAACACTAAATGACATAACTTCAGGTAAATGTATCTTGTCTTTCCAAATAACCCAACCTAATCCAGGATATACTAATCCAAATTTATGTCCAGAAGTACTAATAGATAGTACCCATTTCAATCTAAAGTCCCACTTAAAATCTGGCTTCAGAAACGGAAGGATATAACCTCCTGATGCAGCATCAATATGTATAGGGATTTCTAGATTATTTTCATTATTAAACTTCTCAAGAGCTGCGTCCAAAGCCTCAACATCATCATTTAGTGCAGTCCAAGTAACGCCCATAATTGGCACTACACATATTGTATTCTCATCACATAGTTTGATTGCCTCCTCGATGTTAAGAGTTGGATTCTCCGCTGTGATCGGTACAGTACGCATCTCTATCTGCCAAAGTTGACCGAACTTCTCCCAAACAACTTGAAATGCCGTAGAGATCACAAAGTTTGGTTTATCGCAAGGTTTTCCTTGAGCCTCCATACGCTTGCGCCAGCGCAGCCAAGCTGCAACACCTCCAAGCATACAAGCCTCTGATGACCCAATTGCCAAAGCTCCCGTTTTCCACTCATTCTCCTCTGGTGTATTCCACAGATTCGCAATCATATTGATACACTTACCTGTCATTAATGCAATACGAGGGTACTCCGTTTCATCAATGTAATTGATGTTAATAGCATCATTCATCAATTTTGTTGCCGAGTCAACCATATACGTAGTCACAAATGTAGCCAGATTTAACTTCGCTTGTGTCTGCGCAAAGGTCTCATCTTTCACCATCTGATAGGCAATCTCCTCTGAGGTAGAGTGTTGTGGTATAGTTTGACTTGGTGCATCTGACATCATTGTTGGAGAACTGTATACAGGTGTCTCGATTGTTACTTGCTTTCCTACTTCTTCCATAATATAATAAGTATTTAGTTATACAATTAATTTACATTGTAATTATTACACTCATTAATTATGCCAACATGATAGAGTTTAAGTTTTTTTTATGCTGCACTGGGATTTAAAAGACAAAATGGACTGCCCCAAAACTTAACGTTTTGAAGCAATCCATTTTTATACTATACAAACGATATAATCGCGTATATGCTATTTGACTATATGTCCATTAATTTCCATTACACACTCTGCTAACTCATCATTTATCTCAACTTCAACTCCCGCCTCTTTAAGTAGGTTTAATCCATTGCACTCTACAAAACAATCAGGTTCTTTAACGATAAATACAACTCTTTTAAAACGCCCCTCTATTATGAGGTGTGTACATGACTTAGGTTTAGATTTTCGAGTTGAGCACGGCTCCATAGTACAATACATTGTAGCTCCAGCTAACACAGCTTGATCTTTAGATGCTTTTAATATAGCCTCCTCTTCTGCGTGGTTTGTCTCATTGGTTTCGTGAGTATACCCACCATACACTTTGCCATCAGAACACACCAAAACTGCCCCTACCGAGTATGATGAGTTAGACTTAACACAATTGCGGCTCAACTCTAAAGCCATCCTTAAATATACACTATCTCTCTCTTTCATACTCCATTACTGCCATATCTCCCAACTGGCGAACATTAATTAAATTCATTCTATTATCTTTATTTGCGAAAAAGAGTTCATCCCTCACAAATCGTGGTGACGCTGAATCACCTACAAAGAATGGCGCAATTGCCAATCTCAATTTATCAACCATATTCTCCTTGAAAAACATTGTCAATATTGTACTGCCGCCCTCAACCAAAAGTCGTTTAAATCCACGACTAGATAACTCGTTAATAATACTCTCCGCTGTAATATCCTCCAGTACAATCACTTCACAAAGATCTTGAACCAAAGAGGTCTCTGCACCTCTTTTTGCAAATAATATCTTGAGTCCTGACCCTTCTGTGAAAAACCTCATATCTTTGTCAACACAACCACTTGAAGTTACAGAGACTTTAACAATATCTTTAGACAATCCATTGATGGCTCTCTTTTGTCGCTCTTCATCGCTCTTAATAACTAGAGATGGGTTATCTGCTCTAAGAGTCCCCGCACCAACTAGAATGGCGTCACACCCACACCTTAAATCTAAAACATCACCCCAATCTTCAGGGCTAGACAACTTCAGTCTTGTAGTTGAGCTATCGTCAATATATCCATCTAGTGATGTCGCAACCGAAACAATTACTTCCATTATTTTTCTCTTGTTTTTAATTCAATAATAGTCAACTCAGGTTTCACGCCAATACGCATCGGCAACACAACGCACCCAATGCCATCATTAATATATAACATACGCTCACCCTCTCTATACTCACCGCTCCATCTATCATAAAGCAGTGATGCAGGAGAGAATACCATATTACCTAACTTTATCTTAAACTGCATAGCGTGTACGTGTCCAGATAGTGTTACGTCACCAATATTATTCTCCAAAATTCTATTCCATAGCTGTGGATCATGAGCCACTGTGATATTAAAACTACTACTATCAACACCGTCATATGCAGGCGAAACATCTATCATATCCATATCACTCATATGTGCCAAACCCTTCAACTCTCTAGGGTACGTATGCCCTGTTATAGATATGCTATCATCTCCTCTATGTATATAGGTTGAGTTATCTCGTAGCCACCCATGATTTATAGACTTAAAATCATTGACCAACAAACTAATATTAAGGTTCTTAGGTAGTGCCACAGAATCAGGGAAATAGTAACCTAAATCGTGATTTCCCAGCACCGATAAAACACCATCTTCAGCCTCTATTCGATTAAATATATCCAATACCTCAGGCGTTATCTCTTTGTATGATTGATGAACCACATCCCCCCCATTAATAACTAGGTTCACATTCTGATTGTTAATTTCATCTACTAACCTCTCAACCATCTTTGGTTTATTAACCAGGGTTCCGAGGTGAAGGTCGGAGAAGAACGCAACTTTATATCCAACAAATGATGCAGGAATTTTCTCACTAACAACACTAAGTCTCTTTACCTCTATTTGGCTTCTACCCAATGTCGTCCCATGGATAAAAGCAATCACAACCAAGAGGGATATTGCAGCTCCAATATAGTTTAGAACTCTTATTTTTCTTTTGAGTACAAGAGAGATAAAATCACTAATTACCAGAAATACAGTCATAATATATTTAGGAAATACACTGATTAAAAGAGCATACAGACTCCACATGAATACTCTAGTATATAGCTCTACATTCTCACTAACTTCGAGTCTATTTATGAGTATTGATAGTAGAAAAAAGAGATATATCACCCCCCAATAGGTAATGAATAATCCTCGATATATTGGAGCGATTTTATTTTTAACCAATATTCGATTGTAAACATATACATCACAAACTAGTGACGATATTATAAATCCCAAAATTATAGCAACTATCATATTATTCTTATTTATTACAAATATATACAGATTTAAATTAATCTTACAATAATTATGACAAACTCTCATAAAAAATGATATTTCATATATTTTTATTTTATAGAAATAGCGTATTTGACTCTAAAAAATGATAAAAACCAATAAAAATAGATGTGAATTTCGCAATATACTTCTTTTTCTTGCTATTTTTTTGTATTATTGCATAAATAGAGCAAATCCGATCAAATATATATAATTATTAAATCACACAAAAAGTATGACTAAACCAACAATCGAAGAGATCTCACAATGGGTTCTAAACCTCCACTCCGAGAGTGACAAAGAGCTGACGCCAACAGAGAAAAAAGAGCAAGAAAAGTACGCTATATTAGTACAAAGACCAACAGACAAGATACTTTTATCAAAGATGCTTGATGAGTCTTCTCAAATACGAGACAACAAACGTTTAGCCAAACGAATCAAAGTTTTAATCGATAAATATGGCGTTCCACAGTTTTTCAACACTAGAGACAAACTACTACTAACACTATTTGCTAAGATAGGTTACAAGTTTGACTTTATTGCAATGCCTATCTTTAAAAAGAGATTGCATAGTGATACTTCTGATGTTATTATCAACGAAAAGCGTCCATTCCTTACAAAACACCTAGAGAAAAGAGCTGTTCAAAAAGTTGGACAGAATGTAAACCTATTAGGTGAGGTAGTTCTGGGTGACGGAGAGGCAAATCACCGCTACGAACACTATCTTGAAGCTCTTGAGGCTCCAGATATTAACTATATTTCAATCAAAATATCTGGAATATACGCACAACTTCAACCTCTAAACTATACACAAAGTAAAGTAGATTTGTGTGATAGACTAACTGCAATATATCAAAAAGCAATTGATTTCCCATTTGTAGATGATAAAGGCGTAGCATCTTCAAAGTTCGTGAACCTTGATATGGAGGAGTATAAAGATGCAGAGCTAACTCTTGATATATTCAAAACAGTTCTTAGTCTACCTCAATTCAAAAATTATAGAGCAGGTATTGTTATTCAAGCATATCTTCCAGATGCATGGGCATTGCAGAGTGAGCTACTTGAATTCGCAAAACAAAGAGTTGCTGACGGCGGGTCTCCACTAAAAATGAGACTTGTAAAGGGTGCTAACCTTCAAATGGAGAGCGTTCTTTCATCTCTTAGAGGGTGGGATAATCCTGTTTTGCCTACAAAGACTATGGTTGATGCCAACTATCTACACATCCTTGATAGAGCATTAGAGCCTGAAAATAGTGCAGTTTTAAATGTTGGTGTGGCGTCACATAACCTATATACAATTGGATATGCATACCTTTTGAGTGCAAAGAATGGAGTCTCTAAGTACGTTACTTTTGAGATGCTTGAGGGTATGGCTAACAACTTGTGTCGTGCAATGGATAAGTTGGGAAATCAAATTATTCTATATACTCCAGTGGTAAAAGATGAGCACTTCTTGAATGCAGTATCTTATCTTGTGCGTCGACTGGACGAAAATACGGGTAAAGAGAACTTCCTTAGCTACTCATTCAACCTGAAACCAAATACTAAAGAGTGGGACTTCCTTTACAACCAATTTATGGATGCCTACGGCATGAAGGATAGCATGAACACAGAGGCAACTCGTACGCAAAACCGTAACGAAGAGCCTAAGAAAGTAACAGCTACAATGAGTTACGAAAGTGAGCCTGACACTAACTTTGAATTGCCAGCCAACAGAGAGTGGGTTGATAAGATAATTAATAAGTGGAAGAAATCAGCAACAGATACTCCAGAGAGACTACACGTATATGTTGGAGCTACACAAGAGAGCTCTGAAAATAGCGTTAAATACAGTGACCACTCACAAAAAGAGAGCGTTACAACATTTGAAATGGAGCAAGCTACGCTAGACCAAGTTAAGGAGATTGTAAATATTGCATCTACCGACACTTCAAATTGGAGCTCTCGTAGTTTAGATGATAGACATAACGTAATGATGGAAGTAGCGATGAATCTTGCTCGTCATAGAGGCGATTTAATTGGTTGTGCTACTGCTATTACAGGTAAAACAATAACTGAAGGTGATGTTGAGATCTCTGAAGCAATAGACTTCTGTCGTTTCTACCCTATGTCGATGAAAGAGTTTGACAACCTTCAAAACGTTGAGTGCACTCCAAAGGGTATTGTACTTGTTATTCCACCATGGAACTTCCCGATAGCTATTCCAATTGGAGGTGTTGCCGCAGCTCTATGCTCTGGAAATAGAGTAATTCTGAAGCCTGCAACAGCATCTGCTCCAATCGCATGGGAGTTTGCAAAGTGTTTCTGGGAAGCTGGTGTTCCTCGTGAGGCACTACAAGTTGTATGCCCTAAAGGCGGTGAGGCTCTTAACTACCTAACATCACACCAAGATATTAAACACATTATCTTCACTGGTGGTACAGATACTGCATTCCGCATATTAGAGAACAACCCTACATGTGCATTCTCGGCTGAGACTGGAGGTAAAAACGTAATCCTTATCACTGGAAATGGTGACAGAGACCACGCTATTCTAAATGTTGTGTCATCTGCATTTAGTAATGCTGGACAGAAGTGTTCTGCTTGTTCTCTTCTGTTCCTTGAAAAGGAGATATACAATGACCCTACATTCAAACTGAAGCTTATTGATGCTGTAACAAGTATGCAAACAGGTAGCGCATGGGATCTGAATAACATAATAGGTCCAATGGTAACGAACAACAACGACAAATTACTTCATGCTGTTGCAAATCTTGATAAGGGAGAAGAGTGGCTTGTTGCCCCTGAATTCTTAGATAGTGATAAATTTATCTTGAAACCATGTGTTAAGTGGGGTGTTCGCCCAGGAAACTACACATATGAAAATGAGATATTTGCCCCTCTATTGTCAGTAGTTTGTATCGACTCACTTAAGCAGGGAGTTGAGTATCTAAGCAAACTTCCTTATGGTCTAACTTCGGGTCTTCAATCTCTTGATGAGTCTGAACAAGCATACTGGAAGGATAATGTTGAAGCAGGAAATCTATATATCAATAGAGGAGTAACGGGTGCTATTGTGAATCGCCAACCATTCGGAGGTATGAAACTATCTGCATTTGGTGGTGGAATCAAAGCTGGTGGTGTAAACTATGTTTCGTGCTTTGTAAATGTGAAGGAGAAAGAGCTTATTGATACAGAGAAAACAAACTCTAATCACACATATTCTCACATTTCTAGCCTATTATACGGTACAGAGCTTAAACGCTATGACACTGGAGTAATGAGCTATATTACAAACTTTGATAATATTATCACGAAAGAGGAGGATGTAAATAATCTATACGGAGAGTCTAATACATTTAGATACTTACCACTAGATATGGTTGCTCTAAGAGTATATCCTAACGACAAGTTAGATGATATTGCACTTATCGCTACGGCATCACAAATTGCTCGCACACCAATTACGGTTAGTGTTGGGTCTGAATTTGGTAAGATTGCTGAGTTACGCAAGATTATGGATGATCTAAACATTTCGACAATTGTTGAGAGCGAGGAGACATTTATTCCTAAGATCAATAATTACTCTCGTATTCGTACGTGTAGTGCTAACATTGGAGTAGAGATATTCAAAGAGGCAGCAAAAAGCGGTCTGTATATAGCTACTGCCGCTCCTGTTGTTGAGGGACGTATTGAGCTACTACACTACCTTAAAGAGCAGAGTATATCTTTCGAATACCACCGTTATGGTAGTATCTCTGAAGATATTGATGTAGATATTAATTAAAAAAATATCCCTACAATATATAAATGCTGACAACACGCGGCAGATATATTAAAATTGTTTTCTAAAACAAACCCACCTAGCAGCTTGTCTGTTAGGTGGGTTTATTTTGTATTGATATATTCTTAACGCGACTTTTATTAAAAGATATATGTCCATATATTAACAAATGTTATTGCTCCACCTCATTTCGTTATATAATTTTGTACTAAAATATAAAGATATGAAAAAATTAAAAGGTAAAAATGTATTGATTACTGGTGGAGCATCAGGGATTGGCAAGATAATTGCTCGAAAGATGTTAGAGAATATGGCTAATGTAATCATTTGGGATATAAATAAGTCAAATATTAGTGACACAATAAAAGAGTACTCTAACTTGGGTAATATATATGGTTATTATGTTGATATTTCGAATATAGACGAGGTTAAAAAGAGTGCTGATGAAGTAAAAATAGAGATCGGAATTATTGATATACTGATTAATAATGCAGGTATTGTTGTTGGTAAATATTTTATAGATCATTCGGTAGCAGAGATCCAGAGAGTTATGAATGTAAATACAAATGCACCAATGTATGTAACACTTCAATTTTTAGATGGCATGCTAACTCAAAACTCAGGACATATCTGCAATATTGCATCTTCCGCAGGATTTATAACAAATCCTAAAATGTCGGTGTATGCAGCAAGCAAATGGGCGGTTATTGGTTGGTCAGATAGTTTGCGTCTTGAAATGAAGCAGATGAAGAAGAATGTAAAAGTCACTACAATTATGCCTTACTATATAAATACAGGTATGTTTGATGGGGTTCAGTCCATAATTCCAATTCTTGATCCAGAGAAAACAGCGACAACTATTATCAGAGCAATACAAAAAGATGTAAAAATGCGATCAATTTCACGTAGCCTATATTTCTTTGCTAGATTGGGGCAAGCACTACTCCCTATTTCAGCTTTTGATTACATTGCAGGTAATATATTAGGAATATATAAAACAATGGATAACTTTGTAGGACGCAAAAAATAATTATGAAAGAGAGAATAATTAAAAGTATAAATGGGCAGAGAGAGTTCTTTCGCTCACAAGAGACAAAGAGTGTTAAGTTCCGCATCAACCAGCTTATTAAACTTAAAAAACTGATTAAAGAGAAGCAGTCCGAGATAGAGGAGGCTCTATGGAGCGATTTACGAAAATCTCCTGAAGAGGTATATCTTACAGAGATTAGTGTAGTGCTCCAAGAACTTGACAACCATATTAAACATCTCAAAAAATGGGCAAAGCCACAAAGGGTTAAAAGCCCAATGCACCTTTTCCCCTCAACGAGTAGTATTGTCTGCGAACCTTTGGGTGTTACACTAATTATTGCACCATGGAACTATCCATTTCAGTTGGTGTTTAATCCATTGATTGGCGCAATTTCTTCGGGTTGTTGTGCCATGCTGAAGCCATCACCTAGTGCTGCTGCAACGGCAACACTAATCGAAGAGATGGTTAAGGAGTTGTATGACCCTAATTATATTGATATCGTTCTAGGTGGAAGAGAGGTTAATGAAGCACTGCTTGAGCAGAAGTTTGACTTTATATTTTTCACTGGAAGTACAGCGTTAGGTAAAATTGTCAGTAAAGCGGCGGCTGAAAATCTTACTCCACTAATTTTAGAGCTAGGGGGTAAAAGTCCATGTATCGTTGACTCTGATGCAGATTTGGATATTACTGCTAATCGGATTGTTTGGGGCAAATTTATCAATGCTGGACAGACTTGTATTGCTCCCGATTATTTATTCGTACATAAAAGTGTAAAAGATACTCTATTAACTAAACTAAGGAGTAAAATAGCTGAGATGTACGGCGAGAAAGTCACCGAAAGCCGAGTATATCCACGTATTATAAGTAGCGGAGCTATGGATAGACTCAAAGAGCTGATGAATGAGGGCGATATTTATTGTGGTGGAGACATCAATGAACAAGAGAGATATATTGCTCCGACAATCATTGATAATATTACCCCTGAATCACGGATTATGCAGGATGAGATATTTGGACCTATACTGCCAGTAATGACCTTCGAAAACATAACAGAAGTGTTTGATTACCTTGACAGCAAAGAGAAGCCTTTAGCTCTATACTACTTTGGCAAAGGGGGCAAAAATATAGCGAGCAGAACTACTTCTGGAGGTATGTGTATAAATGATACTTTGATGCACATAGCAAATCACAATCTACCATTTGGAGGTGTTGGAAGTAGCGGAATGGGGAAATATCACGGTAGAGATAGTTTTTTAATATTTAGTAATAGAAGAGGTATTGTCAATACACCCGTATGGATTGACCTCCCCTTCAAATATGCACCATTCAAGTATTTTAAGTTAATGAAACGTATCCTATAATTATGGAATCAGCTAGTGAAAGTATTCGTGAGCTATTGACTCAGTATGTAGAACTCAATGATGAAGAGTGGGAGTATTTCTCATCGATGCTAAGATTTAGGAGAGTTCGCAAGGGTGAGGTAATTTTGGCGGAAGGCTCTTTGTCTACTGACATCTATTTTATACTGAATGGCGTACTAAGAACCTATTTTACAAATGAAAATGGCGAAGAGAAAACATTCCACTTCTCGCTAGAGAATACTTTTGCCACAGATTATGAGAGTTTCTTAAAAGGATCTCGCTCTAAATACTCTATTCAAGCATTAGAGGAGAGTTATTTAGCATTAGTATCTATCGATATGTTAAAGGACACATATAAATCCATACGAGATGGAGAGAAATTAGGGCGAATAATTGCAGAAAAGTACTTTTTTCTATGGAGCGGTGTAATTCAAGATATATATATGCTAACCCCTCTCGAAAGGTATAATAATATGAAGTGTCAGTTCCCTGATATCCTTCAGCGCATTCCTCAGCACTATATTGCTTCTTATCTCAATATTACACCTGTACATCTAAGTCGATTAAAGAGAAATAGACTATGATAACTAGATGAACTTTCCCAAAAATTTCAACACGAAGGTCAAATAATACTCACACTTTTTAGTGTTATAAAATACCATTATATTTGTTTTTTCTATATAAAGAGATTATATTTGATAAATTTAAAAATATTATTATATATATTATGAAGCAAATATCATTTTTCTTTCTGTTTCTACTTCTAGGAGGCTATGTTTCAGCTCAAACATTC
>CAMRBL010000040.1 GCA_947040435.1 uncultured Rikenellaceae bacterium
GTGCAATTATACCTGCAAATATAAACCACCCTGAGTGTGAGCCTATGATTATAGGTCGTAACTTCTTGATTAAAATCAATGCAAATATTGGAAACTCTCCTGTAACATCTTCAATATCTGAAGAGGTAGAGAAGGCTGTTTGGGCTTTCCGCTGGGGAGCTGACACAATTATGGATCTATCTACGGGGGCAAATATACACGAAACTAGAGAGTGGATCATTCGTAACTCTCCAGTTCCTATGGGTACAGTACCGTTGTATCAGACACTAGAGAAGGTTAAAGGAGATGTCAAGATGTTGAATTGGGAGACATTTAGAGATACTCTTATTGAACAAGCTGAACAGGGTGTTGACTACTTTACTATTCACGCTGGATTGCGCTGGGCACACGTTCCATTAACGGTGCGACGTGTTACGGGTATTGTTTCGAGAGGTGGCTCTATAATGGCGAATTGGTGTACAATGCACAAACAAGAGAGCTTTATATATGAGCACTTTAATGAAATATGCGAAATTGCAGCAAAGTATGATGTGGGAATCTCACTAGGAGATGGACTGCGCCCTGGATGTATTGCAGATGCAAATGACCGTGCGCAATTTGAAGAGCTAAAAACCCTCGGTGAACTAACAGAGATGGCATGGAAACATGATGTACAAGTTATTATTGAGGGTCCTGGGCACGTTCCAATGCACAAAATAAAAGAGAACATGGATCTACAACTGAAGTATTGCCATGAAGCTCCATTCTACACTCTTGGTCCATTGGTTACTGATATTGCTCCTGGATATGACCACATAACAGCAGCTATTGGTGGAGCTATGATAGGATGGATGGGGACATCTATGCTATGCTATGTTACACAAAAAGAGCACCTTGGACTACCAAACAAAGAGGATGTGAAAGAGGGAGTAATCACGTTTAAATTGGCTGCTCATGCGGCAGACCTTGCTAAGGGACACCCTACGGCATATTTCCGTGACTACGCAATGAGTAAAGCTCGTTTTGAGTTCCGTTGGAAAGATCAATTTCATTTAGCTTTAGACTCTGAAAAAGCGATAAAATTTCACGATGAGACACTCCCTGACGAAGGACATAAAGAGGCTCATTTCTGTTCAATGTGTGGTGAGCACTTCTGCTCTATGCGTGCAAACAAACAGATACGTGAGAAGTTAGCTACCGAAGAGTAGAAAAATATTCACTACGATCACACAGCTCCGCCAGAGTAGAGTAGTTCTGTCAAACTAGACTTAGAACTACCCTATTTAGGCGGAGCTTTATGATTACAGTGATTAATTATATTTTTAAATAATCCATCTCTAATTTTATCTATTTGATGATTATCTCTACCACAATTAAACCCTAATTCAGCATATTCATAGATAAGGTCGGGATTGTTTACCAACTCTGAGACCCTATCAAAAAGCTCTTTTTCTTCACTAATAACAACTGCGGCGTTGTGTGCTCTAAGGTACTCAATAGCACCCGACCCACCCCAACCAATCGCTAATATGCAGCGTCCAGCCTCAAAATAATCAACTATTTTTGTCGAGAAAGATAATCTTGCACTATACCTCTCCGAGCGTCTGAAAGATTCAACGTGAACCAATATATCTGCATCTCGCTGAACTGCTTTTATCTCCCCACTAGACAAACCTCCACAAAAGAATGAAGTACCATCGAGACTCAACCGCTTAAAAGCTGATGTTGAGATAACACTCATTGAATATATGAACAATTGTGCTTTTATGCCCCCTTCATTAATTATACTAAGTATTTTTGCTAAATGAGCCAAAGATTCCCAACGTCCAGACCCTAAGTTACCCGTATATACTATCTTTAAAGGGGTATTAAGATAATCTTTTCTATATCCAAAATCGGTAAACTCACCACCCTTAAATAGCAATTCACACTTGTCACCAAATATCTCATTATACTCAATCTGTTGTCTCTCGGTTATAGTATAGAGTGTTTCACAACAATCAATAGCTCTCTTTACGTACCCTCTTTTTATTGCTCTATCTATCCAAAATAGTGGCGACAGTGAGAATTGTTTATATGTATAGTTGTCATCTGAGATATATCCAATCATTGCACAATTTGTAAGACTCTTAGCGTGTATACCTATCTCATTCACATATGAAGAGTAGAAAATTGGCTGGAAAATTATATCAGGTGCAAAATTTGTGATGAATAAATCTAGCTCTTTTGACCTCCAACGAGATCTTGACCACACAAAATCTCGTGCCCAAAATAGAGGTTGCCAGCGTAAACGCTTTGCAATATTTAATAGTTTATTCTCACCTACGGAGAGTATATCAACAGATTGAAACCCACCTTTACTCCCACACGAAATCTCTGTACCAGAAGAACACCCTCTTTTAAATATCGACCTAATTATATTTTTTATTGTTATTTGAAAAAAATATTTACAAACTTTTGTATTAGGTGCGCCACTCTCACAAAAAATATTTGCAATTTCATATCTATCTTCTCCACCAAAAATATTAGAGAAACTATTGCCAAAACTATTAGTATCATCCCACGGATTTTGTGAGACAATAAGTATTTTTATCTTTTTCATATATATTTATACCCTTTAGCTCTCAACCGCACGTACAATCCAAGTACCTTACACGTTAACTCCAGCCCTAAAAATTTATATAGAGAGGCTACTTTTCGAGATTTATGGTTATTACTGTATTTAAGAATATCGGTACACTCAGATATTTCCTTAAGAAATTGAGTTCTAATTCCATAATCAACACTTGAAAGTAGTCCAATCAACACCCCTAATTGGTAAGCTAAATAGCCCAGATACAACTCTCTTTCATCTCTATATAGAGTTGAATTTAGAAAATAAACTCTCCACTTTTTAATAACATGTAGCAAGTCTCCATAGTTTGCCACACTCAGCGACGTTGTTACTGAACCGATTCTCCCCTGCCTATATATATAAAATGGTCTATCATAAATTGCAAGAGTCTCGGCACACATAAATATGCTGAAATTCCAATCTATATCCTCCGCAGATACTAACCCTATTTCAAATTCGATATTATTCTCTACTATTACATCTCGTTTAATAACCTTACTCCAAGCACTAACCTCAAATTTTGCATTTTTTATTAAATATGCGAGTATATCTAGCTTTGATCTACCAATAATTTTAGGCGATTCTGTTGGCTCTATCTCTGTGCCATTGTTATATTGCAATATAGCTCCAAAACATACAACGTCTGCATTCGTATCATTTATTATCTGAACAATATTTAACAAATTTCCCTCCCCTCGCCAATAATCATCACTATCAACATAGATAATATAATCACCCGAAGAGAGTCGTGTGCCATAATTCCTTGCTGAAGATACTCCACAGTTCTCTTGGTGAATAACCACAATTCGACTATCATTCAGGGCATAGTTCTCACATATTTGTGGCGACGAATCTGTCGAACCATCATTAACGAGAATAAGTTCAATATGTTTATAGCTCTGATTCAGCACACTATCTAAACACTGCGCCAAATATAATTCAACATTATATATGGGAATTATTACACTTATTAAAGGTGTGTATATCATATTTTATTAACTTTTTTCAGTAAAACAGATGCTAAAATTTAATTAATTTACCCCTTATTATATCTTTTTCATATCCATTCAATGAGAATAAATATATAATTACGCCGTAAACAGTCGCTATTACACCTGCTTTTAATACTAAATCTCCCCAACCGACAGAGTCCCAAAATATACGTATCATAGCTCCAATAAAAAAAACAACGATCACACTTGGAATTATCGAGCTATAACACCCTCTAAAAAAAGTGTACATATCTATTTTAAGAGCACTTTTATATATCATACTCATAAGGGTCGTTCGCAAAAAATATGAGACACAAATTGAGATTGCGACTCCAATTATACCATATAACTCTATCAATATAAATGATAAACAAATATTCACTAGAGCCATAACAATAAATACATACGCCTGCGATTTAACTCTATTAGTTGTCATAATCATAGTATTTGCAATCTCTTGCGGAGCTTGTAATATACTCGGAATAATTAATATCAAAGTACAGATATAGACCGATTTAAAATCCTCTCCTAACCACAACGTAATAAAATCCGATCCAACAGTAAAAAATATTATGAGAACTAAACTTATAACTATTAACTGAATCCTCCCAACACGAATCATTAATGTCAACAGCTCACCCTCACATCCTCGAGAGACCAAACGTGTAACTCTAGGCAAAAAAAGACCGCCAATAGCGTTCGTAAAGTTATACACGTAGGCCTCCAATATCATTGCAACTCCAAATACGGCAATCTCGACAGAACCCAAAAACACCCCAATTATTGTTGGCATTATATTGAAAATAGAGCGTTGACAGATAGAGATAATACTCACCCAGGAAGAGTATTCGCAAATATTTTTTAATATACCTCGATCTTTAGAGCTCCAATTTACATCAATTTCAGTAGTTCTACTGATAGTCCAAAATTTTATTAAAATTACAGCGACCCCAATCAATGCATTTACAACAACCAATGAGTATAAACCTCCACCAAAGAGAAGAGCAAGAACCATTAAAACGACAACCCCAATCTTATGAAATAGATCACATAATTTTAATTGTATGAATTTCTCATTGGCAATCATCAATCCATTGAGTGCAAGACAAGGAAAGGAGATAACACTAAAAACAGATGCTATAACATAGGCGATCCTGAACCGATCTAACTCAATTGGGGTTAACTCTTTATAGATATATGGCGAACAAAAATAAAAAACAATTAAACTTATACATAGTAACAGATCAAATAGTAGATATAATTTATATGCAACACCCAATAGATTGCCAATGCTCTTTTGATCTCCTTTTACATTATATTTTGCAACAAATCGAGAAATTGTTGTACTCAAGCCAAAGTCCATTAAGAAAAAACCAATAACAGATACAACCAAAGTGTAGAGTCCATAATCCTCTTTCCCGATGGTATCTATCATCCATGGAGTGTAAATTAACCCCGCTAGAATAGAAAATAAAATCGTAATGTATGATATTAAAGATCCATACTTGATCTGTTGAGTAGATGTGAAAGACATAAAATTTTATATTATAATTTTTATACTTCAATTGTAATGATATTTATAACTTACCTAAAAAAGGAAACATCCTATAAATACGCCCCTCAACCCGAGCTAAAAACGTTATTATCGCAGAGGGGTACATCGTTTGCTCAAATTTTAGATTGAACTTCATATCCTCTACAACATATTTAGGGTGTTTTAAAGGAGAGTATATTTCATGCTTTTTTTTGTAAAATAAACTGCGCACACGACGAGGTAGCAGATGCAACGCCTCAACGGCATGAGTCGTTTCGACACCTAACCCAATATTACTAATCATATTCTTCGTTGGAACAATATTATACATAGAGTTGCTATACTGAAAAATCTCAAGAATAGACTCAAAATATGCAACACCACTTCTAGAGTGACGCCTCCAAACACTAGAGTTTAATTTGTGATATTTAAGCTTTAGATTCTCCATCGTATAACTATCACCCAAAAGATCATAATTCGCCTCATGTCTAGCCATGTTACGCCTCCACGTAGCCCAACCCCATGTCGCTCCATAACGAGTAAATATATAATCCGTTGGCGCATCAGCGTAGTCAATATTATTCATTCCACATATCAAATTTACCCTAGTGTCATCTTTATATCGCTCCAGTAGCTCTGCACAAAAAGGAAAAAAACTCTGCGACGGAACAACATCATCCTCAAGTATTATTCCACGATCCACAATCTCAAACATCCACTTGTGAGAGATGAAACCAGAGGGGTCACACCCAATATTCTCATCCTGATACATACGATGAACCTCGCACTCCCAATCTACACTCTCCACAATATCCCGACACCTACTAATATTTACAACATCACTATCAATACCTTTACGTGGTCCATCTTGATATAAAAATAACCTACTCGGACGTGCCTCTCTTATCTGCTCGAATACAAGTTTAACTTGCTCTTCTCGAACAAAAAATATTAAGAGTACCGATATGTCTATTTTGAAACTTTCCATAGTAATTATTGTTTTAAATATTTATTCACTGCTTACTCACTAGCCAACTCAAAATGTTTGCCACACAAATTCATACTCCTCTTCTCCAATTATGATATATGTTATTAAGAATAGCATGCACAAAAGATATAATATCAGTCGTACCAAATAATTTTTTGATGAGTGATTTAGCAAATATGGCAACACAAGTAACATGAAGATTGAAAAATATTGAACAACCCTCATAAAAGATGGATCAACCCATGTCAACGGGGTGAAGATGAGTGCCAACGATAGAGCATTAAAACTAAAATATGACTCTGGAACATCTCTTTTTATCCCTCTATAAAATAACAACGTTAAAATTACAAACAAAATAAAAAAGAGTGCAAACCCTCTTGCTCCATCTGTCTGAAAACTAGATTGTACATAAGCCAAGTATATATTTGAACCTAATGCAGATACTAGTATTGTAGCCATATCATTTGCAAATTGCACCAATAGCGGAAATGCGCCTAATGCCCCTATGATACATAATCGAGGGCTCTTAATATTTGCTATAAAATAGAATGGAACAAATATCAATGAAGACAAATGTATCGTTACTGCGGGGAGCATTAATAACATAAATTTAAAAAACTTTCGCTCTTTAATATAATGAAATCCAAACAGCGTAAAAGCTACGGCAATAACTTGACGTGTTCCCGTAATTGAGAAAAATTCATAAAATAATGCCTGATATAATATTACAATAATTAATATATCTTTAGTTTTATAACTATTCTTATAGATAAAAGTTCCAAATGCACAGAAAAATATTGACGCTACGAATAGAAGATATACAGAGTAATTATTCGATATAATTTGAAATATCTTTACAAAGAGAGGATAACCGGGGTCTTTCCCCTCACCAACCAGATATACGTTAGTAAAACCTTGGAAAATTTCACTCCACAACATCTTTTTTGTATGTTCAAACTGTACAAAGTAGGTGTAAGTATCCTCACCCACGGAGTAACTTCGTAATCCTGATTGTAAAATAAGTACCATACATACAGTAATAATATACCATTTACGACTCATATTACTATTATAATCTGGTCTTAGTCGGTATAATATATATATTATTGTTGCTAAAAAAATGACAACTAACTGTACCCACATTATCTATCGCGCATTAGAAGATTATAAAACTCTAGATGCTCAACCAATATTTTTTCGCACCTAAATTTCTGAACAAATTCAACACATTTCTCTGAATAATACTCTTTAGTATTTCTGTGTATTGTAGCAATATGAGATACATACTCCCCAACATCTCCACTATTGACCAAGTACCCACACCCATCTCCTAGCAGTTCAGTAGTTGCAGTAGAATTCTTTACAATGATAGGTACACCACAAGCGAGAGCCTCAACAGTGACCTTTCCGAATGACTCTTGATTAGATGGATTGATAAATAGATCTGCCATAGAGTAGTACTCCGCCAACTCATCAACACAATCCACTTCACCCTCCATTAATATATTAGATGGTAAATCACCACTATGGGTATAAGAACCAACCAATACCACCTTATAATTGGGACACATTTTAGCTATCTCGATAAAAACTTGAAACCCTTTCTCACCAGACCATCTCTGCGCAACTCCTAAAATAATAAAATCACCTCTTTCAAAACCATGTTGCATCCGAAACGTTGCACTTTCACGAGGGTAGAAGACCTCTAAGTCAATCCAATTATATACTCTTTTTATAGTTGTAGCATCTCTCAATATTGATAATTTTGCCTCCTCTGTTATCCACTCCGAAACTCCAATAACACCAAGCCTCTTTATACTCTGGAATAACCGCTGCTTATCACGGAATTTCTTACTACTAAGATCAACAAACCAACTACTATTATAATCCTTTATCCCGTCACAATCAGAGCACCCATCAAACCTCCATTTCAAACAGTTGTAACCGACATAATGACAACAATGACCCGTATAAAACCAACAATCATGTAGAGTTAGAATAGTTGGAATATCTCGCTTAGCAATATATTTAAGTAGTAGAGGTAAATTTATATAGTTACTGTGCAGGTTATGCAAATGAATTATATCTGGATTGATTTTTTTTATTTTCCTTATAAACAGAAGTGTTGACATATATGAGAAGTAGCCCTGCAAGCCAAAAATACGAGAATATAGTGCGTGTAACTTATGGTCTATAAAATTTCCAATACGAATTGAACCTTTTATATTGGAGTGTTTATCGGGAGTAGCAAAATATGACTCTACACCTCGTGTTGACAAGAAGTTATGAAGATCCTCTATAATATGCCCCGTACTGCCATATCCGTACACTGCATTGACTTGCAATACCCTCATCCTACCTATGTCTAAAATTTAAATTACAATAATTATAAACTACAGAAAATAGATCAACACTCTACATATAAATAGTAGTCGTTCACTGCTATCATACAGCACCACCCATATAGGCAGTTTTATCAACGCAAATATACAATATTATAACCCATTATCAACATTTAAACGACCAAAAGTATTATTACAATAAGTGTTGAACAAAAAAAACGAAGTTTTCATAGAAGTTTGATTTAACTTCTATGAAAACTTCGTTTTCTATCTTTACTCTTAGTAGTTAGTCCTGTACTATATATATGACTTCACCCTTCTTTCTCATAAAATATTTCTCTCGAGCGTAACGCTCTAAAAATTCGTCATCTTTCAACTGCTGCATAAGTGTGCTATCCTCTTTAATACGCTCTAAATAATAGCTCTTTTGAGCTCTTAACTGCACAAGGTCTCTATTCAATTGTATTTTATCTAATACACTATTACTGTCAAGAAGAGTAATAAGTACAACAAATACAACTAAGGTTATGACCCACAACTTATTTTTACTGAATGAAAAACGACTCATCAAACTACGGTATGTTCATAAATTTATGTGACTGGATAGATATATTCCATCTCGGATTACTCTTTACGTACTCCACAATAGCTGGCATCACATTATCAAATTGACTCCACTCTGGTTGTAAGTATAGCATACATCGCTTTGATACCTTCGCAGCATTCTCCTCTGCCCAAGCAAAATCAGCTTCAGAAGTTATAATAACCTTCAATTCGTGTGCAAGAGGAAAGATCTCCGTTACAGGAGGTTGTTGCCTCTTTGGCGACAAACATATCCAATCAAATCTACCACTTAGCGGTTGAGAACCTGAAGTCTCAAGAAATATATCAAGCCCACTATTATGTAACTCCGTTGTTAAGTAATCTAACGGGTAAAGCAACGGCTCACCACCAGTAATAACGATTGCCTGCGCAGGAAAAGATTTCGCTCGCTCAATAACAGCATCAACATCCACTGGAGGATGTAACTTCGAATTCCAAGTAAACTTAGCATCGCACCAATGACAACCAACATCACATCCACCCAAGCGGATAAAATAAGCTGGCTTGCCTGTATGAAAACCCTCTCCTTGTACTGTGTAAAAATCCTCTACTAGAGGTAATTTTTTACCGTTTTCAAAATCTACTTCACTCATTACTCTACTATCTTATAAATATCTTTTAAATTTCTTCCTAGCTCATCGTAATCAAGACCATAACCTACAATAAAATCATCTGGAATTGGTAATCCAATGTATTTAATCAAAATATCTTTTTTATACACATTAGGCTTAAACAGTAGCGTTGCAACCTCAACAGTTGCTGGCTTATGCTTTTCTAACGATTTTAGTAGTGCACTAATGCTATTTCCACTATCAACAATATCCTCAACAACAATGATATTACGACCTTCAATACACTTAGAGAGACCAATAAGCTCCTTTACGCAACCACAAGATTTTGTATCAACATATGATGATAACTTAACAAATGATACTTCACATTCAAATTCGATACACTTCATTAGGTCAGCCATAAACATAAACGAACCATTCAAAACACATAAGAAAATAGGTCTCTCTTTGTCTGTATAATCACGATTAACCTTTACAGCTAACTCTTCTATTGATTTTTGTATCTCCTCAAAAGAGATATACTTATTAAATACTTTATCTTTTAATACTATTTGTTCCATATAAAAAAAATGAGTTTTTAGTCTAGCAATTACCTGCATATCCCGCTATCTAGGTTGCAGAACACACAAGGTCAAAGGTACAATAAAAACAGATTAAATACCAATGTATATTATGAAAACTTATTTTTTGAACACATAACATCATATAGACAACAAACTCTCTGGAACGCTGATGTTCACAAAGTTCTATAAATCTTAATTAGAAAACTTAGTTTTCTTCTCTTTAGTTGATATAATTTATTTGAGAAAACAAGTTAAATGAGTACTTTTGTAGAGTAGCACTATATTTGCATAGTGATAAATAGAAACAATTAAATTTTAAGTTACATATGAAACCAAGAGTAAGTATCATTATGGGCAGCACGTCTGACCTCAAAATCATGGAGAGTGCCGCTCAATTTTTAGACGAAATGGAGATTCCATACGAAGTTAACGCATTGTCAGCGCATAGAGTGCCTGAAATGGTAGTAGAATTTGCTAAGAATGCACACACACGTGGTATCGAAGTTATAATTGCAGGCGCAGGTGGTGCAGCACATCTTCCTGGTGTGATCGCAGCTCTTACTCCTCTTCCTGTTATTGGAGTACCTATCAAATCTTCAAACTCTGTTGATGGATGGGACAGTATACTATCTATTCTTCAGATGCCTGCAGGTATTCCCGTAGCTACAGTCGCTCTTGACGGTGCGAAAAATGCTGGTATACTTTCTGCTCAAATTATCGCAACTGGTGACGCGGATATTAGAACAAAAATTATAAACTTCAAAGCAGAACTTGCGCAGAAGATTGAAAAGGCTAACAAAGATCTTGCGCAGATCAAAATGCCATTCAAAACTAACTAAATTTTTGTGGAGTGCAAAAAATGATAAAACTTTTGAAGTTTTATCATTTTTTTATGAGTTAATTTACTCGAAATTTTAATATACTAAGATATGACAGATGTTGGATTCGCTATTTTACTTACAATTGGTGCTGGTTTAGCTACTGGTATCGGAAGTTGTATTGCTCTATTTGCAAAACAAACAAGTAAGAAATTCCTCTCTTTTTCGCTTGGCTTTTCGGCGGGAGTGATGATATATATATCATTCATGGAGCTACTCCACTCCGCAAGGTTAGATCTTGCAGAGGAGATGGGTAGTGTTATGGCAGACACTCTTGTTGTATCTCTATTTTTTGGCGGAATTACTATCGCTGCACTAATAGATAAAATAGTTCCCAAAGTTGAAAACCCTCATGAAATAAGAGGGGTTGAACAGATGGAAAACGTTACTCCCGAGATGAAACAAAAATTATCTCGAATGGGTATAATAACTGCAATAGCGATTGGAATACATAATTTCCCCGAAGGTATTGCAACTTTCATGTCGGCAATTGAGTCGCCAGAGGTTGGGGTTGCTATCGCAATTGCAATTGCAATACATAATATCCCCGAAGGTATTGCAGTTTCTGTACCGATTTACATCGCTACGGGAAGTAGAAAAAAAGCATTCTGGTACTCTTTCCTATCGGGACTTGCTGAGCCAGTAGGGGCTATTGTAGCATATTTAATATTAACACCTTTTATAACTCCAGTACTAATGAGCGGAACTTTTGCCGTTGTAGCTGGAATTATGATATACATATCATTTGATGAACTACTTCCTGCTGCAAGAGCATACGGAGAGCATCATATATCAATTTACGGACTCATTACTGGCATGGTTATAATGGCAGTTAGCTTAATTGCATTAGCATGATAAAGTGGTTTAAGGAACAAAGTTCATCTATAAAAGTGATGATTATATTGATTATTGTATCTGTAATAGGGATTGCCATCAACTGGGAAAATGTCTCAAATGATACATACGAAGCTATAAATAGCAGAATTGAAGTGATAATGGACGATACAAAATAGTAGATATTATATGCTTTCAATCAAAGAGATTGACATTCTATGTTCCGAAGAGACAAAAAATATTATTGATAAAAATATCAATAATGACTCGATTCGTATTGCGTTGGATAAAAAAATCCAACACGCAAATCTTGTGGCATCACAAGTTAAATATCTTCAACGGGCAAAAAATAAACTCCCTTCGTTTTACGATGCACGATGCATTATCCCCTCTCTGTCGTTTGAACAGAGCAGTAGCGAAGAGTGTGCAAGGTGTAAAGATTACAAAGGAGAGCTATGTATAGACCTAACATGTGGACTCGGCGCAGATAGTTACTTTCTATCTAAACGATTTAAACGTGTAATATCCATAGAGAAAGAGCCTACACTAGCATATTTAGCAGGTGTAAATTTCAAAAAACTAAAAGTTGATAATATTGATATTATCAATAGCTCTGCCGAAGATTTTATAGCAAATAATATCGGAATCATTGCTGATATGATATATGTTGATCCAGATAGAAGAGGTGAGAAAGGTGAAAAATTATTTCTACTACAACACTGCTCGCCAAATGTATTGGATATAATGGAAGACCTAAAAAAAATTGCAAGAAAAATTGTAATAAAATGCTCTCCACTATTAGATGTTGACGAAATTTTCAATATCTTTAACTTCGCTAACATCGAGGTTATTTCTCTTAATGGTGAGTGTAAAGAGGTAGTTATTGAGCTAGACTCCGAGATAAAGGAGCAGAACATTAGTGCAATAGCAGTAGGACAAGGTAATTTTACCGTAAAAAAAGATAGAGATAAAGTAACCTCTGATTTATTAGATTTTAAAACAGAATATAAGTATCTAATCATCCCTGATGTGTCACTACAAAAGGCTCGAGTGGTTAGAGATTTCTACATACCACAAGGTGTATATGTAGCATCTGAGAATGGGTATGGATTTTCAAACTCTATACCAAATAGAGTTATGGGACGAATCATTGAGATAGATGAGATGATACCATACACATCTAAATCGGTCAAACGCATACTAAAAGATCGAAAGATAAAAAATATTGACATCCTCAAAAAAGATTTCAATTTAAGTAGTGACCGCATAGCAACAGAGTTAAACATTAAGCAGGGGGGAAAACAGCAAATTGCCTTCACAACAATCAACCACAAACTGTGGGCAATTATATTAAAAATATAAGTTCCCTACAACCACGCAGCGCAGATAGTTCCATAAAATAAAATCTGTTCTCTGCGACCACGCAGCGCAGCTAGCGCAGGGCAGTTTCATAAAACAAAAAAAAATGATAAAACAAGTTATAAACTTTATTACACTAGGAATTTGGCAAAAACCCGAAGACGAATATAACTCAAAATATAGTCGTTGGGCAACACGTCAAATAAAGTTATTTATCTTAACAATAAAAGGGTTTGGAGAGCATGATATTTTAATCCGCTCCGCAGCCTTAACATTTTATACCCTTATGTCAATAGTCCCAATCGCAGCACTTATTTTTGCTGTTGTCAAGGGATTTGGAATGGAAAGCAACTTCAAGGTTGATCTATTAATGACATTTCCTGAATATCAACCAATCATCGAAAAGATATTAACGTTTGCAACAGATTTACTAAACCATACACAAGGAGGGGTTCTTGCTTCTGTTGGATTTATCACTCTGATATGGGCTGTTATAAAAGTATTCGGAAATATCGAACGTGCATTTAACCATATATGGGAGGTAAAAAAACAACGAACTAAAACACGAAAAGTTAGTGATTATATAACTGTTATATTTATAGCTCCGATGTTATG
>CAMRBL010000041.1 GCA_947040435.1 uncultured Rikenellaceae bacterium
ATACAAGAGGCTTACAAAATATCTATGGAGCTCACTCAGATATACAACAAAACAACGGATAAGGGCATCGCACTTACAAAGTTGGCAAAGTGGTATGATATGGTAGATAGATTACAATCTAAGTTCTTTAATTCAGTGATAAATACAATGCGAAACAACTATGGTATAATAATAAACTACTTTGACAATAGATCTACCAATGCTGCAGCTGAATCTTATAATGCGAAAGTAAAGGCATTCAGATCTCAATTCAGAGGTGTTAGAGATATACCGTACTTCATTTTCAGACTATCAAAAATATTTGCTTAAAAGTATTACTTCACCTAGAATTCCGATTGATCCAATATATATAACAAAAAAAAAGACTATCAAAAGATAGTCTTTTTTGAAGTGCGGATAAAGGGACTCGAACCCCCACGTCTCACGACACTAGATCCTAAGTCTAGCGCGGCTACCAATTACGCCATATCCGCAATTCTTTATTGCAGTGCAAAGGTAGGATAAATATTTAAACTTCCAAAATATTTAGCATCTTTTTTTGTTTTATTTTAAATTAAAATTATTTAAAATGGCCTAAATTACTCTATCTATCGATTAAAATGCAGCGACATGCCTCTGTAGTCGCGATTTACGTCTCCATTGCGACAAACAACTTTTCCATTGATAATAGTTGTTTCAACCGAATTATTAAAATTAACTCCTTCAAAAGGAGACCAACCACATTTATATAAAATATTCTCTTTACTCACCTGCCAACTCATATTTGGATTAACAATAACAATATCGGCATAGTACCCCTGGCGAAGGAAACCTCGTTTATCTACTTTGTAACGAATCGCAGGTGCATGGCACATCCTTGTAACAACATTCTCAATAGAGAATACTCCTTGATTTACCATCTCAATCATTGCAACTAAAGAGTGTTGTAGTAGTGGACCTCCAGAGGGAGCTTGCCAATAATCTTTTAACTTCTCCTCAAGTGTGTGCGGAGCATGGTCTGTTGCTACAATATCTAGTTTTCCAATAATTAAAGCCTCTCTAAGAGCATCTCTATCTCGTTCGCTTTTAATTGCAGGATTCCATTTTATTAGATTTCCTTTTGTTGCATAGTCTCTTTCGTCAAACCATAAGTGGTGAACGCAGACCTCACCTGTTATTTTTTTCTGCTCAAGTGGCTTTGCATCGAATATGGATAACTCTTGCTCAGTACTTATATGTAATATGTGTAAATCTGCTCCATATTTACTCGCTAGGTTTGCTGCACGTGAGGAGCTCTTATAACACGCCTCACTACTCCTAATTAGAGGATGCATTGATGGAAGTACATCATTGCCATACTCTACTCTAAATCGCTTTATATTAGCTTGAATTGTAGCTTCATCCTCACAATGTGTAGCGATTAGTGTCGGACTCTCCGCAAAAATTGCGGATAACATCTTTTCACTATCTACAAGCATATTTCCTGTTGATGAGCCCATAAATAATTTAACGCCGCAAACACGCTTAGGGTCTAGTTTTGATATGCTATCTATGTTGTCATTGGTAGCACCCATATAGAACGAATAGTTTGCAACGGAAGTCTCTGCTGCACGCTCCATCTTCCACTCCCATTGAGTCTGGTTTGTTGTCGATGGTGATGTGTTTGGCATCTCCATGTATGATGTAACACCACCTGCGACACCTGCAATAGATCCGCTATGAATATCTCCTTTGTGTGTCAGTCCTGGCTCACGAAAGTGTACCTGGTCATCAATAACTCCAGGGATAACCAATTTACCTTTAGCATCTATTGTCTCACCATGGAAGTTTTGCTCTAGGAGGTCTGGTACGTTACCTTCGCCAATCTCAACTATCATTCCATTTTCAGATAAGATATATCCACAAAAAGATAGACCTTCATTTATAATTGTTCCGTTTTTGATCAGTATTTTTGACATTGGACTCTATATTTTTATTATGCTGTTTTGTTTTTACCTTTAATTCTTCTGAATCTCAACTTCATTACACCCCAAAATGCCTCGCCAAATATACTACTACTCATCTTAGATGTCCCTTGAACCCTCTCAGTAAATATAATAGATACCTCTTTTATTTTGGATCCTAATTTCCAAGATGTGTACTTCATCTCGATTTGGAATCCATATCCTTTCATCTCAACTCTCTCAAGGTCTATGCTGTTTAGGAGCTCTTTTGAGTAGCAAACAAAGCCCGCAGTGGCATCTTTTACAGGCATTCCTGTAATATATTTTACATACTTAGATGCGAAAAATGAGATCAGAAGGCGAGACATTGGCCAATTAATGACATTTACACCTTTTATGTATCGAGAGCCTATAACTAAGTCACTTCCGTTAACTGCCTCATTGTATAATCTAATTAAATCATCTGGGTTATGCGAAAAATCGCAATCCATCTCAAATATATAATCGTAGTTATGTTCTAAAGCCCATTTGAATCCAGCTATATATGCAGAACCTAGACCTAATTTTCCACTACGTTCTACAATATGTAGTCTAGTCTTGTGGTTCAGTTGCTCTTTCTTTACTATACTAGCTGTCCCATCAGGCGAGTTGTCATCTATGATTAAGATATCAAACTCTTCTTTTAGCGAGAAGACTTTATCTATCATCATAGATATATTCTCTTTCTCGTTGTAGGTTGGAATAATTACTATTTTTCTCATATGACAAGTCTATATTTAGGTTCTATTTAATCGGTTTAGTGCTATAAAGTTAATGTAATTTAAATAAAAGATCTAAAAAACATTAATACTAACTACAAAAATAGTAAATTTGAAACGAAAACAATTAAAAAATACGTAAATGCCACAACAAATATCGCTTGTTTTGACTCCAAAGCAGGCCGCAGACAAAGATACTTATACTTCAATAGCCGCAGAGTATGCTGATATTGAGGTTTCTCAGATTGCAATGATTAGAGTATTGAAGCGCTCTATTGATGCAAGAAAAAGAACTCCTAAAATAAATTTGACGCTTGAGCTCTATATTGATAATGAACCAACGCCAGCGTTACTACATTTTGATTACCCTAATGTAGATAAAGCAACACCTATTGTAATAGTAGGGTCTGGTCCTGCGGCACTATTTGCAGCGTTGCGATTAGTGGAGTTAAATTACAAACCAATTTTATTAGAGAGGGGTAAAGATGTATCGGCTCGTAAGGTTGATATTGCTAATATAAATCGAAATCAAGAGATTAATCCTGACTCTAACTACGCCTTTGGAGAGGGTGGGGCAGGAGCATTCTCGGATGGAAAACTATTTACTCGTTCAAAAAAACGTGGAGATTACAATAAAATACTTCAGACATTAGTATTTCATGGTGCAAATCCTGAGATACTTTTTGATGCACATCCACATATTGGAACAGATAAACTTCCAAAAGTTATTAGTAATATCAGAGAGACACTAGTCTCATGTGGTGCAATCTTTAAGTTTAACGCTAAAGTAACGGATATTATCCTAAAAGGAGATAAAGTTGCAGGCGTAAAGTGTGGCGATGAGGTTATTGATGGAGCTGCGGTTATCCTTGCAACGGGACACTCGGCAAAAGATATATATATTATGTTACATAATAAAGGGATACGTGTCGAAGCGAAGCCATTTGCAATGGGTGTGAGGGTTGAACATCCTCAATCTTTGATCGATACAATTCAGTATCATCAACCTGAGCGTGGTGAGTGGTTACCTGCTGCTTCATACTCTTTAGTTAACCAAGTTGATGGACGTGGTGTATACTCTTTCTGTATGTGTCCAGGAGGATTCATCGTTCCTGCAATGACAAACTCTAGCGAGTGTGTGGTAAATGGAATGTCGGCATCAGATCGTAACTCTGAATATGCTAATGCAGGAGTGGTTACGGAGGTTAGACTGTCGGACTTTGAGCACCTAAGAGAGAAACATGGAGAGTTGGCTGGATTATACTATCAACAACAATATGAAGAGCTTGCTTGTAGACATGGTGGAGATGCACAAGTTGCACCAGCGCAGCGTGTGGCAGACTTTGTGTCGGCTAGATACTCTTCATCACTTCCAAAGAGTTCATATGTTCCGGGGGTGAGATCTTCTAGTATGCACGAGTGGTTGCCTACTGTAATTGCAGACTCTCTGCGTGAAGGGCTATATGGATTCGATCGTAAGATGAGAGGTTTTGTGACAAACGAGGCGATAATTATTGGCGTTGAGTCGAGAACCTCTACTCCAGTACGTATTCCAAGAGATAAAGTTACATTAGCTCACGAGCAGTATTCAAACCTATATCCAGCAGGAGAGGGTGCAGGGTATGCAGGTGGTATTGTATCTGCGGCATTGGATGGAGAGAATATCGCAAATGCAATTAATTTGTCAAAATTATAAATATACATATATTCAAGTGATAGTGTATAACCGCCCATATAGGCAGTTCACTACATCTTATTAAACTAAAAAAAGACTATCTCAAAACCTTAGTTTCGAGATAGTCTTTTTTATTTATATTTTCGGTATCTTGCAACTTAACACAGAGTGTTTATTTCACCTCTGTTCCATCAGCGTTGAAAGTTCTGTCATCTAATACCTCAGCTGCATCATCAGCATCAATAACATATGTAACAGTTTTATCAGCCATTGTAATACGCTCGATTTCAACATTCTCGTCACTTACAGTTGCTACAATCACTTTTAGTGCATCTTGTAGCGCTACTGGAGCTTGAGAAAATAATAAGTCAGCCTCTTCTTTAATAAATGCTATTTTGTCATAAGAGAATGTTAAATCAAATTCAACGTTCTCAAGTGCACCTTCTGTTTGACCTGCAATTAACTCTACATCATAGTATTTAGAACTATTGGTAGATTCAACTTCAACTCCTATAACTCTTGCATTTGTATAGTTATCATTGATATATGTTTGAATCTCAGTTGGTGTTGGTACGTTAACATCTACATCGTCTCCATCTACATCAAGAGTCTCAGAAATCAATACACCATCAGCATCAAAAATTAAGTCATACTCAATATCGTTAGCAGATCCATTCTCATACTCAACTTCAACATTGTATACATACGCATCGCTACCTCTTTCGATACGATCAATATCATCAACAATAAACTTTTGATTAGATGTAGTTAATCTATCTGCTATCCATGCATTAATCCCAGTTTGGATTGGTTCAGGAAGTTCAGCTACGTTTTCAAAATCTGTCTCAATAAGTTGATGTTTTCCATCTGTAGTGTACCACACTTCAGTCGATTGAATTGAAGTTGGAGCAATATTCGAAGCTGAGCGGTTAAACTCTGCAACATAGTACCCAGACTTCAATGTCCACTCTACATTTGTTGCAGTAGGGAAATCTTTTGCAAAGGCAGTTGTTATCTCCTCAGTAGGAACAATCGTAATATCTGTAACATCGTCGTCACTACATGCAGCAAATAAAAGTGCAGCTGATAAATAAACTAATTTTTTCATAGATTCTAATTTTAATGTTTTTAATAGGCGACTTTAATTCGCCTCTATGTTTATATTAGACGTAAATTTCTTCAATAATGTTGCATCTAAGAGAAGAAGTTTTTACATTAAAGTCTAATAACACAAATATTATGCCATCAAAAAGATATATATAATTAATAGATTTATCCGTAGTTTTTTACCCCCATGGAGATGTTTCGCGTTATAGAATATCTGTCTATTTTGACATGTGAATGTCCATCTGAGGGAAAGGAATACTTAGTCCAACCATTGGGAATGTCTTATATACCTTCTCATTAATATCAAAATATAGATCCCAATACTCTTCTGAAGTTACCCATGCTCTAACTACAATATTAACAGAACTATCGCCAAGACTATGAAGAGCAATAAAAATATCAGGATTTTTAATAACTCTTGTATCTTTATTTAACATCTCAGTTATTGTCTCTTTAGCGACATCATAATTATCTCCATATGCTATTCCAAATGTCCAATCAACTCTTCGTACCGGCTCTTTAGAGTAGTTATTTATAATTCCCGTAGATAGTCCTCCATTAGGAATGATAATTGTTTTATTATCAATTGTGTTTATTAACGTATTAAATAGAGAGATCTCCTTTACACTTCCCGAATACCCTTGAGCTTCAATGAAGTCGCCTACTTTAAATGGTTTGATGAAGAGTACCATAAGTCCTCCAGCAAAGTTTTGTAATGTTCCGCTTAGTGCCATACCAATTGCCAAACCCGCTGAAGCAAATAGAGCTATAAATGATGAGGTGTTAACCCCTAAAATACCGACAATTGAGATTATGACAATTATATTCATGGATATTTTTATTAGACTCACCAAAAAGCCTCTTAAAGATATATCAATATTCCTGCGCTCAAATACAGTTACCATTAACTTCACAATACGCTTTATAACCCATTGTGCGACGAAGTAGATTAATATAGCACCTACTAGTCGAAATGATAGGTCTAATACCATTTTAATAACAAATGATATAGCGTCTTGCATCGACATATCGCTAAATACATTTACGATTTTAGATAATGTATCCACTGCTGCAGTGTCTGCAGGGATAATTTCCTTGAGAACTTCTAGAGTTGGTTTAGTTACGGTGTCCGTAGCGACAGAGTCTGCTAGGGTTGTTACAGGGTTGGTAAGTGTTAAAAAAGTCATAATAAATAATAATTTTATACAACAATAGCGTTGTTTTGATAAATGATGCACAAAGATACAAATTGTTCTTATAATATAATTGTAATTAATGTAATATCATGTTATATTTGTAGTGTAATTTAAATTAGATATGACAGATAAGAAAGTTGAAGTAATTCAGATAAATATTGCAGGTGCAGATAAACCTGGAGTAACATCGGCATTGACAGACATATTAGCTCTGCATGATGCTTTTGTATTGGATATTGGACAAGCTAATATTCATAGAAGTCTATCGTTGGGGATACTATTTAAAACTACAACAGATAAGGCTGGAGAGATAATGAAAGAGCTGCTTTTCAAAGCATACGAATTGGATATTAGTGTAAAATTTACTCCAGTTAGTATTGCCGAATATGAAAATTGGGTCGCATTACAAGGTAAAAATAGACACATTATTACATTGCTTGGAAGACAGATCACGGCTAAACAAATTGCTGAGGTGACGAAAATTGTATCTTTTCAAGATTTGAATATTGACTCTATTATAAGATTAACGGGGCGTATTCCTCTGAAAAAGGACGAAAGAGCAGCTAAGTCTTGTATTGAGCTCTCTGTGCGTGGAACTCCTAAAGATAGAGCCCAAATGCAGTCGGACTTTATATCGTTGTCTAATAGTCAAGGGCTAGATATATCTCTGCAATTAGATGATATGTATCGTAGATGTCGAAGGTTGATATGCTTCGATATGGACTCAACATTAATTACAACTGAGGTAATTGACGAACTTGCTGATCGTGCTAATGTGGGCGAAGAGGTGAGAGCTATAACTGAGTCGGCTATGCGAGGGGAGATAGATTTTAATGAGAGCTTTCTGCGTAGAATAAGTATGTTGAAGGGGTTAGATGAGTCTGTTCTCGAAGATGTTGCGCAGAACCTGCCGATAACAGAGGGTTTAGATAGGCTGATGAGTGTTTTGAAACGCGTTGGATTTAAAACTGCAATTCTCTCTGGTGGATTTACATACTTTGGTGAATATCTAAGAAAAAGATATGGATTTGACTATGTATATGCTAATGAACTTGAAATTGTTGACGGAAAGTTAACAGGTCGTCATATTGGTGAGATAGTAGATGGTAAGCGTAAAGCGGAGCTACTAAGACTTATATCTCAAGTAGAAAATGTAAATATTGCGCAAACTATCGCAGTAGGTGATGGCGCAAATGATCTTCCGATGCTTAATATGGCTGGACTGGGAATCGCATTCCATGCTAAACCTAAGGTTAAAGAGAGTGCAAAACAGACTCTTTCGACAATTGGATTAGATGGTATTCTGTACTTCCTTGGGTTGAAAGACTCACATATAGAGTAATAGAAAAGTAGAGATACGTACGTTTATATCGAAATAAAATAAAGCTTTTTAAAGTTTTGCATTGCAGAACTTTAAAAAGCTTTATTGTTTTATTAATTGAAGTTTGCCTTAATGTAGTCTCTTATTGAAAACCTATCTTTAACTCTCGCTTTAGATCTGTTTACAGATGTTTTTGTAATCTCAAGCGGTTGTTTACCGATCACTAGTTTATCTAGAAAAGCATCAATATCAGCTCTATTATTGTCCATTGGTGAAACGGCAATTTCATGTCCCGCCCCTTCGAACGTGTAGAAATAGTACGGACTCTTCACCTTAGCAAGACTCTTTGCTATCGCTTTTGATCCAAAAAATCCATACTTAAAGACCCTTTTACTATTATATGGAACATTTCTGTCTGCACTGCCTTGGAGCATCAACATCGGTGCAACACATCTATTCCATTTCAGTTTTCCATTAGTCGAGAATATTGCCCCTGCCATACTTATGACTCCCTTGTATTTAAAATCCTTAGGGAGTTTCCTAGATAGAGTGTGTTTGTTGACACTATAATACTCCGCTTGTAGTATGCTTATAGCTCCAGCACTTGACCCAAATGTTATTACCATAGATGGGTCAACTCCCCACTCTTTAGAGCGTCCAACAATATATGTCGTTGCATCATATAGATCCTCTACGGCGATATTAATTGTATTGTCAATTGTCGTTATTAGTTGAGATACGGGTTTTATGCTCTCTAGATTTACATCCTTTAATCCAAGTCTATAATCTATCGAATAGACTTCATAGCCCCTCTTCGCATAGTACTCAAAGCATGATATGTAGCGCATCTCATCTCGTGTTCCAGTATAAAATGCCCCTCCAAACATAAATATAATTGCAGGCTTAAGCTCTTGTGTACTGTGGCAAGATTGTGTGTAATATCTATCAAGTTTCAGCGAGTCGGCTCCCTTGACAGAGTATAAATGGGTCTCTTTTACTACCTCTTGTGCATACATGTTGTGGCATATGATCTGTAATAACAGAATTAAAATTAGTTTTTTCATATATACTAGCTATTAATAAAGTGTTTGAACTCCTAAACTCAAAAATCATACCACTATATCTATTCATTTAATCAAGTGAACTAAGATAGTAATGGATGAAACTAAAAAAAAGCATCGCAAGATAGTTTAGATACGAACTATCAGCGATGCTAAATTAACCATAATCATCAAACTACTGTTTGAGATTTATCTTAAATTTGATCTTCTACACTCCATACAAACGCTCGTAGACCTTGCATCTTTGTCTCAGTGTCTAGTTCTCGTAGTGCATCCATTATTGGCTTTACTTTGCTCTCATCAACAACACTTAATATTGATGAATTCATAGATGGCCATGCATGAGATCCGTAGTGTGGCTCTCCGTCAGTGCTTCCTCTACCGTGTGTAAGCTCCCATTTAGAGAATCCTCTAGCGAATTTTCTATCTAGAATTTCGTGAACCCTATCATTTAAGATCTGGTTATATGTGATAAATATAGCTTTCATATTATTAAAATTTAATTTATTACCATATGAATATTATTACTCGGATTAACTTGTAATAGATTCATATGGTAATATTTAATTTATATCTTTTTTAAGATTTTTTAGCATTCGCTTTTTTCTTTCGACTAACTCCTATTACGCCAAATATAGAGTATGCAACTGGGATTACAACTAATGTTAATATTGTAGAGAATGTAAGTCCTCCGATAACTGCAATACCCATTGGTTGCCATATCTCAGAACCCTCTCCTGTCCCCATAGCTAGAGGAACCATACCAAGAATAGTAGTTAAAGATGTCATAAGTACTGGACGAAGACGACTCTTTCCTGCACTGATAACAGATTGATTGATTGAAGCTCCTCTCTCGCGAAGAAGGTTCGTAAAGTCTACGATTACAATTCCGTTCTTAACAACGATACCTACCAACATAATCGCACCAATCAAGGCAATTAAACTTAATGGTGTCCCCGTTAAGTATAGTGCAAGGAATACTCCTGTAAATGCAAATGGTAGTGTAAACATAATGATTAGTGGCATAACAAATGACTCAAATTGAGTAGCCATAACAATGTATACTAAAATTACGATCAATATAAATAGCATCATTAAATCTGCAAATGATTCATTCTGATCCTCTACCGTACCACCTACTTCTAGAGTAACTCCGTCAGGAACTTCGTAAGTTTCGAGTAGTTCATTTATCTGCTTCACAACGTCACCTAATGCAACACCTTCAGCCATAGATGCCTCTACACTAACAACACGCTGGCGATTGACACGAGAGATTGTTGGTGGAGCGAACTCTTCAACTACTTTACCTATATCCTTAACACGAATTCCTGTACCTTCACTGTTGTAAACAAGAATATTCTCTATGTCCTCAATTGATTTACGGAAAGGTTCTGCATAACGAATGACAATATCATACTCCTCACCATCTTCACGATACTTAGATGCGTCTAGTCCGTTAATACGGTTACGGATATATGATGATACTGTTGCACTGTTTAATCCGTAGAAAGCTAGTCTATCTCGGTCTAAATTGACATTGTACTCAGGTCTTAAATCATCACGAGATAGCTGTACGTCACGAGTTCCATTTAGTGCAGCAACTTTCTCTTTAAGGTCTGTTGCGATGGCATTCGTTGTGTTAAAGTCGTATCCAAATATTTTAAGCTCTATGAGACTCGCAGATGATGCTCCGCCACCTTGTGTTCCTCCTGGAATTACGGTGTACTGGCGAACAGCTGGTATCTGGTCTAAATCCTCACGCAAAAGATCACTAATTTGATATATTGATCTATTTCTTGACCCTGCGGGTGGAAGTCGGAAATTATAGTTAATTAAATGTGATCCACTAGTTTTCATAGCAGCAAAGGCACTGCTACTTGATGATGCACCAGCACTTGCAGATATGATTTGTATCTCAGGATACTTCCTGTAGATAATACTATCTATTTGCCTAGCTATTGTAGCAGTATACTCTACTCCGATATTTTGTTCTAACTCAACCTCTGCGGCGATGATTCCGTTGTCGGCAGGAGGGAAGAACTCTGTTGGTACTTTCCCTAATAAGAGGTAACTAGAGAAAAATATACCTACAGAGAATAGAATAACAACTGTACGGTGTCTTACCGCCCATGTTAATACTGTTTCGTATCCATTGTCTAGTTTGTCAAGAAATGCTTCAATAGGACGGAATATAATACCCAACCCTTTGTATTTTTTCTTTCTAGACTCGCTAGTTTCTGCTTTAAGTAGGTAGGCAGACATCATTGGTGTTAGAGTGATAGCGGCAATTGTAGATACACAAACAATTAATGATACGATCCATCCTAACTCGCGGAACATAATACCAGCCATTCCTGATATCATTGTTAGTGGAAGGAATACAGCAACAACGGTCAGTGTGGTAGCTATTACGGCTAACCAAACTTCATTGGTTGCATAGATTGCAGCCTCTTTCGGAGTACTTCCTCGCTCAATATGTTTGGTGATGTTTTCAAGTACCACAATCGCATCATCCACAACCATACCTATGGCAATAGACAAGGAGCTAAGAGAGATGATATTAATTGTACTTCCAGTAGCATAAAGGTATATAAACGATACAATCAATGAGACTGGGATCGTTAAGCATATAATAAACGTTGCTCTCCAGCGTCCAAGGAAGAATAAAACCACAAGTACCACAAAGATAAAGGCATACATAACTGTATCACTTAGTGAAGCGATACTATTTACGATAGACTCAGATCCATCCATGATGATGTCAATCTTAATATCCTGAGGGAGACTAGCTTGTATTTGAGGTAGAATTGCAAATATATCATTCGCTATCTCAACGGTATTTGCTCCAGATTGCTTTTGAATGATAATACGAACACCTCTTCTGCCATTGATACGCTCGTCCATAGTTGCTTTTTCAAGCGTATCTCTAATCTGAGCAACATCTTCTAGGTAGATATCTTTCCCATCACGGTGTGCTACAATAATCTGTTGCAGAACATCACTATTTGTGAATTCAGCATCTGTTTTAACGTTGAAAGTGTTGTTACCTATATCAATTGTTCCACTAGGGATATTAATATTCTCTTGTGCAATTAATTGTCCAATCTGCTCAACAGAGATGTTATAAGCCTCAATTTTCTGAGGGTCAACATTCACTTGAATTTCACGAACAGGCTCTCCAGCCAAACTAACTGCTCCAACTCCATCAATACGATTTAGAACATTTACTAACTTTTCATCAAGTATCTTCTCTAAAGCTGCATAGCTATCATCTGCAGTTGCAGACAACATCATTACAGGAATCATTGAGCTACTAAATTTAAAGATTGTTGGAACATCTGCTCCATCAGGCAACTCACTTTGTACTCTATTTACTACATCTCGAATATCATTTGCTGCCTCGTTGAGGTCCGAGCCCCACTCCATTTCAAGTGAGATAACAGAGACATTATCTCTTGACTCAGATGTAAGGTCTTTTAGATTCTCTACTGTGTTTAAGTTGTCTTCAAGTAGACGAGTAATGTTTACCTCAATGTCAGAGGCATTAGCTCCTGCATATGTTGTAATAACACTAATCGAGGGGATATCCATCTCGGGGTACATGTCTACAGATAGGTTCTTCAATGAGAACAGACCAAAGAACATGACTCCAGCAAATATCAGTATTGTTGATATCGGTTTTCTTACCGACGATTCATAAATTTTCATCTTCTATTTGTCAGATTAGTTTTGTTTAATCTCTACTTGTGTTCCATCTGCTAATTTAGAAACTCCTTGGATTGCAACTACGTCGCCGCCCTCTAAACCACTTGTTACATTTATATATTTTCCGATTTGGCGACCTGTTTTAACTGTAACTCGGTTTGCGATGCCATCTTTAATTACGAAAACATACTTCTCATTACTACCAATTTGTTTTTGGATCGCTAGATCTTCAACCATAACTCCTATTTCACTTCCAAGTTTAATTGTAGAGCGTGTGAACATTCCTGGGCGTAATTTAGATGAGCTATTTGGTATTGTAACTTCAACTGTAAATGTTCTTGATTTTAGATCAATAGTTGGGTAGATTAGAGATACTTCTCCTTCAAAAACCTCATTAGGATAGATGTCAGCGATAATTGTAACTGGCATGCCTAGCTTAACATATGGGAAATAGTTCTCTGATACGTTAATGCTAACTTTCAGCTTGTCTATCTGCATGATTTGAAGAATACTTGCACTTCCACTTGCATTTGGTGTCATTGAAAACATATCTCCTGGATCGAAATATCGACCTGTAACAACTCCATTAATCGGACTCTGTAACTGGATATTATCACTCAAAAGTGCAAGAGCCTCTTTTTGAACTTTCAGTTGAGTCTCTGCTGCATTTAACTGCTGCTCTGAAACGCCACCTGCATCATAAACTGCTTTCAAACGAATGTAATCAGCCTCAAGGTTTGCAACTTGAACCGCAGTTTGGTTATACTGTGTCTGATCCATAACTGCAATTAAATCACCTTTTTTAACTTTATCACCTACGTCAACACTAATTTTGTCGATACGTACGGGCATTGA